>VGRJ01000011.1 GCA_016875405.1 Deltaproteobacteria bacterium | reverse complement strand
GACATCAAGCAGGCGGTGGTCGCGCGCTTCGCCTCCGACGGCAAGACGAAGTTCCAGCGCATGCTCCACAGCGAGGGCGAGTCGCAGGTGAACTCGGTCGCGTTCCACACGAACGGCGACCTCCTCGTCGGCGGCGTGTTCAAGACGTCGATCGACCTCGGCGGCGGGCCGCTCGCCGCAAGCGGCGCGAACAACGACGCCTTCGTCGGACGCTTCGACAAAACCGACAAGCTCCTCCACGCCGTGCGCATCGGCGATGGCCAGAGCGACGAGCTCAACGACCTGGCGGTCGACCCGGCGGGCTTCCCCGTCTTCGGCGGGAGCTTCCAGGGCTCGCCGGTCATCAACTCGAAGACCACGCTAATGGCCAAGGGGCTCCGCGACGGACTTGTCGTGAAGCTCGCGAACGACGACGCGCACGGCTACTGGGGCTTCGGGTTCGGCGACACCGATTTTCAAGAGGTGAAGGGCATCGCGGTCGACAAACTCGGCAACGTCGTCTTCGCCGGCAGCTTCAAGGGCACGCTCGACCTCGGCGGCGGTACGCGTGTCGCTCCGAACGGAAGCCAGGCGCTCTTCGTCGGCAGGTTCCTCCCCTGACAGGCGACGGCTCGCCTCGCTGGGGCTTGCCTGGCGCATGCGCGGCTCCGCAGCCCATCCGCAGCCCATGAGAGGCTTCGGTGCTGCTACTTTTTCGGCAGTGCCAGGAGACCGGGTGCTACCATCTTCGGTCACGCGCGGTCGTCGGCAGGGTCGACGGGTGCGCCGAGCGCAGGCCCAGCATGTTGAACGTACAGTGCCCCAGTTGCAGCGCCCCTTATAGCCTCTCAGAGAAGCGCGTCCCAGCGAGCGGCATGAAGATGCGCTGCCCGAAGTGCGGCAGCAGCTTCACCGTCATGCAAGACGGGACGGTCACCACGGGTGGCGCTGCAGCGCCGGCGGCGCCCAGCCCGCCGCCCGCCCCGAAGCCCCAGTCGGTCGGCGCACCGGCCCCGCCGCCGGCAAAGCGCGGGCTGTTCACCGCGCGTACCGCGCCGGCCCCGGCTGCTGCAGCCGACTTTGGCACCGATCTCGACCTCGGCCTGCCCGACCCTCAGCCTGGCGGCGATGCCATCGGCGCGCTGGATCTGGGACTCGACCTCGGCGTCGAGCCAGACCTGGCCCCACCTGATGCTCCGCAGAAGGCGCCGCCGCCAAAGCCTGCACCCCCGCAGGCCGCCTCGGCGAAGCCCGCACCCGCTGGCTTCGACGACCTGCCTGCACCCGCTGGCTTCGACGACCTGCCTGCACCCGCTGGCTTCGACGACCTGCCTGCGCCCGCTGGCTTCGATGACCTGCCTGCACCCGCTGGCTTCGACGAACGGCCTGTGGCACCTCCGGGCCGAGCGGTGGGCGATGACAACGGAGGCTTCGCGACGGGGCCAGCCCCACCGCCTCCGCCCGCACCGCCCCCGCCGCCTCCCGCCAAGCCGAGCCTCCGCGAGTTCGACGCTCCGCCGTCGTCGGAGCGCCCCCAGGTCGCCGTCGGCGACGACGCGCCCGCCGTCAAGGTGAAGAAGAAGCGCAACGGCCTCCGCATCGCGCTCATCGTGTTGCCCGCGCTCGCGCTCGCGGGCGGCGCGCTCACGCTGACGCCGGCCGGTCCCTACGGCTACTTCGCGATCACCGACGCCCTCAACAAAAAGGGCTTCGAGGAGCAGCTCGCGAACCTGAAGTCCACCGCTCGGGAGACGCTCGGCAAGGACACCGCCGCCGAATCCCAAGCCCTGGTGAACCAGGCGAGGACGCAGCAGGAGAGTCAACAGCGCTTCGGTCCGGTCGCAAACTACACCGCCATCCTCGGCTTCTCGCACTCCCTACGCTTCGGCAAACACAGCGAGCTCGACGCCGTCGCGAAGACCCTGGTTGACGGAGTCGGTGCGCGCGACGAAGGCCCGCTCCGCAAGGCTGGGCTCGCCGGGCGCGCGGCGTCCGAGGGCAAGCTCGAGGAGGCGCTTGCCCTCGCGGACGAAGCCGTCGACCTGGCAGGCGACGACCTCGACGTGCTGGTGCTCGCAGGTGAGGTCGCGCTCGCCGCGAAGAATAGCGAGGCCGCCCTCAAGCGCTGGACGGCGGCGGTCGCCCGGGACAAGAGCGGAAGAACGCACCACGGCCTCGCCCGCGCGCTGCTCCTCGCGGGAAAGGAAGCCGACGCGGTGGCGCAAGGCGAGCTCGCGCTCAAGGCCTCGCCCACACACGCGAGCGCACGCCTGCTCGTGGCGTCGACGCAATGGATGAAAGACTCGACCGAGGCCAAGGCGAAGGCGCTCGTCGACGAGATCCTCGCGAAAGGGCCGATCCGCGCAGCCGCCAGCACGACCGAGCTCGTACGCGCGTACAACATGCTCGGATACCTTCACCTCCGACATTCGCAGCTCACGGCGGCCGAGAAGGCCTTCGGCGATGCGGTGAAGCTCGACTCGCAGTCGGAGGAGGCGCTCGTCGGCAACGGCGAGCTGCTCTACGAGGCAGGCCGATTCGCCGATGCGCTCGCGCGCTTCGAGGCGGCACGCAGCACGAACCCGAACAGCCTCGCTGCGGCCATCGGCATCGCGAAGGTGAAGATCGGCCAGGAGCTCGTGAAGGAAGCCCTCGCCGACCTTCAGGCTCTCGACACCAAGGCGCCGGATCCGCTCGTCGGCTACTGGCTCGGCCGCGCGTACATCATGCTGGGCAAGCGAGACGACGCCGAGAAGGTCTACCGCAAGGCGATCGAGCAGGGCGGCAAAGCTCCCGGTGTCGTGCGCGCTTACGTCGCGCTCGCAGATTTACTCGCAAGCCGCAACAAGAACGACGACGCCGCGAAGGTTCTCGACGAAGCGGCGAAGAAGCTCCCCGATAACTTCGAGTTGCACATGGCGAAGGGCGACGTCGCCCTGTCGTCGGCGCGGCTCAACGAGGCGAGTGACGAGTTCGGCAAAGCCCTCGCGATCGACGACAAGAACCTCGCGCCGATGTTCAAGCTCGGTATCACGCATCGCCGCGCGCGCGAGTACGACGACGCGAAGAAGCGCTTCGAGCAGGTCGCCGCGGTCGACACCAACTACCCGGGGCTCGCGCTCGAGTGGGGCCTGTGGTTCTCCGAGACGGGCAAGACCGAAGAGGCGCTAAAGATGTACCAGGACGCGCTCGCGAAGGCGCCCAACGACATCGACTTGAAGCTCCGCGTCGGCTCGACGCAAGTGCTGAATGGGCAGTCGCGTGAGGCCGTGAAGCACCTCGAGGAGGTCTACTCGAAGCGTCGTACGAGCCCAGACGTGAACTACTTCCTTGGACGCGCGTACCTCGACGAGGGCGACGCCAACAAAGCGCTCGCGTACCTCCGCACCGCGTCTCGCAGCGATGCAAACCGCGCAGACTACCAGCTCTACCTCGGCTGGGCCGCGAGCGAGGCGAACCAGCAGGCCGAGGCCGAGAAGGCGATCGGCGCCGCGCTCGACCTCGATGCGACGCTCGCCGACGCATACTGGCAGCGTGGTGTGCTCCTCCAGCGAAAGGGCAAGGTGAACGAGGCGCTGATCGATCTGACGCTCGCGGTCGAGAAGGCCCCGCTGCGCTTCGAGGCCTACGCAGCCATGGCGATCTGCTACGGCGAGCTGACGGAACAGAACAAGGCCGAGGAGGCGTGGCGTATGGCCGTCGCGGGTCACAGCGTGCCCGAGTGGCACTACCGCCTCGCGAAGCTGCTCCTGACGAAGGGCAGCAAGGACGAGGCCGCTGAGCACCTCGAGAAGGCCTCAGACGGCGCCGCGAAGGTCATGGTCGAGAGGAAGCTCACCGTCCCGCCCGCGTGGTTCGCCGACGCGAACTACCACCTCGGCGAGGTACTGCGAGCGAAGAACAAGGAGCGCGCGATCAAGGCGTTCCGCGACTACCTCAAGTTCGCCTCGCCGGACGACGCCTATCGAAAGGACGCCGAAGGCGCGATCGTCGGCCTCGGGGGCCGCCTCGTCGACTGACGGGCGGTCCTCGATTCGCTCGAGGTCCGTCCGAAGTCGTGGCTTGAACGCGTGAGGTGCCGCCGCGAGGCTGCCCGCCGCACCGAGCCCCGGGTCAGTACGCGAGGATGCGGACGCGCGGGCCGCATCCGACCTCGAGCTCGCCCTGGTGCACGTAGACGTCGCCGTCGATCATGAACGGGACCTCGTCGAAGCGCGGGACGAGGGTCGCGCCGCGACAGAGCTTCTCGTAGGTGCGCTCACCGCCCTGCGGGAGGCCGCGCCACACCTTGGGCAAGCCGCGGATGAAGTTGCCCGGCGTGCAGTGGATCCCCAAGACATGGACGTGCTCGGCGCGCTCGTGGCTGCGGTAGAACGGCTTGAAGCCGAGGCCTATCTGACCGCAGGTCGATGCCCCGACGGTGAGGTAATCGCGCTCGGGAAACGCCGTCCCGTCGTCGAAGCGGACCGAACCCTCCCAGCGCTGCGCGACGCGGCGGACCGTCTCACCCCCGACCACGGACGACACGATCGCGGTGCCGAGGACCTGCGCCGCCCACGCCGCGCTCCGCACCGGGCGACGGTTGTACTCGGCGATGAAGCCGTAAATGGCGCCGGTGCCGAAAATGAAGCCGAAGCGATCGGCGACGCGAAGGAGGTGCGGTTCGACGAAGCGCATCGGGACGAGGGCACGCTCGGCGTAGGCGCGCTTCACTCGGGCGAGGAGGACCTCAGGGCGGCGACGCGGGATCCCGAACGAATTCGCAGTGGTGTTCATGGTGCCGCCGCGCAGGAGCGCGACGAGCGGCAGCGGCCTTGCTCCGTAGACGCGCGCGACTCGCGTCAAGACCGCGTGGTTCGTCCCATCCCCGCCCGCGATCGCGACGACATCGACCGAGCGGGCCGCGAGCTCCTCGACGACGGCGTGGAGCTGCTCGTAGGTGGCCACGGGTCGCACGACGCCTTCGTCACCGAGGACGCGCGCCAGGCGATCGGCGAGCGAGGGGTCACGACCGTGCTGCTTGGCGTGCGGATTGAGGAGGAGCGCGATCCCCGACACGGCTCAAAACCTCGCGACGAGTGCGCCGCCGGGCGCAAGCGTAAAGGCCTGCAATGTCACGTGGCGCGCGCCGAGCTCGGCCCCGACCCACTGCATCGACGCGTCGAGCTCAAGGAGCGCGTGGACGTGCCGAAAACCGACGCGAAGCCCGAGGAGACCGCCCGCGTAGGCTCTCCACCCCGTGACAGGCTCGACTCCAGGGTCGACGCCGACCGGGCTCGACGTCGCGAGGTCGCGCTGCCCACGCAGGGCCTCGCCGCCGCCGCGCGCGCCCAGCCACACCGCGTAGATATCGCCCGCGCTTCGCCAGCCGACGAGGAGCGGGAGATCGCCGCCGAAGCCGCTCACGTTGACACCGACCGAGTCGATCCGGCGCGGCAGCACGCCGGAGGCTCCGAGGCCGAGCGACAGATCGATCGACGGCGAGAGCGGGAACACACGGCGCGCGTCGAAGCGCGCGAGCCGGCCGGTGTAAGTCAGGCCAAGATCGTAGCCCGCCCCGACCCCAAGCCGCGCACCGACCCAAGGCGCGAGGCCGGGCGACACCGCCGCCGTCTCGATTCGCTGCCGATCGGACGCGTCACCCTGCCCGCGCGCCTCCAGGGGGAGCACCGCGCCGGAAAAGCCCGCGCCGAAGGTAACGGTGTTGCGCGGGATCACCTGGACGCCATGGAGGAGCGGCGCGCCACCGCCACAGCCCACGACGAACGAGAGCGCCGCGAGCAGAGGCCACGGCGCGCGCGCGTTTGCGTTCGTCATGGTCGCGTGCTCGTCACGCCCCGACCGCGCGAAGGGCTTCGACGATACGCGCGATTTGCTGCTCGTTCACGGCGCACACCGCGACGCGAACGGCGCCGGCCGTCGGAACGAGGAACACGCCGCGCTCCGTGAGTGCGCGTGACGTCTTCTTGGGATCGGCGCTGTAGACCGTGGTGAAGAAGCCGCCATCGTAGCGCGGGTAACGGAGCCCTGCGGCAGCGGCGTGCTCGTTCCAGAAGTCGACGCGCTTCGCGAGGAGCGCCACGAGCTCGGCGCGCTCGGCGAGGACGCGAGCGTGCAGGGTCTCGTCTGCGAGCAGGCGGGCGACCGCCGCCATGCCACCAGCGTTGCAGTTCGACCAGATCCCACGGCACGAGTAGGTGATGGCATTGGTGATGCGCTGCCGTTGCTCGGGCTCGGGACAGAGCGCCACGAGAGCCCCGATTCGCTGACCGTAGAGCGCAAAGGCCTTCGAGCCCGACCAAGCGAAGAGGACCAAGACGCGCCCAGCGAGCTTCGCGAAGGTCGCGATGCAGCGATCGAGCGACTCGGGGTGAAAATAGCCATAGGCGACGTCGAGCACCAACGTGACGGGCCCGCGGTCCGCGTACTTCGCGAGAACGCCGGCGGTCGCGTCGAGCTCGGCCTGATCGAGGGAGTATCCAGTCGGGTTGTGGCAAGGCGTGTTAAGGAGCACGAGCGCGCGGCGCTGCTTGCCCATCAGCTCGTCGAGCTTTTGATCGAAGGCCTCGACGTTGAAGCGGCCGACTCCGTCGAACATCTCGAAGGTCGTGAGGTCGCGCCCAGACTCCTCGGCGATCGTGCGGTAGGGCGCCCAGAAGTACGAGCTCGTCAGGGCGACTTGACCGGGCTCGAGGAAATCGTCGAACGCAATGCGCAAGGCCCCGGTTCCACCTGGCGTCGCGACGCAGGCCGCCTGGTCCGCGAGCCCGAAGCCGGCGAGCAGGTCGGCCGCGATCGCCTTGCGATAGTCCTCCCGGCCGGGGATGGGCGCGTACGACGCGACGGCCGAAAATGGCAACGTCGACAGGGTCTCGGCAACCGTGGGCATGATCGCGAGCGCGCGGTCGTCGGAAAGGAGCGCGCCGATCGTGGCGTTCACGATGTCCTCGCCAGCCTTGGCGCGAGCCGTGGCCTCGGCGTTGAGCGAGAAGATCGGGTCGTCTCCTGGACGACTCTGCCGCGACGTGATCAGGAACTCCATAACGGCCGTCAGGCTACGCTTACACCCCATGAATCGCCACCCGGAAGCGCGCTCGCCGCACGATGCGCCGCGGGCGTCGCGAGGCGGAATCGAGCCCGCGGAGAGGACGTTCCGTTGTAGGGTCCCCGTCATGCGATCTTCGGTTGGGGCGACGTTCTTCGCGGCGGCTCTCATGACCGTGTGCGCGTGCTCCGGCTCGTCGAGCGAGAGCCCCTGGCCCGTCGAGCCGGCGGTGTCGCCGCTCGGCCCCGAAGGCGAACAGCCGAACGAGGAGCTGCCGGCGCGACGGGCGAAGCGCCGACCGATCGACGACGAGGCCTACGGCGGAAGCGGTGGCGGACGAGCGACGCCTGCGAAGCCCGTCAACCTAGAGGAGTCCGGAGCCGCCCCATGAGCCTGCCGTCAGTGGCGCTCTGCATGATCGTCCGAGACGAAGAGCAGAGGCTCCCCGGCTGCCTGGACTCGGTCGCCGAGCTGTGCGCGGAGCGCGTCGTCGTCGACACTGGGAGCCGTGACGGCACCGTGGCGTGTGCCGAGGCGCGCGGCGCTCGAATCGTGGAATTTGCCTGGTGCGATGACTTCGCGGCCGCGCGGAACGCCGGCATTCGCGCCGCGACGAGCGACTGGGTGCTGGTCCTCGACGCCGACGAACGGCTCGCTCCTGGCGGTGAGGCGCGCATCGCGCAGACGCTCGAGGGTGCGCGCGCCTCTTGCGGAATGCTGACGCTGCATGACGCGTCGAGCCTCGACGCGAGCACGATCGATGTCTTGTCCGGCAGGGCTCGCCTCGGCGAGCCGATGCCGCTGCCGAGGCTCTTTCGGAGGACCGCGGATCTCGCCTTCGAGGGGATCGTCCACGAGAGCGTCCGCGCCTGGCTCGTACGTCAGGGCGGAGCAACGTTCGATACGGGTGCGAACATCGTCCACTACGGAGCGGTCCCATCCTTGCGTGCGGAGCGCGGCAAGCAGGACAGGAACACGCGCCTCCTCGAGCGGCGGCTCGCCCTCGAGCCCGACGACTTCACAGTCCACGGCTACCTCGCGCACGAGCTCGTCGCGGCGGGCGAGCAAGAGCGGGCCTTCGCGGTGGCCGACGAGGGCTGGCAGCTCGTACGACGAGCAAGCCCCGCGACGCTGCGATCGACCGGGCGGCTCCTCGCGGCGCGCTGCCTGCTTCTGTTTCAGCGGGGCGATGCCGACGAGGTCCTGCGAACCGTCGCGGAGGCCATTGCCTTCGAAGGCGAGACGCCCGATGCCCTGTTTTTCCGAGGGCGCGCGCACGAACAGCGGGCGCTACGTCCCGAACCTCTGCGGACGAGCGAGCTCATGGCGGCCGATCTCGCGTATCGGGCGTGCCTCGGGTGGGCAGGGCGCCCAGGCTCGCAGCGCTTCGTCATCGGCGCGACGGGACACGTGGGACAGTTGCGCCTCGCGACGGTCGAGTTCCTCCGCGGAGACGCGGAGGCCGCGCTCACGAGGTTCGAGGCCTTGCTCGCGGACCACCCCGGCGACATCGAAGCGACGCTCGGCGCATGCGAAGCGCTCGTGGATCTCGGTCGCGCAGACGACGCTGCTGCGCGGCTCGAGCCGCTCGTCGGTCATGCGAAAACCCCCGACGTAGCGCTCGTGGCGGCGCTCATCGCCGAAGCAGGCGGGCGGCTCGAGGCCTTGGCGCGCCACCTCGCGGACGCGCGAGCCCGGCGTGACCTCGGGTACGTCGCCGCACATCGGAACGCGCTGCACGTGAGCCTGCACTGCGCCATGACGGCGTACATCGGCAGGCCACAGGCCGGCCCCGGCGCGGTAGGCGCGGCCTGCGCGTATCTCGCAGGACAGCCCGCGCACGCGGAGCTCGACTCGCGCGATGTGCGTGCGCTCGAGCGCTTCGTCGGGGCGCTGTTCGCAAGCGGGCGCGTCGAATGGATCGAGCCGCTGCTCGAGCCCACGGCCGAGCGCGCGATCCCGGGGATCGGAGCGGTCGTGGAACATGTGACGAGCGCGCTCGAGGCGAAGCTCAAAGAGCGGCGCTGACGTCGAGACCCCGTGCTATGCCCGCGGCATCATGAGCAAAGAGCCGTCGAGCACGTTGCCTCGTGCGGGAGCAGAGGATGTCCTCTATGTCCTCGACCTCTCGAACTTCGTCTTCCGCGCCTACCACGCGCTGCCCCCGCTCACGGCCCCGAACGGCGAGCCGACGAACGCGACGCTCGGAACGATGAACATGTTCCATCGCATGCTCGACGCGCAGCGCCCGGCCCTGCTCGCGGTGACGATGGACAGTCGCGGCCGCGGGTTTCGCGGACAGCTCTCTCCAGACTACAAGGCGCATCGCCCCCCCGCCCCGGAGGACCTCGTGGTGCAAATGGCGCGTTGCCGCGAGCTCTTCGAGGCTTATCGAGTCCCGGTCTTTCAGCGCGACGGATTCGAGGCCGACGACGTGATCGCGACGCTGGTGAAGCAGGCGCGCGCGGCGGGGCTGCGCGTCGTGATCGCGTCGAGCGACAAGGATCTCTATCAGCTCGTGGACGGCGACCGCGTCGTGGTGTGGGACGCGATGCGCAGCAAGGTGTACGGCCCCCCCGAGGTGCATGAGAAGTTCGGCGTCGCGCCTTCGCGCGTGCGGGACCTCCTGGCGCTCGTCGGTGACACCTCCGACAACGTGCCGGGCGTCCCTGGCGTCGGGCCAAAGACGGCGGCGCAGCTGCTCGCGCGCTTCGGGTCGGTGAGCGAGGTGATGGCGCGCGCGAGCGAGGTCGAGAAGCCCAAGCTGCGAAAATCCCTCGAAGACAGCGTCGCCGCCGTCGAGCTCGCGTACCGCCTCGTCGAGCTGCGCGACGACGTCGACGTGGCGATCGACGTCGACGCGCTACGCTTCGGCCGTCCGGACGTCACGCGCCTGCGGGCCCTCTTCACCGAGCTACACTTTCAGCGGTTGCTCGAGGGACTGCCCCGAGAGGACGTCGTCGCGAGCCCGAACACGCCAGCCCCTCACGAGGCCTCCGCGACCGCGACGCCGCGCAGCACGCCTGCGCCGGTGACGACTGTGCTCGACCTCGACGCGCTTGAAGCCCTCGCGAGGGAGGCTCGAGCCGCAGGGCAGCTGGCCGTCGCCGCGGTCGCGCCGGGCGTTGAACCGATGCGCACCGTCCTCACGGGTCTCGCGCTGGCGGTTCGCGACGACGCTCCCTGCTACGTGCCGCTCGGCCATCGAACGCTCACGGCTCCGAAGCAGCTTCCGCTCGATGAGGTCCGCCGAGTCCTGGGTCCGCTGCTCGTCGATCCGTCGGTCGCGAAGCTCGGACACGACGTGAAGTTCACCCAGGTGCTGCTCGCGCGGTATGGGCTCCCCATCACGGGGGTCGGCTTCGACGCGGTGCTCGCAGGCTACCTGCTCGATCCCGAGGCGAGCCACGCGCTCGACCAGCTCGTGCGCCGCGAGCTGGGGCGCGAGCTCGTGAGCCTGCCCAAGGCAGAGCGGGGTGCGCGTGGTCCGAAGTACGGCGTCGACGAGCTCGAAGTGGACGCGGTCGCGCCGCACGCCGGGAGCCTCGTCGAGTCGGTCCTCGGACTCGCCGCATCGATGCGCCCGCGGCTTGTCGAGGCAGGGCTCTCTAAGCTCCACGACGGTCTCGAGCTGCCGCTCGCCGACGTGCTTGCCGAGATGGAATCGCGCGGCGTGCTCGTCGCTCCGGAGCTGCTCGGCATCCTCGGCGCCGAGTTGTCACGCGAGCTCGAGACGCTCGAGCGAGCAGCGTACGCGGCGGCGGGTCACGAGCTGAACCTCGCGTCGCCGAAGCAGCTCGAGGCGGTCCTCTACGACGAACTGGGCCTGCCCGCCGGCAAGAAGACCCGCACCGGACGCTCAACCGACGCCGAGGCGCTCGAGGCCATCGCCGACGCTCACCCGCTGCCGCGCCTCGTCCTCGAGCACCGCGCGCTCGCAAAGCTGAAGGGCACCTACGTGGACACGCTGCCCACGCTCGTCCTGCGCGAGACCGGACGCATTCACACGCGCTGGGAGCAGGCCGTCGCGGCGACGGGGCGCATCTCGTCGCGCGAGCCGAACCTCCAGAACATCCCGGTCCGGTCGGAGCATGGCAAGCGCATTCGCGAGGCGTTCGTGGCCCCCGAAGGCGCGCTCCTCCTCAGCGCCGACTACTCGCAGATCGAGCTTCGTGTCCTCGCCCACCTCTCGCGCGACCCGGTGCTCGTCGAGGCCTTCTCGCTCGGGCAGGACGTGCACGTCCGCACGGCGATGGAGGTGTTCGACGTCGCCGAGACCGAGGTCACCTTCGAGATGCGAGCCCAGAGCAAGACCGTGAACTTCGGCGTGATCTACGGCATGGGCGCCGTCGCGCTCGCCAAGCGGCTCGGGATCCCACGCGCCGACGCGAAGCGCTTCATCGACGCCTACTTCGAGCGCTATCGCGGAGTCCGCGAGTATCTCGAGGGGACGCTCCGCGAGGCTCAGGAGACCGGTGAGGTCCGAACGCTGCTCGGTCGACGCCGGCTCCTTCCCGAGCTTCGCAGCGGCAATCCGATGCAGCGGTCGTACGCCGAGCGCATCGCACAGAACACGCCCATCCAGGGCACCGCGGCCGACCTCTTGAAGCTCGCGATGGTGACGCTGCGCGAGCCGGTCGTGCCGGGCGCGCGCATGGTGCTCACAGTCCACGATGAGCTCGTCTTCGAGGTCCCCGAGGGGGCGATCGACGAAGCGGCCGGGAAGGTTCGGCGCGCGATGGAGTCGGTCGCCGAGCTGTCGGTTCCGCTGGTCGTCGACGTCGGGTGGGGAAAGAGTTGGGCGCTCGCGCACTGAGCGAGCGCAGGGCGACAAAGCAGGAAAAGCGCCACACCGAAAACTCGGTGGGCGCTTCGTCGAGGCGCCAGCAGCGCCCCGGGAGGGCCGAGGGTCCGCGCCGCCTCGGTTCAGGCGACGCAGAGGGCCTGGGTCACGTCGCGGTCTTCGCGAGCGCGAGCGAGAGGCGCGACTTGAGCCGCGAGGCGCGCTTCGAAGGGAGCACGTTCTTCGAGGCCGCGCTGTCGAGGAGCGTGTGAACGCTCTTCACGAGGGCGGCCGCCTCGCTCGAGCCCTGCGCGACGGCTTCACGAGCCTGCTTCAGAGCCTTGCGGACGTGCGACTTGAGAGCGTTGTTGCGCTCGGTGCGGGTGATGCGCTGACGGTTGCGCTTCTCGGCTGAGGCGTGCGTTGCCATGGTCGTGATCCTCGGTCAGTCCTTCTTCGCGGGCTTGGCGTCAGCGGCGTTCGGGTCGTACCCAACCGGGTGCACAGGGAACGACGGCGTCGTCTTTCCCATGCGCATCTGGCGCTTGCGGCGCTTGCCGGCGTTCTTGTGCTGGCGCGCGCGGACACGTTCGGTTTGTTGCGTGCTGGAGACCATTGGGGCGCCGGACTCTAGCCGAGCCAGCGCGCCTGTCAAGGAGATCCCGTTAGGGAGAACCGCGTGTCCCCGCTACCGCGCGGGCGGGGCTCCGCGGGGACGCGTCCTTTCGAGGTCCGATGCTACCTTGTCCCTCATGGCGTCGAAGGGCAAGCGGTGGCTCGGGGAGGCTCGGCTCGTCGGGGCAGCGTTCCTCGGGGGGGCCGTCGCGGCGCGCGCCAGCGACGCGACGAGCGAACGGGAGGTGCCGTACGCCCCGCTCTCCCAGCTCGCCCGGGTGCTGGTGCAGGTCGAGCATCGTTACGTCGATCCGGTCGACCGGCAGCGCCTGCTCGAGGGTGCGATCAAGGGCATGGTGGCAGAGCTCGACCCCCACTCCGCGTTCCTCCCGCCACGCGAGTTCGCGCAGTTCAACGAGGACACCGGCGGCGCCTTCGGGGGGATCGGGGTCGAGGTCGACTTCCGTCGGCAGCGCGTGCTGGTGCTCGCGCCGATCCCGGACTCGCCGGCGGCGCGCGCGGGGATCCGCAGCGGGGACGAGCTCCTCGCGGTCGACGGCAAGCCGCTCGCGGGCATGCCAGCGGAGGCCATCGTTCGGGCGATGCGCGGCGCCCCGGGGAGCCGTGTGTCACTAACCCTGAAGAAGAAGGACGCCACCGAGCCGACGACGCTCGAGCTGGTTCGGGCGGAGGTCCACGTCCGCAGCGTCGAGGGCAAGCGGCTCACCGGCAACGTCGGTTACGTGCGCCTCAGGCAGTTCCAAGCCGACACGCACCGCGAGTGGCTCGCGACCCTCGCCACGCTGCGGCGCCCCGACGAGCCGCCGCTCGTCGGCATCGTGCTGGACCTGCGGAACAACCCGGGCGGCCTTGTCGACCAGGCCGAGGCCGTCGCGGACGAGCTCCTCGAGGGAGGGTCGATCTACTCGATGAGGCATCGTGGCAAAGTGGTGGAGGAGGCGCGAGCTCACCGCGGAGGGACGCTGACCGACCTGCCGGTCGTCGCGCTGGTAAACGAGTACTCAGCCTCGTCTTCCGAGCTCCTCGTCGGGGCGCTGAAGGACGCCCGGCGAGCCACGGTCGTCGGCGCGCCAACCTTCGGGAAGGGCTCGGTGCAGACGATCTACGAACTGCCGGGGAGCAGCGGCCTTCGACTCACGACCATGCGGTACTACACGCCGAGCGGTCGCCCGATCCAGGCGCGCGGCGTGCAACCGGACGTGCTGGTACGCTACGACGACGACGCGCAGTCGGCGCTCCCGGTCGTGCGCGAGGGCGACCTCGACGGGGCGCTGGAGCAAGAGGCGGGAGCCCCCGACGAGGCCCCCCCCAGCGAGGTCGTGACGGGCAAGAAGCGCCCCGAAATCCTGACGCTCGACGACGTGCCGACGGACCCGACCAGGAGCGACGACGTCGCCCTGCTGGCCGCGCTGCGACGGCTCGCGGCGGCGCGCTGACGTCGCCGAGGGTCGCGGCGTCCGCGCGTGGCCTCCCACGCCCATGCCCATGGAATCAATCGATTCTTCGAGGTCCGCTCCAGGCCGTTTCGGACCGGGGCGTGGCGCGCGAGCACACGGGTTTTTTGGCCCGATGGAACTACCTGTGGCTCAGGTGTCCGCATGGCCCAGCCGCCCAACGTCCGTCGAAAGACCCCGCGCCCCCTGTCGGGCGACGCGCGGGTCGCGGACCGTGGGCTCGGCCACCTCGGCCGCTGGGGCACGGGTCGTATCGGCAGCGGGCCGCTTGGCGCCACGCCGTCTCCGCTGACGGACGCCGAGGAGGGCCAGGCGGCGCCGCCTTCGCTCGGTGGCCGGAGCCTCGAGCACGCGAACCGTTGGGGCCTGACGCCGAGCGTGATCGCGCCCGAATCCCTGAAGGCCCGCGCGAGCCACGACGAGAGCCCCTCCCCTCCGCCCGTCGCGGTCACCCTGGAGGAGTCGGCCCCGCCTCGCCGCAGCCTCAAACCCGAAGAGCAGGGCCTCGCGCACGAGCCCGTCGCATCCGAGTCACCACGACCGCGCTGGCACCGCTGGGCCGCGGGAGCGCTCGCGTGCGCTTCGCTCCTCGTGGGGACGTCGCTCTTCCGCCGGACGCAGGAGGTCGCCGTCGCGCAAGGCTCGCTCGTCGCCCGCCTCGAAGCCGCGACGCCGAACGACGGCGCGGACACGCCATCGGCAGCCAAGGCGGACGCTGCCGCGGTCGAGGGTCTGGTCGCGAGCGACGCGACCAGCGCGGCCTCGACGACCCCTGCGGGGCACGACGGGCACGTGTGGCTCGACGGCGGCGTGCTCCACCTGCCGAACACGTTCAAGCCGCGCGAGGGGGGCTACGACCTCATCATCCACTTCCACGGCGACGTGAAGATCGTCCGCGAGAGCGTCGAGATCGCTGGGATCAACGCGGCGGTCGCGATCATCAACTGGGGGATCAGCTCCGGTCCCTACCAGAACACGTACAAGGAGCCCGGACGCTTCGAGAAGCTGCTCACGCGGGTCGAAGCTGGCCTCGCGGACAAGGGTTACCGAAACCTGGAGCTGCGGCGCTTGGCGCTCACGGCGTGGAGCGGCGGCTACGGCGCGATCGAGAGCATCCTCGAGACGCGAAGAGCCCCCGACGCCGAGAACGACCCGCTCGACGCGGTGATGGTGTTCGACGGAATCCACACCGGCTTCCGCGACGAGGACAAGAGCCGCCTCGCCGAGCTCGGGGTGCAGTCGTTCCTCCGCGCCGCGAACGCCGCCTCGAACGATCGGATCCTCTTCACGATGACCCACTCCGAGGTCGATCCGATCGCCTACGCCAGCACGAGCCGCTGCGCCGACCTCCTGCTCGCGTCGGTCGGGCGAAAGGCCGAGAAGGCGACCGGGCCTGCCCCGGCCCACCTGAAGCTGAAGGCGGCGGCGAAGTCGATCGGCCGCAACACCACGCTCGAGCCGACCTTCGACACGCGCGTCGGCAGCTTCCACGTGCTTGGCTACCGCGGGAACACTCCGGAGGCGCACGCGGCGCACCTCCACCAGATGGCGGCGATCGCGCTGCCGGAGCTCGCCAAGCGCTGGGCGTCCGCGGCGCCGCCGCGGCTGCACCCGGTGCTTGGAGACGAGCCCGAGTCACGCAAGCTCCCGTCCAAGGCGGTCGTCCTCCCGTCGCTCGCGAAGCTGCGAAACGACGGCGGATCGAAGGCCAAGACCGCTCTGCGATCCGGCGCGAGCGAGCAGCGCGCTCGCAAGAACTAATCCGGCGCCTCACCGCGGCGGGTAGCCGTGGTCGCGTGGGGTCGCCCCCGCCGCTTCGAGCGGCGAGGCGCAGGGTCCTCGGAGGCACGGTCGACGAGGCCGAGCGCGGCGAGGGACAGGTGGCCGCGGGACGTGATGATGAGGTGGTCCACCATGGGCACGCCGAGCTGCAGCGACACGACGCCGAGCCTCACCGTCGTCTCGACGTCCTCGCGTGACGCCTCGAGGCGGCCACTCGGGTGGTTGTGCGCCAGGATGAACGAGGCCGCTCCATCCCAGAGCGCCGCGCGCAGCACGTCGGCTGGTGAGATGGAGAGCGCGTGGAGGCCGCCCTGCCCGACGCGTCTCGCCCCGCGAAGGCGGTTGCTCGCGTCGAGCGAGAGGACCCACATCTCCTCGTGGAGCAGCGCGCCGAGCTTTCCGGTCAAAAACTCGACCGCTCGCTCCGGCGAGTCGAGCCGCTCCCCGAACGGCGGCGCTCGGTCGGAGAGTCGCCGCGCGAGCTCGAGTCCCGCACCGAGTCGCAGGGCGCGCGCCACCCCGAGCCCCGACTGCTCAACGAACCGGGCCGGACCGTAGCGCGCGAGGCCGGAGAGACCGCCCACCTCGTCTAGGAGCTCTCGGGCGGTCACCTCGGGTGCAGGGCCACCGCGCGCCTGGCCGAGCAGCAGGGCGAGGAGCGTGGGGTCGTCGAGGGCGTCGAGCCCGAAGGTAAGCGCGTCGGCACGGAGATCGAGGGTGTCATCGTGAGGCATGAGCCCCGACACAGCAGCGACCGTGCCACCCGAAACCCAATGAAATCACTCGCATCTGTGGTGGCGCGAGCTGGCGAACCGGTGGCGGAGGGGTGGCGCCGCCAGCGTCGGCGCCGCCTCACCCCGGGGTCGCGAGCAACCCGAGCCAGCCGCGACTGAAGGCCGCCGAGTCCTCGTGCCAGCCGCGCAGCGGGGCGTCGGCCTCGAGGTCGTAGCCTCGTGGCGGGTCGACGTCGGTGCGGCCGGCCGCCTGATCGCGTCGCCACTCGAAGCCGAGCCGCGGCCCGTCGTACTCGGGGTGACCGAGGTGCATCACCACGCGCCCGTCGGCGCTCGCGAGCAGCGTCGGACCGGCGTCGCCGCCGTCCCCTAGGCCGAGCACCCGCCCCTCGCGCTCGGCCAAGGCCACGGTCGCGCGCGAGAAGCCAGCGAACCGGCTCTGCGCGCAGACGAAGCCCTCGCCGGACAGCCCGAGGAGCTCACCCGCGGCAGGCGTGAGCGCGTGCTCGAAGGCGCCGAAGATCTTGCGTGAGTAGACGTCCTTCGTCAGCCCCTCGCGCTCACCGAGCGCCATCGCGCCCCAACAAATCCCGAGCGTACCCGAGAGGTTTGCGCGAGCGTCGTCGAGCAGCTCGGAGAGCTCGGGCCAGTAGCGCACCTCGGAGAGCGGCAGATGCTCGACGGGAGCGCCGGTGAGGACGAGCCCGTCGAGCGACCCAAGCGCGAGCGCCGCGTCGTAGGTGCGGTAGTGCGCGGCGAGATGCTCGGGGTCGCTGCTTCGGTAAGCGTGGCTCGCGAGGCGTAGCCACACCGGCTCGACGTCGTACCCCGACGCGGCGAACAGCGCGACGAGGCTCGGCTCGTACGTCTCGAGCCGCGGCATCAGGTTGACGACGCCGACGCGCAGCGCCCGCTCCGTCGCCCGAGGCCCCGCCGCGCTCATCGAGGTCAGGTCTCCGCGAGCGCCTGATCGAGATCCGCGAGGATATCGTCGACGTGCTCGATGCCGATCGAGAGTCGAACGAAGTCGGGGGTAACGCCGGTCGCCGACTGCTCCTCGGGCGCGAGCTGCTGGTGGGTCGTCGACCCCGGATGAATGGCCAGCGTCTTCGCGTCGCCGACGTTCGCGAGGTGGGAGACGAGCTTCAGCGCGTTGATGAAGCGCCGCCCGCCCTCAAGCCCGCTCTTCACGCCAAACCCGAGGATCGCGCCGGCGCCCTTCGGCAGGTACTTCTGCGCGCGCGCGAACTCCTTGCTCGACTCGAGGCCGGGGTAGTTGACCCAAGCAACCTTGGGATGGTTTTCGAGCCACTTCGCGACCGCGAGCGCGTTCGAGGCGTGCCGCTCTATGCGGAGCGGCAAGGTCTCGAGCCCCTGCAGGAACAGGAACGAGTTGAACGGCGAGACCGCGGCGCCGATGTCGCGCAGCAGCGTGACGCGCGCCTTGATGATGTAGGCGATGTTCCCGAGCGGTGCGAGCGCGGCGACAAAATCGAGGCCGTGGTAGCTCGGATCTGGCCCAGAAATCAGCGGGAACTTCCCGCTCGTCCAATCGAACTTGCCGCCGTCGACGAGCACGCCACCGATCGAGGTTCCATGGCCACCGATGAACTTGGTCGCCGAGTAGACGACGATGTCCGCGCCGTGCTCGAGCGGGCGAACGAGGAGCGGCGAGACGGTGTTGTCGATGATGAGCGGGATCCCGGCGGCGTGCGCGACCTTCGCGAGCCCCTCGATATCGGCGACGTCGAGCTTCGGGTTGCCGATCGACTCGGCGTAGATCGCCTTGGTCCGCGGCGTCACCGCGCGCTCGAACGCGGCGAGGTCGTTCGACGGGACGAACACGACCTTGATGCCGAGCTTCGGCAGCGTGTGGTGGAACAGGTTGTAGGTGCCGCCGTAGAGGTTGTCCGCGGAGACGATTTCGTCACCGGCCTGGGCGAGGTTCAGGATCGAGTAGGTGATCGCCGACTGTCCGCTCGCGACGGCGAGCGCGCCGACGCCGCCGTCGAGCGCCGCGACGCGCTTCTCGAATACGTCGGTCGTCGGGTTCATGAGGCGCGTGTAGATGTTCCCGAACTCCTTCAGCGCGAAGAGGTTCGCCGCGTGGTCGGTGTCGCGGAACTGGTACGACGTGGTCTGGTAGATCGGCACCGCGCGCGAGCCCGTCGTCGGATCGGGCGAGTGGCCGGCGTGGAGGGCGAGGGTCTCGGGGCGAAGGGTCTGGGTCATCGTGGTTCTCCGAGAGGCGGACGAGACATAGTGTTCGCTAGACGAGACAAGCGTCCCTCATTGCATCGCAGCCGTCAACCTGCTCCGCCGCCCGCCTCGCTCAAGCCTCGCTGCCGTACTGAATCACGTTGAGGAAGCGCGCCTCGCGGGTTGCTCGGTTCTCGTAGCGATGCGCGACGTCGGCGCGGAAGTGGAAGGCGTCGCCCGGCGCGAGGTCGAACGTCTCGTCGCCCGCGACGATCCGCAGCGTCCCGGTCAGCATGACGATGGTCTCGTGCGTACCGAGCGCGTGGGCCTCGCTCGAGAGGAGCCCGCGCGGCGCGAAGCGAAGCTCGTACGTCTCGTGCCCGGGCGTCGCGCCGGCCGGCGTGAGCAATCGGCTCTCGACGCGTCCATCGACGCTGCGAAGCGGAGCGATGTCCTCCGCGCGCAGCAGCCGACAGCGCTGCTCCCCCTGATCGCCGAGGAGCGCCCCGAACGGAACGCCTAGCCCCACCGCGATCTTCCAGAGGACGGCGAGGGTCGGGTTGGTTCGAGAGCCCTCGATCTGCGAGAGCGCCGCGCGGCTCACCCCGCTCTGGGCGGCGAGCTGATCGAGCGACAACCCTCGCGTGCGGCGGATGCGGCGCAGGCTGTCGGCGACGCGGCGCCCGAGCTCGGCAGCCCCGACCTCGTCGCCCTTCGGCGTACCCGCAGCGCGGAGCGCGATCGACGGCGCGAGCTCGGTCGGGTCCTCGTCTCGGAGCGGAGCGCCTGCCGTCGAGGCACCGCGCTCCACACGCTTCGGTCGTCTTCCGGTCGTCCGCTTCTTCGTCTCGCTCGCCACGCTCGCCTCGCTCCTCGCGGCCGACCGCCGGGCGGCGGACTCGCGCTCCACGAGACTGGACGAGCGGCCGCGAGTTGACAAGTTGTTCATTCTACAAGACAACAAGCAGCATGGCTTCGCTCGTCCTCAAGTTCGGCGGCTCGTCGCTCGGCAAGCCGGGGCGGCTCGCGCGGGTCCTCGACATCGTCGCGAAGGAGCACGCCTCATCGTCGCTCGAGGTGGTCGTCAGCGCCTTCGGCGACACCACCGATCACCTGCTCGAGGCTGGAGCGAAGGCTGCGAATGGCGAGGTCGACGCCGCGCTCACGCTCGCCGGGCGGGCCCTCGAGGATTCGCGGAGGCGTACGGTCGAGGCGGCCGGCGCGCTCGAAGGGGTCGACACCCTCCTCGCCGAGCTGCGCGAGGCGCTCGAGCGGCTCCTGCGAGGAGTCGGCGCGGTCGGCGAGCTCTCGCCCGTGAGCCGAGACGAGCTCCTGTCGTTCGGCGAGCGGACGTCGGTCGTCCTCGTGGCCGCAGCACTCAACGCGAGGGGCATCTCGGCGCGCGCCGTCGACGCCCGCCAGTGGGCGATCACCGACGAAGCACACGGGGATGCGAGCGTCCTCTGGGAGGCGACGGCGGCGCGACTCGCGGCGCTCACAAGACCGGCCGACGTCGTGCTCGTTCACACGGGGTTTCTGGGACGAACCGCGTCTGGGAAGACGACGACGCTCGGCCGAAACGGCTCCGACTACACGGCGGCCCTCCTCGCGCGCGCGCGCGGCGCCGACGAGCTCCACGTGTGGACCGACGTCCCCGGGGTCATGTCGGCCGACCCCGGGCTCGTCGACGAGGCCTACCCCGTGGCTCGCCTCAGCTACCGCGAGGCCCTCGAGCTGGCGGGGCTCGGCCTGCGTATGCTGCACCCTCGCACGGTGCTGCCGCTCCTCGCCTCGGGCATCCCGATGCGCATCCGCAACACCATGGCGCCCGAGCTGCCAGGCACCGTCGTCGACGCGACGGGCGCAACGGACAGCGAGCGCGCGACGTGCGTGACCTCGCTCGAGGGGATGACTCTGATCGACGTCGAGGGCTCGCAGCGGACGGCGCGCGCGGACCTCGGGCCCCGCGTCGCGTCGGCCCTCGCGCGCGAGAGCGTCCCGGTGTGGTTCGAGACCCAAGCTCCCCGCGGCAACGGGGTCGCGCTCGCCGTGGCTGACGCGGACGCCGATCACGCGAGGGCGATCCTCGAAGAGGAGCTCGCCCGAGAGCTCGGTCGCGGAGACCTCGCCCCACCGCGTTTGCAGCGCGGCGTCACGCTCGTCACTCTCGTCGCCGAGGCGATGGGCCGCACGGTCAACGTCGCAGGCCGCTTCTTCGGCGCGCTCGGGATCGCCGGCGTCAACGTGAAGGCTGCGTCTCAGGGCGCGACGTCGCGCGCGATCTCATGCGTCGTCGAGCGCGGCGACACGGCGCTCGCGGTGCGCTCGGTTCATGCCGCGATGAACCTCGCGCACGAGCAGGTCAGCGTGTTCTTGCTCGGGAAGGGGACCGTGGGCGGACAGCTCCTCGCGCAACTCTCGGCTGAGCAGCCGAAGCTCCTCCGGGAACACGACCTCGATCTCCGGCTCGTCGGCGTCGCCGACAGCCGCCACGTGCTCTTCTCGGAGCGGGGCCTTGACCCGACCAACGCCACCGAGGAGCTCGGGCGCGCCGGCACCGCGCCGCTCGAGGCGCAGCTCGATGCGCTTGCACGCCTCCCCGTCCCGGTGCTCGTGGACTGCACCGCGGCGACCGGGATGGAAGCTCTCTACCAGGCCGCCTTCGCGCACGGGATCCACGTCGTCGCCGCCAACAAGAAGCCCCTGACGCTGCCTCTCGGCGAGCGCGCGCAGCTGTTCGACGCAGCGAGGCGCGCGCACCGTGCCTACCGCTACGAGACCACCGTCGGCGCGAGCTTGCCCGTCATCGAGACCTTGAAGAACCTCGTCCGCACGGGCGATCGCGTGCTCCTCATCGAGGGCTCGCTCTCCGGCACGCTCGGCTACCTCTCGAACGCCCTCACCGCGGGCGAGAAGCTCTCGACCGCAGTCGCCGAAGCCCGACGTCGCGGCTACACCGAGCCGCACCCGCGCGACGATCTCGGCGGCGTCGATGCGGCCCGGAAGGCGCTGATCCTCGCGCGCGAGCTCGGCCTGCGACTCGAGCTCTCGGACGTCACGGTCGAGCCGTTCGTGCGCTCCGAGCTGCTCGCGCACGACGACCTCGACGCCTTCTTCGAGGCGCTCCGGCGCGAGGACGACGCCTTCGAGGAGCGCATGGCGAGCCTGCGACGTGAAGCACGGGTGCTCCGTTACCTTGCGACCATCGAGCCCGAGGGCGCGGGGCGGGCCGCATCGCTGCGCGTCGGGCCCGTGGGCGTTCCGTCCGATCACCCCGCAACGCGCCTCCGCGGCACCGAGGCCTTCGTCGCCTTCACCACCGAGCGTTACCGCGAGCACCCGCTCGTCGTGCAAGGCGCGGGCGCGGGCGGCGCCGTGACGGCGGCGGGCGTACTCGCTGACGTGCTGGCGCTTTCGCAGACGCTGCGCGGCAGGTGAGGGAGGGCCGCGCCTTCGAGCCCCCGACGCGCGACGGGAAGTGCCGCCACGTCGCTTGCCGGTCGGCCGGAGACCGCCCTACGCTCGAGTCCATGGCCGACGACTCGCCCCCGCTTGCTCCCCGTCGGGAAGCCGCGTCGCAGCCTGCGCCCGCCGCGGGCCCGGCCGCGGTGCTGTCGTCGCTGCGCTATGCGTGGGACCGCAGCGGCCCGTGGCGCGCCCTGCGCGTCTTGACCGACGTCAACCAAAGAAACGGCTTCGACTGCCCCGGCTGCGCGTGGCCCGACCCGAAAGAGCGGAGCCTCGCCGAGTTCTGCGAGAACGGCGCGCGCGCGGTGGCCCACGAGGCGGATCGGCGGCGTGTCGATCGGGCCTTCTTCGCCGCGCACTCGCTCGCGGCGCTCCGGGCCGAGAGCGATCATTGGCTCGAGCAGCAAGGGCGACTCGTCGAGCCGATGGTGCGGAGGCCCGGCGCGACGCACTACGAGCCCATCGAGTGGGACGCGGCCTTCGGGCTCGCCGCCGACGAGCTCCGCGCGCTCGCCTCGCCCGACGAGGCCGCCTTCTACACCTCGGGTCGCGCGTCGAACGAGGCCGCGTTCCTCTATCAGCTCTTCGCGCGGGCACTCGGCACGAACAACCTGCCGGACTGCTCGAACCTCTGCCACGAGTCGAGCGGCAAGGCGCTCCTCCGCACGCTCGGGATCGGCAAGGGCACAGTCCAGCTCGACGATTTCGAGAAGGCAGACCTCGTCCTGATCCTCGGTCAGAACCCGGGCACCAACCACCCGCGCATGCTCTCGACGCTCGCCGAGGCGGCCGCGCGCGGGGCGGCCATCGTCAGCGTGAACCCGCTCCGCGAGCGCGCCCTCGCTTCGTTCGCGCACCCGCAGACCTTGCTCGGCGCTTTCGGGATCGGGGCCCCCATCGCGTCGCAGTTCGTGCAGGTCCGCATCAACGGCGACGTCGCGCTCCTGAAGGGCGTAATGAAGCTCGTGCTCGCCGAGGAGCGAACAAAAGGCGGCGTGCTCGATCGCGCCTTCCTCGACGAGCACACGGTGGGCTTCGCCGAGCTCGAGCGCTCGATCGAGGAGGCCTCGTGGGACGCGATCCTCAAGGGGAGCGGCGTGCCGATGGCCGACATCGAGCGGCTCGCGCGCACCTACCTCGAGGCCGAGCGCGTGATCGCCTGCTGGGCGATGGGGCTCACCCAACACAAGAACGCGGTCAGCACAATCCGCGAGGTGGTGAACCTGCTCGCCCTTCGCGGCAACCTCGGGCGCGAAGGCGCGGGGGTCTGCCCGGTGCGCGGTCACAGCAACGTGCAGGGCGACCGCACCGTCGGCATCGACGAGGCCCCAACCGAGGCGTTCCTCACCCGACTCGACGCGGGCACCGGCATCCGCTCGCCGCGCCGGCGCGGGTACGACGTCGTCGACACGATCCGCGCGCTCGAGGACGGCCGCGTGAAGGTGTTCGTCGCGCTCGGGGGGAACTTCGTCGCCGCGACGCCCGAGACGCCGCGCACCGCCGCCGCCTTGCGGAAGGCGCGGCTCACGGTGCAGATCGCGACCAAGCTGAACCGCTCTCACCTCGAGACCGGCGAGACGGCGCTCTTGCTGCCCTGCCTCGGGCGAACGGAGCGCGACGTCACGGGCGGGCGCGCAGAGTTCGTGACCGTGGAGGACTCGATGGGCGTCGTGCACCGGAGCGAGGGCCGCCTCGAGCCGGCGGGCCCCGCGCTGCGAAGCGAGCCGTGGATCGTGGCGCACCTCGCCCACGCGACGCTCGGCGACCTGCCCGCGATCGCCTGGCGCGACCTCACGCGGGACTATGACCTCATCCGCGACCTCATCGCAGAGAGCGTGGCGGGCTTCGAGCGCTACAACGAGCGGGTGCGTGCCGACGACGGCTTCCTCCTCCCGAACGGGCCGCGCACGCGCGAGTGGGGTACGCCCTCCGGCAAGGTGGTGCTCGGCGCCGAGCCCATCCCGCGGCTCGTCACGGGCCCGGGCGAGCTCGTCATGATGACGATCCGCTCGCACGACCAGTTCAACACCACCGTGTACGGCCTCGACGATCGCTACCGCGGGATCCGGGGCGAGCGGGACGTCGTGCTCGTGCACCCGGCCGATCTCGAGGCGCTCGGCCTCGAGCACGGCGAGCGCGTCGATGTGACGAGCCACCACGAGGGGCGCGAGCGCACGGTGCGCGGGATGAAGCTCATCGCCTACGACCTCCCGCGCGGCAACTGCGCCGCCTACTTCCCCGAGGCGAACCCGCTCGTGCCGCTCGAGAGCCAGGCCGACGAGAGCGGCACGCCGACCTCGAAGAGCTTCGTCGTCAGCCTCGCGCCCAGCGTGGCGACGCCATGAGCGACACCACCGCCGACTACGAGGTGCTTCGGCTCGACGAAGGTGGGCTCTCGACACGCGTGGAGGAGGTCGCGCACGAGGAGCCCCTCGAGCTTCAGCTCGACGGCGTACCCTTCGCGGTTCTGATGCGCACGCCCGGCCATGACGAGGACCTCGCGCGCGGCTTCCTGCTGACGGAGCGAATCATCGAGCGCCTCGAGGACGTCGTGAGCGTGCGCCACTGCACCACGGCACCGGATCCGGAGGCCGACGGCAATGTGGTGCGCGTGCGCCTGCGCGACGGCGTTCGCGTCGACCTCGAGCAGCTCCGCCGCAACACGTTCGCCTCCTCGAGCTGTGGCGTCTGCGGCAAGGCCACCATCGCCAGCGCCTGTGGGCTCGCCGCCCCCTTGGAGGCCGACCGCTCGTCACCCGACCCGATGACGATGCGACGCGACGCGCTGCTCGGCGCGCCGGACCTCCTCTACACGGCGCAAGCGGGCTTCGCGAAGACGGGAGGCGTGCACGCGGCCGGGCTCTTCACGCGCGCCGGGGAGCTCGTGCTCGCGCGCGAGGACGTCGGTCGCCACAACGCGGTCGACAAGGCGCTCGGCAAGGCCGCGGCCTCAGGCATTGATTTTACTCAAGTTGCGCTGGTCGTCTCGGGGCGCGTCAGCTTCGAGCTCGTGCAGAAGGCCGCGGCCGTACGAATCCCGATCCTCGCGGGGATCTCCGCGCCGACGAGCCTCGCCGTCCGGGCCGCGCGCGCCCTTCGCATGACGCTCATCGGCTTCCTTCGTGGCGCGACGATGAACGTCTACGCGGGCGAGGAGCGACTTGAGACATGAGGGCGCACACGACGAGGGACGTCGCCGTCGCGTGCCTCGCAGCCCTCGGCGGCCTCGGCTGCTCGGGGACAGGCTCCCTCGGCGGAGCGGGTGCGAGCGGTGATGCGGGCGCCTCGACGTCCGCGGGTCCGTCGTCGTCGAGCGGGGTGGGCGGCGGCGGAGCGCTGCCCGAGCCCTGCACGACGCGCGTGAGCTACGGGCACAGGTGGATTCATCCGCCCGACCACCCCGAGTCGTTCGACGTCATCGATGGGCTCGTCGCCTGAGACGGACAATGCGCGCTCGCCGGGCCCAACGCCTTGGCGACGCTGTCGAACGGATGGGAGCCGGTCTACTTGGGACACGATGCGCGCACGCTCGCCCGCGATTTCTTCGGCGACTGCGGTGTCCCGCCGGTCGGCTGCACGACGCGCATCGGCTATGGTCCGAGCTGCAAGGCGCCACCCGATCACCCGCTTGCGTACGACGACGTCGGGGGCGTCGCGTTCAGCGACGGCGAGTGTCGCGGAGTCGGCGGCAGCGTACGCGCCGCGAGCCTGTCGAACGAATGGCAGCCTCATTTTGAGGACGATTGCCGGCTCGCCTTCCGATATTTGGGCTGCAGCGGCCTCAGCGACGCGGGACACCTCCTCACGGGCAAGGGCTTCGGGGCGTGGAGCGTGGGCGACTACTGGGCGCCCGAGGTCCACCGCATCGGCGCGAGCTACGTCGCGTACGACAGCGCGCGCCATGCGAGCGGGCACCTCGCGCCTGGCGCCGCGGTCGCCTCCTCGGCGCTTGGCCCGTACGTCGACGTCAGGGCGCCGCTCGTACACGAAGCGACGGTCGATCAAATCGACGCGCACGTCTTCGAGGACGAGAGCGGTTCGCACTACCTCGTGTGGAAGGACGACGGCAACGCGTTCGGCAAGTCGCCGCCCATCCTCGCGCAAGCGCTCGCCGCGGACGGTCTCGCGCGGCTCGGCGCCAAGGTCGAGCTCCTCGCGAACGATCTCCCGTGGGAGGGCGCGCTCGTCGAGGGCCCTTGGGTCGTGCGCCGCGGCGGATTTTACGGCCTCTTCTACAGCGTGAACGCGTTCTACGACGAACGCTACGCCGTCGGCGTCGCGCGTTCCAAGTCGCCGCTCCGCCCCTATGTGAAGCTCGGAGCACCCATCCTCACGACGCGCGGCGCGTGGGCAGGCCCGGGCCATGGCTCGGTGGTGCAAGGCCCGCGGGGCGACGACGTGTTCGTCCATCGCGCCTGGCGGAGCGACTACGTGAACGAAACCCCCGGGAGGCTCGCGCTCGTCGATCGAATCCAGTGGACTGGCGGGCGGCGAACCCTCTTCGGCGCGCCGTCTTCGGCGTCGCGGCCGCTGCCCTAAAACCGTTCTCGAGCGCAGCCCTCCCGCCCATGACCAAATCGTGATGGCGGTCACGCGCGGCGTTCACGTAAGGTCCCGCGCATGAAGCCTAAAGACGTCGCGGTCGCCGTCTACTCGTTCGTCGAGTTCGGGCTCTGTACGGCGGTGTTCCTGCCGATCATGGCGGTGAGTCATCGGCGCCACGAGGGCGACCCGACGCAGCGGCTCCCCGGACGGTGGATGCGACGCTTCGGCCGCACGACGACGAACCTCTCGCCGGTGTGGCGCTTTCGCGTCGAGGGCGAGGGCCCGAAGGACATCGCCCACCGCGCCTACGTCGTGGTCGCGAACCACGAATCGACGGCGGATCCGTTCCTCCTGTCGCACCTCCCGTGGGACATGCGCTGGGTGGCCAAGCAGGAGATCTTCAACCTGCCCATCCTCGGCAAGCTGATGACCTACGGCGGAGACATTCCGCTGCGACGTGGCCGAAAAGAAAGCGTCGTCGAGATGTTCGCCGAGTGCCGACGGACGCTCGAGGCCGGCATGAGCGTGATGATGTTCCCCGAGGGAACGCGCTCGAAGGACGGCAAGCTCTTGCCCTTCAAAGACGGCGCATTCGAGCTCGCGATCGAAGCCGGAGTCCCCCTTCTCCCGGTCGCGCTCGCCGGCACGCGTGACTGCATGCCGAAGGGCGCCAAGTGGCTCGGCAACGCGCGGGCGTCGGCTCGGGTGCTCCCCGTGATCCCGACGGCGGGCCTCACGCGCGAAGACGTCCCGCAGCTTCGCGAAGCCGCGCGCGAGGCGATCGGCGAAGGCGTGACCGCGCTCCGCGCCGACCTCGGCCTCCACTACTGACGCCGCGCGACGCCCCTTCCCGGTGACCCGGAGCCCCCAGCGTCTTCAAAGCCGTGGGTCCTCGTCGAAGCAGCAGCGGAACCCGGCGTCGTAGGGCTGTTAGGGCGGCGCGACCGCGTAGAACGTAAAGTCGAAGGTCGCCCCCGACTCGCTCGTCCCGAAGCCACCACCCATCAAGCGGTACGTGCCGACGCCGTCGTCGAGGACGATCTCGCGAAGGTTCCCGGTGATGTCGCGCACCTGAGCGGTCGCGTCGCCGTAGAGCCCGGAGAAGTCTGCGCCGCAGCCTGCGAGGAGCGACGAGCCGCCAGGCAAGAGCCCGCTCTCTGCACCGGCGAGGCTGGTCGAGAAATCGAACTCGAGCAGGTTGCAATATTTCGAGGCGCTCGCGACCGTCTTGCACGCAGCCCCCGCGTAGCCCCCACGACAGCCGCTGTCGGCTCGGCAGCCGGCCTGCCCTCGTCGAGGCGACACACATGCCCACCGAGCGCGTCGCACGTGTGCTCGGACTCGAGGGGCGTGACGTTGAACCAGGGCAACCTCCCCGGCACCGAGCACGCGCGCGTGGCGTCGAGGGAGACGCCGCTCGGGGCCGAGACCCACCAGGGGGGACAACTGGCGCCACTGCACGCATAGCCGTTGCCGGTCCCTGGACTCGCACCGGTCGCGTCAGGCCGTTTTGCCGGAGCGGGTGCTGTGTGCCCGTCCCGTGAGGGTCCGCTCACTCGTCGTCGACGTGCGCGCGCGTCCCGTCGGGGAGCGACGCCTCGAAGGCGAGCCGCGCTGCCAGCACCTTCGCCTCGTCGAGACCGTCGAAGGTGACCTTGGTCTGGTAGCGCGGATCACGCCACTTCGGGTAGGAACCGACCTCGACCTCCGGGTGCGCTGCGACCACGCGATCGAGCAACGGCTTGAGAGGCCCCTCATCGAGCGTCGTATAGACCGCCTGACTCACGAACCCTGGAGCGCCTCCGAGCTCAGCGCCGATCACGGCCATCTTCATGGCGAAGATCGCGGGGACTCCGGGCAGGATCCAGACATTCTCCTTTACCACGGTCGGCCAAGGGTGCTCCGCCGTCGAGACGAGCCTCGCGCCGACCGGCGCGCGGGCCATCAGCAGGTGGCCTTCAGTGAGGTGCTCCCGATAGTGCGCGCGCAGCATCGCCTCGAGCTCGGGGAAGACTGCGACCGCGACGCCGAACGCATCCGCGACACCATCGATGGTCACGTCGTCATGGGTGGGGCCGACGCCTCCACTCGTGAAGACGACGTCATGCGCCGCGGCGAGCGCTCGAACCTCGCTCGCGATGAGCGGCCGCTCGTCGGGGATTACCGCGACACGCGCGAGGATGACGCCCAAGCTCCGCAGCATTCGGGCGAGGACGACGATGTTCTGATCGGCGACCTTCCCGCTGAGGAGCTCGTTTCCGATGACGAGCAGGGCGGCGTGCTTCTGGGTCACGAGGTGCTTGCTCGGCGGCTCATTCGAAGGGTCGCGTCAGCGGACGCCCCTGATCGTCGACCCCGAGCAGCTCGTCGACCCGACGCTCCGCGGCCTCGAGGCGGGCCTGGGCCGAGCGAGCGACCTGGATGCCTTCCTCGAAGAGGCGCAGCGACTCCTCGAGCGGTAGATCGCCCCCCTCGAGCCGCTTCACGATGTCACCGAGGCGCTCGGCCGACGCCTCGAACGACTCTTCCTTCGCAGGAGCGGGATCGGCGGTAATTTCCCTGGCCTTTGCCATGGTGGGAGCCTCGACCATGCCCGCCCCGAGCGCAAGCCCTCAGGTCGCGTCGACGGCGGTCGTCGGCAGCCGGTGCCACACCGCGCGCGAGACGCGAACGAGCACGCGCGCGACGTCGACGAGCCCCTCGCCGAAGCCGCGCTCGACGTAGGTGAGGCCATGAGCCGCGCATAGCGCGCGGACGTCCGCCGCGATGCGAGCGTGGTTGTGGCGCGGCATCGTCGGGAAGAGGTGGTGCTCGATCTGTCGATCAAGGCCGCCGAAGAACCAGCGCATGCCGGGCCATGGGCGAATGTTCTGGGTCGTCGCGCACTGCAAAGCGCAGAAGCCGGGGGCCTCCGTCTTGTCGAATATCGGTCGCGCGTTGTGACCGACGAGGAAGACCGCCCCGGTGAAGAGCCCCGAGACCAGCTGCGCGAGCGCGTAGCAGGCGATGCGCTGACCCCACGTCGGGAGAAGCGCGAGCATTCCGATAGACCAGGCGTGGTGCACGGCGATGGCCGAGAGCTCGAGCCCGCGACGCTCGACGGTCGGGGAGGAGAGCGCCCATCGAACGCTCGCGACCATCCAGTTGAGGCGCGCGAACGCGATCACAGGCAGCGCCGTGACGGGCTGAAGCCGCACGAGCACCCGCGCCCCGGGCCCCATCCGCGCGAGATCGGCCTCGGTGAAAGAGAGAAATGGCGTCGTGTCGATGTCTTCGTCGACCCCCAGCACGTTGGGGAGCGCGTGGTGCGTGTTGTGCTTGCGCTTCCACCAATCGCCAGAGAAGCCGAGCACGATGCCGCCGAGAAGCGAGCCGACGACCTCACTCTTGGCGTAATCGGCGTGGACCGAGTTGTGGAGGAAGTCGTGCGAGAGCCAGCCTCCCTGTTGCCACACCAGCGCGAGCAAGAGCGCGGCGATGGGCCAGAACGCCGGCGCGATGGTGACGAGCGCGATGGCCCCGCCAATCCCCGAGAAGAGCAGCGCCGCGTGAAGGTAGAACCAGACCGGCCGGCTCTCGAAGAGCCCGGCCTCGACGGCGCGCCCACGAAGCGCCGCGAAGTCGCGCTCGACGTCGTCGGAGTAGCCGACCTCGGGCGCGAAGCCTACGGCGTTGCGAGCCTTGAAGCCGCGCAACATTTTCCGGGCGACCGCGCCATGGAAGGCGCCAAACGCGCCGGTCGCGTCGCGCCCAAGGAATTGCTTGAGGATCGCGCCGCCAGGGTGCTTCGCGGACCAATGACGGACGTCGTAGAGCTCACCGTCGATGCGTACGCAGTCCTCCGCGCTGGAGTCGGCTCGCTTGGTCTTGGCCATGGGCGAGCGGAGCCTAGCACCGTCGGCACGAATGGCGCGGTCGTTCCGAACGATGGGGCACGCGCGCGCTCCTGCGAGACCTTTGATCGAGGTTGCCGAAGCTGGCCGTCAGCGCGACGGCAGCGGACGCAGCGTCACCTCACCCTTCGTCGGCGCGAACGCGAGCAAGACGCCGTCCGGACCGGTGAGGGCGCTCCTTGCGAGCTCGCCGTTCGATTCGATGCGAACGGAGCGCAGCGCGACTACCCCGCGGTCCTCGGGCACCGAGGGGAGGAGCCACAGCCAACGCGCCCGCCTCGAGCGCGGGGTGCTCGTCGCGAGGCGCTTGCCGCCGAGGGCGAGCGTTGCAAGCGCACGGACCTCGTCGTCGGGATCGATCGTGGCCGCACGCTCGAGCGCTGCATCCCGCACGATTTCCTTGCGATTGGAGAGCGCGCGAACGATCGAGCGGCGCACGGACGGCTCGGTCTCCACGCGGTAGGCCGCGACGAGGCGCCCCGCTGCGGAGGACTCTCGGCTGTCGCCGAGGCCTAGCGCGACGTGAGCGCGGACGGTCGGATCGGTGCCGAAGAGCAAGGCATCCACACGCTCGCGCGAGGCGCGAGGGTCGCGTGTCGCGAGCCGAAACGCGGCCTGCGGGCTCGCGAGCGTGCCTGCCTCGGCGAGCTGGGCGAGCTCGTCGAAAGAGCCGAGGTCCGGCAGGGTGAGCAACGCAAGCGCGAGCGCCGTCTCGTCGATCGAGTCCGCGGCACCGCGTGCGCGGGGGTGGAGCGCACGGCGCGCGAGCGGCTCCAGGAGCGGGGCGGCCTCGGTGAGCTCGAGCGACGCGATGGCCGAGAGCACCGCGGCGCGAACGTAGGGCGCGGCATGCGCAAGCCCCAACCCTACCTCCCGCTGGCCCAGGAGCGTCGCCGCGAACCAGCCGAACGAAGCGAGCGGAGGCTCGGGCGACGCGATGGCGCGCTCGACCTCCGAGGTGACCCGCGCGACCAGGCGCACGTCGGCCACGCCGTCGCGGCCAAACACGCGCGCCGTCGCAACACGTAGAGCCTCGAGACGCTCTCCGCCGGTCGAGCGTTCGAGCCAGCGCGTCACGAGCTCGTCCGCCTTCGGGGCCTCGCAGTCGGCGAGGGCCGCTCGCGCGAACAGGGCGCGCGTCGGCTCACGGAGCGCGGCCTCGAGCGCATCGAGGCCGCCGTCGGCTCCGCTCTTGCCGAGGAGCGTGAGCGCGCGACCGGCGATCTCGGGCGCGGTCGCGACGCGAGCCGTCCCGACGAGCCCGGAGACGAGCGAGGGATGAGCGAAGCGCTCCGCGAGATCGAGGCCAAGCACGACCGACCCGGGCGCCGCGAGTAGCGCGAGGATGGCGTTCGCGCACGCCTCATGACCAAGGACGCACAGCGCCTCGGCGGCGAGGCCCCGCCGCTCGGCAGGGGCATCGGAGTGCGCGACGAGCTCCTTCGCACGCGCGCTCGCCGTGTGCTCTCCGAGCTTGGCGAGGGCGAGCATCGCCGCATCCTTCAGCGCGTCGTCACCGGCCACGAGCGCGCGCCGCAGCATCCCAATCGCTCGCGGATCGCGCAGCTCGCCGAGGAGCCGCGCCTCGACGGCCGTCATCGTCGCGACGCCGCGAACGAACGCGCCGAGGTCGCGGGGCGGGTGGGCGACGACCGCGCGCGCCGCGACCTCGGCTGCACCCGTGTCGCCGATGATCGCGGCGAGCAGCGGAACGAGAGCCCGCTCCTCGCGGCTCGCACCGGTCTCCCCGTCTCGAGCCGTGCGCTCCTCGGGCGGGCGGCGCGTGAGCCCTGCGGCGGCTCTCGCGAGGGCCCAGGCCGCGGTGTCGCGCGAGAGCGCGCCGAGAAGGGGATCGGCGTCCTCGTCGAGTGCGTGCCCGAGGATCGTGACGAGCCCACGTCGGCCGGTCTCGGAGAGCGCGTGCGGTGCGAGCGCGCGGCTCGCCGCGAGTCGGGTCCGGGGATCGGTGACGATCGGGCCTCCGCCGTCGAGGGTGTCGACGAGCGCGTCGAGCGCCTCTCGGTGAGCGGTGCGCGCGAGCCGCTCGATTCCACGCAGCCGGTCCTCGTAGGTCCCCGAGGCGAGGAGCGTACGCCCGTGCGAGGCGCCGACCCGCTCGTGAAGCGAGCGCTTCCCCTCGTGGTAGTCCTCGGCCCGAACGGGCGAGGTCCCCAACGACGCTGCGAGCGCGACGACGAAGACGAGGGACCTCTCGAGCATCACGCGACGCATGATCCGCGATCCGTCGCGACCTGTCACGCGCGCCCGAGGCGCGCTCGAAGCTGCGAGCCTTTACGCCGAGCGCCGAAGCCGCACACCGAGCAGGCCGCCGAAGTACGCGGCGACTCCACCGACGGTGAACAGCACGCCCGAGGTGAGGAACCACACGGCGAGCCCTCCCGGCTGGCTCACGAGCTGGCTGGCGGCGATCGCCGACGCGATGCAGGCAGCCATGAAGCCCCCAACCGCGGCCTCCTTCTTCCCGGCCTCGCCGCCGAAGCGCCCGACGAGGAGGCCTCCGGCAAACGACGAAGTCGCGAGCGCAGCAAAGGGGCCGAGCACCGTGACGATGCCGAGCCACAAGCGCTGACTCGCCGTCATCGCCGCGACCGCACGCTGCACCTCGGCCGCATCGCTTCCCTGGATATAGGCCGAGTGAGTGCGCCGAGCGAGGGCCATCACGCCGAAGGCGAGCGGCACGAAGGCAAGCAGCGTCGCGACCGCGCCGAGCACCGACCACTGCCAGGGCGGCCGAGGCTCCCCCTCGTCCTCTCGAGGCTGGACCACCGGCAACCTACGCTTGACGCCAGTCATGTCACTTCCGCCAGAAGCTCTGCGCTTCGCGCTGCGAGCGCTCGAGGCGGCGCTGCTCCTGCACCAGGCCGCCGTACGTGCGCGGCACCCTCGGATCGCGGCTCATCGCGTAGAGCACGCGGAGCGCGGCCTCGGCGTCATCGGTGGCGCGGTGAGCGCGCTCGAGGGCGACACCGAGCCGAGCCGCGACGGCTCCGAGCGCGCGGCTCTCCCCCTGCCCCTTCCAGAGCTCTCGCGCGAACACCAGCGGATCGATCCAGTCGACGTCGTCACGCAAGGCCGGCGGGCGCGAGGCGAGCGCGAGCCCAGCCCGCTCGAGCTCGGCGAACACGAAGCCGCGATCAAACGCTGCGTTGTAGGCCGCGGCGAGGGAGCCCTCGAACGTCTCGACGAGCTCGGGGATGATGGCGGAGAAGGGTGGCTTGTCGGCGACGTCGGCGTCGGTGATCCCATGAACGTCGGTCGAGGCCTTCGGGATCGGGATCCCCGGGTTGACGAGCCAGCTGCGCCGGTCGAGGACCTCGCCGCCCTTGCCGAGGACGACCGCCACCTCGATCACGCGTTCGCTGCGAGCGTCGATGCCGGTCGTCTCGGTGTCGACGAAGGCGATCGGGTAATCGCGCCACGCGCCGTCTACGGCAAACTCGCGCGCGACGCCGACCGCTTGCACCTGAAGCAGGTGCGCGATCCCCGGGTAGTGCCTCCCGGTCGGAAAGCAGCCGCAGGTCTCGACGACGCGCATCGCTTGCCCTCGTCAGCGCTTGCCCTGCGAGGACGGCGCAGCGGAAGGCGCCGCGCTCGCACCCGGAGCGACGCTCGCCTCGGGGGCTGCGCTCGCCGCGACCACCGCGCTCGAGCCTGGAGCGGGCAGCGGATCGAGCTTGACGCCGGCGAGCTCGAGCTCCAGCCGAATCCACAGCTCGAGCTCCTTAGCAGGGTTGCCGAGCTTCGAGAGATCGCAGTGTCGACCGTTGATGTAGAGGGTAGGCGTCGCGTCGACCCCGAGCTCATCGCCCTCCTTGAACTCGGCCTCGATGCGGGTCTTCGTCTCGGCAGCGTGGAGGTCGACCTTGAACTTTGCCATGTCGAGGCCGACCTTCTCGGCGTACCCCAGAAGGTCGGGCTCGGTGAGGCGCGCCTGGTTCTCGAACAGCACGTGGTGCATGCGCCAGAACTGGCCCTGCTTCCGTACGGCGATCGCCGCCTGCGCGGCGAGCTTCGCGTTGGGGTGGCTCGGGAGCGGAAAGTTCTTGAAGACGAAGCGGAGCTTGCCCTCGTACTGGGTGTACAGCGCCTCGAGGAGCGGATAGGCGTTGCCGCAAGACGGGCACTCGAAGTCCGCGAACTCGACGACCGTCACCGGAGCGTCGCCCGGACCGCGCGTCGCCGAATCGCCGATCACGATCGACTTCACCTTGTCGGCGTTGAAGCGCGCTTCGTAAGACGCAACGATGTCGTCCTTCGGGAGGCCGGCCTGCACCTGGCGCGTCAAGAACTCGGCCGCAGGCTTGCACGCCTTGCAGCTCCGCTTCTCGGAGACGCATTGCCCGAGCGGGACCGCGACGTCCTTGCAAGGCGCAAGCTGGCTGCCGACGAGCTCGGACCAAAGCTGAACCTCACGCGTGGTCATCGCCGAGGTGTCGACACCGTCGAGCTTCGTCGGCCCCGCCGACGCGGTCGGCGCGGCGCTCGTCGCCTTCGGGGCATCGGGCTTCGGGGCGCTGCTCTCACACGCGGCCGTGACGGCGAACAACGCGGGGAGGAGTGCTGCGAGAAGCTGCGAGGGGCGCATGATGCTGCGAAGAGTCTCTGTGCCAGCTACCGCCTCGGGTCAAGCCGATCGCCTCCGCGAGGGCTCGCTCAGCTGACCTGAGCGGGCTTCGCGGCGGGCGACGCCGCGGGCGGAGCGTGCAGCGTCACCCCGGCGGCGCGCACCTCTTCGAGCGTCGCCAAGAGCAGGCGGTGCCGCTCGGAGGGCTCGTCGACCTCGGCCTCGGCGGGGAAGAAAAACGTCGCGGTGAGCTCGATCGCCGGAGCCGTGATGTTGGTCAGGACGACGTCGATCTTCTCACGACGCACGTGAGGGTGAGCCTCGATAAGGCGGCGGATCGCGGCGCACAGGGCGTCACAGCGCTCGGGCGGAGTCCCGTGAACGAGGTGCAGGGTCACGATGGCGCGGCGGAAGCGCCGCTTGCCGTAGTTGTCGATCTTCGCGTCGGCGAGCTTCGCGTTCGGCAGGATCACGACCGAGTTGTGCTGCGTGCGGATGCGCGTCGAGCGAAAGCCGACCTCCTCGACAATCCCATCCGCGCCGTCGACGAAGATCCAGTCGCCGATCTTGAACGGATTGTCGATGAAGATGCTGATGCTGCCGAACAGGTTCGCGAGCGCATCCTTCGCCGCGAGGCCGACGGCGAGGGTGCCGATGCCGAGCGTCGCGAAGAGCGCGGTGACGTCGATGCTGAGGTTCTGAAGGAGCAGCATGGCGCCGACGAAGAGACTCCCTCCCTTCAGCGACTTTCGCAGGATCGGGACGAGGTGATCGTCGAGCCTCGACTCGGCACGCTCGGCGCGCTGGGCGATCCCGTCGGCGACGACGTCGGCGAATCGGAACGCCGCGACCACGGCCGCCACCGTCCACATGAGCCGCACCCCGAGGTGGAGCCCGGCCGCGACCGCGACCGGCAACCGCAGCTCCGGGTAGAGCAGCCTCACGACGAGCGCGGAGACCCCGATCCCGAGCGGCACCGCGGCCCGATCGAGCATCCGCCGCGCGAGGCTCCGTGCGCCATCGGCGGCAGGCTCGGTGCGACGGAGCCAGACGCCGACCAGGCCGCGAAGCAGGCGGCTCACAAGCGCGCCGGCGACGAGCAGCAAGACGAACGCGACGTATTGCCAAAGCGCGAGGCCCAGGTAGGTGATGCGCAGCGGGTCCGGGATCGCGTCGATCAGCCGATCGAAGTCCCCGAGCCGGTCGTCGTAGCGCTCTTCGATCCAGTCGAGAGACTCCCGCGTCCAGACCCACTTGCCGTCGCGCTTCTCGACCGTCACCTCGGGGTAGCGCGGCGTGACGACGAGCCGCGAGTTCTTGTCGCCGTCCAGGAACTCCGAGTCATCCGAGAGCTTCTCGGTCTGGACGATCACGCCCTCGGCGTCGAAGAGCGTCTTCAGCTGTCGCGCGGCCTCTTCGAGGGCCTTCTGCGAGCGGCCTCCGTGCTCGAGGCACTTGGTCGCGTTGGCCAGGCTCTGCTGCTTCCCGGCCTGCCACGCGAACACGGACTCGACCGCGTTGCGCGGGCCTTTGCAGGTCGGGAGCGCCTTCGCAGCGGCGACCTCCGCGAGCGAGAGCTGAACGAGCACGAAGACGAGGACGACACGGAGCCGGAGCACGGCCGGATGCTAGCATCGGAGCTCGCCGCTCATCGACCCGACACGCGGCCAGAAGGATCGACAACCTCGCGCGCCCCGACTAAGACCCGTCCTTACGATGCGTGATCACCGCGCGGAATACGCCAAGGCGCCGCGACTCCCCGAGGGGGACGCGATCGACCTCGCGGACGTCATGCCGGCCAGCGGCCCGCTCGAGCTCGAGATCGGGCCCGGGCGCGGCATGTTCATCCTCGAGCGTGCCGCCGCAGCCCCGGAGGCGCGCCTTCTCGGCCTCGAGATCAAGCGAAAGTGGTCGACGATCGTCGACGGTCGCCTGCGCGCGAAGGGCTACGGGGACCGGGCGCGCGTGCTCTGCGAGGATGCGAAGCTGGCCCTACCAAGGCTCAGGCCAGATGCGAGCGTGACGCGCTGCTTCGTGCACTTCCCCGATCCCTGGTGGAAGGCGCGACACGCGAAGCGCATGGTGCTCGGAGACGAGCTCGTCGCCGAGCTCGTGCGACTCCTCGTCGACGACGGCGAGCTCTACGTACAGACCGACGTGCTCGAGCGCGCCGAGCGCTACGAAGGCCTGCTCGTGCACCCGCTGCTCGCGCCGTTCGGCGATGAACCCGAGAGCCCGGTCCTCGACGCGAATCCATACGGCGCGCGCTCGAACCGCGAGAAGCGCGCCGATGAAGACGGCCTCCCGGTCACGCGGCTCCGCTACCGTCGCCTGCCCCGAACGCCATGAGCGCTCCGCCGCGCCTGGGCGAGCCGTGGGTCCGACCGTTCCTGCTCGCGCTCGTCCCATCGACGCTCCTCGCCGTCGTGTGCACGTCGCGCATTTTTTCGCGCGCAGGCGGGCCGGCGCTGCCGCTCGACGACGCCTTCATCCACCTCCAGTACGCGGCGCGACTCGCCGAGGGGAGCTGGTTCGAGTACTCGCCCGGCGGAGGCTACTCGTCGGGCGCGACGAGCTTCGCCTGGCCGCTCGCGTTCGTGCCGTTCTTCTGGCTCGGGGTGAAAGGGCTCGCGCTCGTGCCCGTCGCGTGGGCGCTCGGGACGCTCGCGCACGCGGGGGTCGTCTACGAGACCTGGCGCTTCGGGCGGGGCCTGCTCGGCGGACCCGGGGGCCTCGCGGCCGCGTCCATGTGCGCGGCCTTCGGCGCGTTCGCTTGGTTCGCGTGGAGCGGCATGGAGACCCTCGCGTTTGCGTGGATTCTGCTCCGCACCGCGCGCGTCGCGGCCGAGCATGCCGAGCGTCGCTCGCTCACGAGCCTCGGGGCCCAGGGACAGCTCGCGCTCCTCGCGCTCGCCGCGCCGCTCGTCCGCCCCGAGGGCGCGCTCGCCTCGCTCCTCGTACTCCTCACGATCGGACGCGACGCCCTCCGGCTCGGCCGACGAACCCCTCGGCGCACGGCGTGGGTGGCGCTCGCGGCGCTCGTCGGACCGACGCTCGTACCGCTGTCCCATCTCGTCGCGACAGGGCACGCCGCGTCCTCGACCGCGATGGTGAAGCACCTCGCCTTCGACCCCTACCTCGATCGAGCGGGCTTCGTCGCCGCCACGCTCTCGCACGTGCGTGACATCCTGACCGAGCATCTGATGGGCGGGCCGTACACCGCGGAGTTCCTCCCCGAGGGCTTCGCTTGGCCGGTCGCGTGCGGGCTCGTCGCACTCCCGCTCGTCGCGCGTCGTCACCGCGTCGGCTTCCGTGCGCTCGTGCTTGTGCTCCTTGCGCTCGGCACCCTGGGCCCTGCCACCTACGCGACGCTCCTCTGGAATCGCGTCCGCTACCTCTGGCCCTTCGCCCCCGCGTGGTTCCTGCTCGCGGCGACCGCGTTCGAAGAGCTCGGCGACCGGCTGCAGAAGCGCGTGGCGATGGCGGGCATCGTCGCCCCAGCGCTGTCCTTCGGGCTCGCGGCCATGCTCGCGATGAAGCTCGACTGGGCGACCGCCGACCTCGCGACCTCGGCGCGCGCGATCGCGCTGCAGCAGGTGTGGCTCGGCGAATGGGCCGCGAAGAACCTCCCGCCCGACGCCTTGATCGGAGTCAATGACACCGGCGCCATTGCATACGTCTCCGGGCGGCGGACCTTCGACGTCGTCGGGCTCACGACCGAGGGCGAGGCGCGCTACTGGGCATGGGGCGCCGGCGCGCGCTTCGAACACTGGGAGCGGCGGAAGCAGCTCGGCGCCGAGCTACCGACTCACCTGTTCGTGTACCGCCAGTGGATGGCGATGCCGGCGGTCGAGGGGGACTTTCTCACCGAGGCGACGGTCGTCGACCAGAGCATCCTCGGCGGGCGAACGATGACGGCGACGACGATGGACTCCTCGCTCCTCGGCAGCGGGGAGGCGCCGTTCTCTCGAGCGGGAGGCACACTCGTCGGGCGGCTCGACGTCGGGGACGTAGATTCGGAGGCGGAGCGACGCTTCGTGCTCGACGACGCGCGACAGCCGCATTCGGTCGTGCGCCTCGCGGTCATCGACGGGGCTCGTGAGGTCGCCGACGGAGGGCGCCTCGAGCGCGCCGAGGATCGGTTCTCGCTCGGCGCGAGGCGGCCGCTACGCCTCGTGATGCGTGTGATGTCGGACGGACCGCTCGAGGTGTGGGCCGACGGCAAGCGCGTCGGTGAGGCCGAGCTCGTCGCGTCGGCCGACTCGCTCGACGAGCGCGCGATCGAACTCCCGGTGGGCGCCGACGAGCTCGTGGTCCGCCCCGTAGAGCCGCGTCGCTTCGCGAGCTTCCACTACTGGTGGTTCGAGCGCTGAGCGCGAGCGACGCCGCCCCGCCCCGGGTTCACGCGTAGTACTGGCCGAAGCGGTTCGTGATGAACGCCTGGTAGTCGACGTCTTCCTGGCGCACGAAACCCTTCTGCGGGAGCTTCCCCTCGAGGAGCAGGTCGAGCACGCCGCAGATTCCGGCGGCGGTCGTGATCTGAATCGCGGACCAGTTCTCGTTGTAGATGGTCTGGTGGTGTACCGTGCGCGCGTACGTGTACTCGGTGTACGTGCCGTACTTCTTGCCGGTCGCCGACACGAACACGACAACCTGATCCTGAAAGGTCGTCGGCAGGGCGCGCTCGAAGATCTCGCAGAGCGTCTTCTGGTGGTCGGTCATGCGCAGCTCGTTCATGAGCAGGCGCATGTATTCGTTATGGCCCGGGTAGCGGATCGACTTGTAGTTGATGTTCTGTACCTGGCCCTTCAGCGTGTGGCACAGGCTCCCGAGGCCGCCCGAGGTGTTGAACGCCTCGTACTCGACACCGTCGACCATGAGCCCCTCGAGCCCCTGCAGCGCCTCGACCGTCTGGAGCTCCCCGTCGCGCAGCACCTCGCAGGGGTTTGCGTACTCATTGATGAGCCCCTGCGTGCTCCAGGTCAGGTTGTACCGCAGCATGTTGCTGGGGTAGCGGGGCAGCGCGCCGACCCGGAGCTTCAGGCTCTCGCAGCTTTCGAGGCGCTTCATCAGGTGCATCGCGGTGATCGTGATGAAGCCTGGCGCGAGGCCGCACTGCGGGATCAGCGCCTTGTTCGACTTCGACTCGAACTCGAGGACCTTGCGCGTCGTCTCGATGTCCTCGGTGAGATCGAGGTAGTGGATGTCGTACTTCACCGCCTGCTCGGCGATGAACGGGTTGCTCTCGAACGGACAGCACGAGAGCACCGCCGCCGTCCCGTCGAGCACGGGTCCGAGCGTGCGCTCGTCGTCGAAGTCGACCGCGTGCCCCGTCGCGCCGCCACCAACCCGCGCCGCAAGCGCCTTCGCCGCGTCGCCGTTCACGTCGCCGATGCGAACCTGGTAGGCGCCGGTACGCCCGAGGAAGTGGGCGACCATGCGGCCGATCTTGCCTGCGCCGAGGACTGCGATGGACGTCGTCATGGCGGGGCCTTTACCCGAGATTCGGGCGCGTGCACACCCCCGGCCTCTGCTAGCTTTCTCGCTCGGTGCTGATCACGCGCATCCTCGAGACGCTGCACGGGCACGCCGCGGTGTTGGCCGCGGCCGCGCTCGCGCACCCGGCGATCCTGCTTCGAAAAGGGGCACCGCTCTCGTGGCGGACGCGGCTCGCCGTCGCCCTCACTGTCGCGATGGTCGTGGTCGCGTTCGCTTCCGGCCTGGTCGTCTACCCGGCGTACGTCGACCGCGTGCGCGTGCAGCTCTTTCTCCAGAGCCGGACGGCGGGCCTGCTCTTCGAGACGAAGGAGCACCTCGCCTACTGCGTGACCGCGCTCACCCTGGGCTCGGGTGTCGCGGCCTGGTTCGCGCCCCGAGATTCGCGTGATCTTCGTCAAGTCGCTGCCGTCGGTTTCGGCGCGGCTGCGCTCCTATGCCTCGCCGCGGTCGGCCTCGGCACGTTCGTCGCCGGCGTCCACGGCTTCGGCGGCGTGCGCTAAGGCCCGTATCCCACCGGCGTCGCAGAGGACGCCGGCCGGGCGCGCGCGCGAGGGCGAGGTCGTCGATCTCGATCACCTCGTCGGGTCGCGGCGGGTTGGCGAGCGGCTCGTCGACGAGGTCGAGGGGGTCCGCACGGCCGCGAGCAACGCGCACCTCGCGACGCTCGTCGACGAGGGCAGCGGGGAATTCCTCCGCATCGTGGCCGCGACCGGGCAGCGCCTCGTGCCCGATCGGCGTGAGGTGAGCGCGCGACACGAAGCGGTGCTCCGCAAGTTCGGAGTCCCGACCGACAGGTCACCGGATCTCGTGCGTCGCTCAGCGCCCTGCGGCCTCCCGCGCGCCATCGCTTCGTACGCGCTCGCGAGCGCCAGGGAGCTCGGGCGCGACGGCTGCTGAGCAATGACGCGCCAAGCACCGCCGCCGTCAGGGCGTGCGGGCGAGCGCGAGGACCGTCACCCGGCTCGCGCCGACCGACCAGAGGGCGCGTGCGCACCCATGAGCCGTCGCGCCGGTCGTGACCACGTCGTCGACGAGCAAGATCCGCCGCCCTCGAACGCGCTCTGCGCCCTCGACAACGAATGAAATCGCTGCATTTTTCAGGCGCTCCGCGCGACCAAGCTCGACCTGACGCGCCCCTGAGTCGAGCCTCGAGAGCACCCTCGCCTCGACCCGCGCGGGCGTCGAAGCGGCGAGGCGCCGCACGAGGAGCGTCGCCTGGTTGTATCCGCGCTCGACGAGTCGCGACGACGGGACAGGAACGGGCACGAGGACGTCGGCGTCAAGTCGTCGCTCGAGGACGAGGCGCCGGAGGAGCTCCCCGAGCGGGCGCGCGAGGTCAGGCCGATCGCCGAATTTGAGCCGCTGGATCGCTCGCGCGAGGGGTCCCCCGTAGAGGCCCGCGGCGTGGACGTCGAGGCCCCCGAGGGAGCACGGCTCGGCCGGCACGAAGGCCTCGGCACACGGGGCGCAAAAGACGGCCGCGCGACGGAGCTCGACGTCACAGCTCGCGCACGTCGGTCGGGTCATGGCATTGAGGAGCGAGTCGAAGAGGAAATCGAGGGGCACTCACCTGGTCATCGCCGCGGCGGGCCGGCCCGTTTCGCCGCGCGCACCGACAACGGTGACCAGAGGCTCGCCCCGCGGTACACCTATTGGTCTCGGGTCGGCGCGGTCCGCCCGAGGAAACAGGGCGCACCTTGGCATCGGTGGAGCAATGGCGATGGGTCGACGACGAGGGCGTGCAGCGCCTACTCGACACTCATGAGCTACGCGCCGCGCTCGCCGCCGGTCAGCTCGCGCCCCAGACGCTCGTGTGGCGTCGAGGGCTCGCGCACTGGGTCCGTGCCGAGTCGCTCGACGAGCTGACGAAAGCGCCGGTCCAGGGCATGCACGTGCCCATCCCCGACGAGCTTGGACCCAAGGCCCCGCCGAGCCTGTCGATCCCGGAGCCTCGCGCGCTCGACGACACCACCGCGCGCGGCAAGCGCCTCTCGAACGTCGTCGACCTGGTCGCGCTCGATTCGCGAGGTCGCTCGAAGCCGACCTTGATGGGGATCGGCGACGCCGCGCTCGACCCCACCTCGCCGGAGGCGACCCCGCCACCGACCGCGCGAGCCTCGTCGCGCGGTGGAGCGTCACGCCCAAGCTCGCGCGGCAACGGCTCGAAGGCGCCCGCCTCGGTCCTCCCGCGGTCGTACGCGCCGCTTGTCCCCGTCCCCCCCCGAATCCCGACGCTGTCCGACCCCGAGGAGACGGTCACGCGCGTGCGCAACGACGACGCGACGAGCGTGGCGCCGCGACCGTCGCAAGTCCCCGCGGCCCCCTCACGCGAGAACTCCGGGGCGGCGTCGCACGGGGCGGCGTCGCACCCGAGCACCCCCGCCCCGAGCGCGCCACCACCGTCGCCCGTGTCCGGGGCGCGCACGTCGGTGCCGGCGCGCCCATCGGCGGGGCCGCCACGACGTCGGCCGCAGGCTCCGCCGCCGCCGCCGCCGACGACGACGACGACGCAGGTTGACATCCATCAACCGCCGGTCGCTATGGTCGATGTTGTGGAGCCCTCGGAGGGAGGGCCGGTCGACGCCTCGCTGAACGTGACCGGGCCTCTCCCGACGCTGGTCTCCATGGCCCCCGAGCCCGACGCGGTCGCCGCGACGTCGGCGCCACGGCGTCAGCGGCCGAAGACCGAGCCCTTCCCGGCGCTGACCGCGCGGACCGCGAGTGCGGCGTCGGCTCCGGTCGACGAGTCGTTTCTCGGCGTCCCACCCGCGAACCTCGCGCGGGTCTCGCCGCCGCGCGCGAGCGCGCACGACGAGGCGCCCACGAGCTCGGCGCCACCTCTCCCACGGCGCCGCTGGCTGAAGGTCGGTTCACCCAGCGCCTCCGACGGCACCGGGTTCCATCGTCGCGCGCGCGCCCTCGCGGTGACCGTCGCGCTCGTCGGGCTCGCGTTCGGCGCGGGACGCGGGAGTGCCATCTCGACCGCGGCACCGGCTGTACGGCCCGCTCGCGCTGGCTGGGTCGGACTACCACTCTTCTCGCGCGCGGTCCTCGCAGGGTCGGTGCGTCGGCCCTGCTTGATGCAGGCCGCGCCCTCGCGGTGGGCGTCGAAGGCCGCCCGCTCCGTGCCCTTCGACGCCGCGCCGGTCGGCGAAGGTGCGCTCGCGCTCGGCTACGCGCGATCCTCGGACGAGCCGCGCGGCCTGGTGCTCGATCTCGACACCGGCACGGTGCAAAAGACTCACGAGCCCGAAGGCGAGACCCCGAAGCTCTCGCGCGTCTCTCCGCTCATCCGCGAAGGGGAGGTCGTCTTCGAGCCCGTCGTCGCCGAGTCGGAGGGGCTCGCCAAGGCCGTCATCCTGCGCGCGGATCGGCCGATGCGCGTGGGCGTCGCGGGCGACGAGCTCGCCCTCGTCACCGACCCCGGTGCAGCGCCGCGCCCGCTCTGGAAGTTGCCCGGCGCGATCGAGCGGCTGCAGGTGACGCCCCTCGGCCCCTCGGCCCGCGGCGGCTTCGGCGTCGTCTACCTCGCGAACGAGCGCGTCTGGTACGGCGCGGCGCGCACCGATGGGACGACGCTCGTCGAGCCGACGGCGCTCGAGAGCGAGGCCAAGGTCGGAAAGCCGATGCTCTCGAGCGACGGGCGCCTAGTCTCGGTGGTGTTCGCTGAGGGCACCTCCGGTGAGGTGCCCGTCCGCCTCCGCTGGGCGCGCGGCGAGGTCGACAAGGCGCTCACGGAGGCGCCGGTCGTCGAGCTGCCGAGCGGAGGGCCCGGCGGCGACGCGATCGCACCCGACGTGGCCGCCCTCCCAGGGGGCCGTTGGCTGCTCCTCTGGACCGAGGGCCGCGAGGGCGATCGAGCGCTGCGCGCGCAGACCTACGACGCGGGTGGACATCGCCTCGGGTCGGCGCTGCGCGTCTCGCCTGAGACGGGGAACTTCGGCCAAGGTATGGTCGCGGTTGTGGGCGAGCGCGCCGCGGTCGCCTTCCTCCTCAAGACCGACAGCTACCAGCTCTGGGGCACCGTCCTGCAATGCCGCTGATGAACCCGATCGTTCGTTCGCTCCTCGTCGTCGCGAGCGTCGCGCTCGCGGGGTGCGTACCTACCAACTCGCTCGTCGAGAAGGGCCAGCGGCTCCGCACCGGCAAAGACCGTTTCGACACCTACCTCGGCGAAGTGCTCGAGCTCTCTCAGCGCGTGTCGCGCCTCGACTCGGACCTGTTCCCGCTCCGGCAGCCGCTCACCGAGGCCTTCGACGTCGGCGTCGACACGCCGCTACTTCGCCTGATGGTTGTCACGCGCGAGCGAATCGGCAAGCTGAAGTCCTTCGGGGTGACGACGTCGCTCCGGATCACGCCGAGCCCCATCGTGGTGGTCCACCACGGCGACTTCTCGCACGACGAGGTCGACGAGGTCACCCTGCGCGCCGTGCAGGAGTCCGCCGTACGAACCCTCACGACCTACCGCGAGTACGCGCAAGATCTCGAGCTCGCGACGCGTCTCGAGGAGGCGCGCACCAAGCTCGGCGAGCAGGTCGAGCGGCTCGGCCAGGCTTCGCCCGATCGCGCAAAGATCGAGGCGGAGCTCGCTGGCGCGGGCCGCTTGCTCGGCAAGGTCAAGAGCAAGCTCCTCACCGACATGCGAACCTGCTCCCTCATGCTCGTCGCCCTCGCGGAGGCCGTCGACACCGGCGGAGCGACGGACCGCGACACGAGCTGCGACGAGGCCATGGCGCACTGGAAGCCCGCTCGCCGCACCTACGGGCGAGCGCGCGTCCGCGGGAGCGCGCCGTCCTCCGCGCCGATTCGCGGCTCCGCAGGCGGCGGCGCCGCGCCTCCCCCCAAGAAGGGCGGCGGAGACTTCGACATGTGACTGCGCGGCATCGGCGTGGCCCGTCGAGATTTGCGTGACGAGGTGACGGGACTCGGTACACGATGCCGCGAATGTTTCGGTCGTTCGCAGCCGGCTCGGCGGGCCTCCTCCTCACCGTCGCGGCGACGTCCGCGCTCGCCGAGGACGGCTCGTCGGGGATGTCTTGGCCCGAGGTGGTCGAGGTCGGCGACTGGAAGCTGCGACCGCTCATCGACGTGCGGGTGCGCGGCGAATACCGGCGCAGTCCGGTGGACCTCGGCGGCGATGTCTATGAAGCCAGCGCGCTGCAGCTCGACGGCTTCCGGTCGGCCGCACCCGAAGTCGTCGAGCGCCTACCGAGCGTGCTCCACGCTTACGATCTGTCCGAGCGCGTGCGGCTCGGGATGGGCTTCGAGTACAAGAAGTTTCGCGGCCAGGTCACGCTCCAAGACGTGCGCTCGCTCGGCTGGCTCCCAGGGAGCGCGGCGGCCGTCGAAGCCCCGGGGCGCGGAGACATCGCGCCCTACGAAGCGTGGCTCGACGTCCGCTCGAGCGAAGCTGAGCCCGCCGTCGAGCTGCGCCTCGGTCGCCAAGCGGTGAGCTGGGGCGAGGGGCGCCTGCTCGGCGTGCGCGCGTGGTGGCAGGGCGGCGCGACCCTCGACGCGGTGCGGCTCCGCGCCCACCTCGGTGCTGGGCGGGGCGCGGCCTCTCCGAACAGCTGGGGGCTCACCGAGCTCGAGGCGCTCGCGGCGCTGCTCGTGCCGCCCGGCCCGGTGACGCCGCCGCGTGGCGCGAACGACGCGACGCACTCCGACGGGACCGGCGCTCAGCTCTACGGCCTGCGCAATGCGTGGCACCTCTTCCCGCTGCTGCACGTCGAGGCCCTCGGCCTGATGCGCATCGCTCGGGACCCGCTCCCGCCCGAGCTCGCCCGCGGCGACACGATCACCGCGGACCTCCGCATCTTCGGTGATTATCGAGGCGTCTCGTACTCAGCCGAAGGCGCTTACCAGCGAGGTCGCGTCGCGAGCTACGGGCTGAACCGCGAGGTCGACGCGTTCGCGGCGGCCGCGCGCCTCGACTGGCAGACAGCCCTCCCGGCCGACGTCCGCGTTGGCCTCTCTGGGGCCTACGCGAGCGGCGACGACTCGGGCGGCCGCGGCGAGAGCCTGCGTCGCTTCGACCCCCTCCTCGCCGACGTGCATCGTCACCACGGCATGATGGACCTCGTCGCCTGGTCGAACCTCATCGAGGGCGCAGGCTCGCTCGGCGCGCGGCCGTTCTCGGGCTTCGATGTTGGCGCGCGCTACGCGTTCCTCGGCCTCGCCGAACCCGGAGACCGCTGGACGACCGCGGGCATGCTGCCTGTCGGTGCGGATCCAACCAACACCTCCCACATGCTCGGCCACGAGGTCGACGTGCGGGTCGCCTACTCTCCGATCCGCGAGCTGACCTTCGACGCCGGCTACGGTCTGCTGCTCACGGGCGAGGGCGCACGGAAGATCCTCGCGGCCACGGGACGGGGCGCAGAAGAGCTGCTGCACTTCGGGTACCTGCAAGCCGCTTTCCGCGTGCCTTGACGGAGGCTCACGTCACGAGGCGTCGCGCCGCACCGTGAGGCACCCCGCTCGCGCGGCGCTCATCCGCCCGTCGCGTCTTTCGCGCAGCGGAAGCCGACCATCGGCCCCTTGACCGTGGGCATGTTGCGCCAACGCCTCGCCGCCCGCTCGACGAGCACCGAGGCCTTCTTCGGTCCCTTCGCGTCGAGGTCCTTCCAGGAGCCGCCGCGATAAAGACCACGCGAAGCGTCACGCGGCTTCTCGTAAACGAACGAATAACCGCTCGACGTCCACTCCCAGAGGTTCCCCGACATGTCATGAACGCCGTCGGGCGTATCAGACTTCGGGAAGGCGCCGACCGGACACGGCCCCTCCTTCTTCAACCACGCGAGGCGTCCCCAACACCCGTCGCCCATGACGGGTGGCGTGTCGCCCCAGGCCCACATGCGTCCCTCCGGCCCCCGCGCAGCAAACTCCCATTCTTCTTCGGTCGGCAAGCGCTTGGCCTGCTTCGCGCAGAAGGTCTGAGCCTGCTTGAGATCGACGTAATTGACCGGGCGCGAGGGGTCCGCTTCGTAGTAGGTCGACCAGTCGCCCGGATTCGGATCCGTACAATCCTTACTTTTCACGCAGGCCGTGTAGGCGGCCACCGTAACCTCAGTGGCGTCGAGGTCAAAGGTCGCCACGGTGACCGTGTGCACCGGCTTCTCATCGGCCTCCCCGTCGTCGGAGCCCATCTTGAACTCGCCTCCCTTGATGCGAATCATGCCCTCGGGGGCAGCGCTCGGAGCCGAAGGCGCGGCGCCGGACGAGGCGACGACTGAAGCGCTCGCAGACGCGCTCGCCTTGGCCGTCACCGCCGCTGGTGCCCCGCTGCCCGACGGGCTTGCCATCGACGCAGCTCCACTTGTCGGGCTCGCCGAAGTGGCAGCCATCTGCTCCGCCGAATCCTTACCCTTGCAGCCCGCTCCGACGAGCAGCGCGGACGCGACCAACCAACGCTGTGTATGGCGCATGGATCGGCGCTATCGCGACTGCCGGCTGCTCGCAAGAGGCGACCGCTCATCGCCCAACGAGGGCGACCGCTCTCCCAAGTCTTACGGTTCGGCGGGGCGCCGCGGAGCCTCGCGTACCTCGGACCGCTACTTCACCGACGTGCTCTTGCCACTCGCGCAGCGCCCGGCGTCGCAGAAGCTGCCGTCCCCGCAGTCGAGGTCGGTCTTGCACGACGTCGACTTGGCATCCTCTTCCGCCGCCGACTCGCCGTAGTACGGAGCGTTCAAGGGGCGCAGCTCGGTCGCGATGCGCGACTTCGAGTCCCCGAGGAGCGACCCCTGGTTTGCCGTCTCACGAGCGGCCGCGTTCGCGAGCCAGTGCCGCGCGTCCTTGGGCTGCTGCAGCCTGAGGTGGCTCATGCCGCGGTAGTACGCATACTGCGCGCGCTCCTGCTCGGAGAGCGAGTCGATGTCGTGCTCGAGGACCTCGAGCAGCACCAAGGCCTTGTCGTACTCGTTCGCCTCGTAGTGCGCGCGAGCGCGGTCGAAGTCACTCGTGTAGGTCGCGCAGCCGGCGAGCGCGAGCATCGCGGTCCCAAGGAGGAGCAAACGGCTCATCGGAGCAAAGGATACACCGAAACGCACGCTCACCGGGGTTTGAAACGCTCGCGACGTCACGTTCTCGGGAGCCGGATCAAGCGTGACGCAGGCGGACGCCGTTGGTTGCTTCGAGGGGCCGGGTCCGACTATCCTCCGGCGACTTACGGATGTCGATCCCGGGCAACACGAACTCTGGCACGCCGCCCTCGAGGCGCGGCTCCGCCCCGGGTGCAGCCACCACGCCCGTCGCGCGGGCAGGCGACGGACCGACGTTGATGAACGCCCCGTCAGGGGCCGAGGTGCTCCCGCGCGCCTTCGGCAAGTACACCCTGCTCCGTGAGCTTGCCTCGGGAGGCATGGCGAAGGTCTACCTCGCGATCCAGCGCGCCGTCGCGGGGTTTGAGAAGCTCGTCGTGGTCAAGCGCATCCTGCCTGAGCTCGCGCGAGACCCGAATTTCGTCGAGATGCTCCTCGCCGAGGCGCGCACCGCCGCGACCTTGAATCACCCGAACGTCGTCCAGACCTTCGACGTCGGGGAGCACGAGGGCACGTACTTCATCGCGATGGAGTACATCAATGGCGAGGACGTCCGCTCGATCGTCCGCGGGATGAAGAACAAGAACGTCACGGACATCCCGCTCGAGCACACCCTCACGATCATCAACGGCATGTGCGCCGGCCTCGCCTACGCCCATGAGAAGCGCGGGCTTGACGGCGAGCCGCTCAACATCGTCCACCGCGACATCTCGCCTCAGAACGTCCTCATCACCTTCACCGGTGACGTGAAGATCGTCGACTTCGGCATCGCGAAGAGCTCGCAGGCGGCGGTCGGTGAGAAGACGAGCTCGGGACAGCTGAAGGGCAAGGTCCCGTACATGTCGCCCGAGCAGGCGCGCGGTGAAGACATCGATCACCGCAGCGACGTCTTCGCGCTCGGCATCATGCTCTTCGAGCTGACGACGGGGCGCCGACTCTTCAAGGCGAAGAGCGACTACGACACGCTCCGGCTCATCTGCGACCGTGAGTATCCGCGCCCGTCTCAGGTGCGCCCGGACTACCCGGCCGCGCTCGAGGCGATCGTGATGCGCGCCCTCGAGAAAGACCGAAAGACCCGATACCAGAGCGCGCGCGACATGCAAGCCGACCTCGAGGCGTTCATCCGCGAGGAGCGCATCGCGGCGTCGACGGTGAGCCTCTCGACGTGGATGAACTTCCTCTTCGAGGAGAAGATCGCCCAGCAAAAGACGGTGCTTCAGGACGCGAAGCAGCTCGCCGACGTCATCGCGACGCAGCAAGCCGACACCGGCGCCGACTGGATGAAGGAGACCAACATCGGGCTCAACGCGGTGACGATGAGCGGCACCGACGTTACCGGGCTGCACGAGCTGAAGCGCCGGCAGACGCGGCTCTTCTTGGGGCTCGGCGCCCTCGTGCTCGTGCTCGCAGGCGGCGGCGGCTGGTTCGCGTGGAAGGCGAAGAAGGACGCCGCGGCCAACGTCCAGGCTCCTCCGCCGGCCGTGACCGCCGAGCCCGAGCCGAAGCGCGGCAAGCTCAGCGTCAGAAGCGACCCAGACGACGCCAACGTCAAGGTCCAGGGCGAGCTGCAGGGCACGCGCACGCCGCTCGTCGTGGAGAAGCTCCCGACCGACGCGCCCCTCGAGGTGAAGGTCTGGAAGGACGGCTTCGAGGATGTCGTCCAGACCGTGACGTTCTCGGAGACCGAGCTCGAGCGCGAGATCACGGTCAAGCTCTCGCGCGGCACGGCGGCGCTCGTCTTCGACGTCGAGCCGAAGACCGCGAGCGTCGTGCTCGACAAGAAGGCGGTCGCGATGCCGCCCGGCGGATGGCCGAAGGGCTCGAAGCTCGGCGACCTGACCGCAAGCGAGCACATCGCCGTGTTCTCGGCGCCGGGCCACCTCTCGCACGTCGAGAAGTGGACCGCGGCGAAGGGGGAGACGAAGACCGTGAAGGTCCAGCTGAAGAAGGGGGATCCGAACGCGAAGGCCGCCGAGAGCGCGACCGCGGCGTCGTCTCCTCCGACGGGCGGCGGCACCGGCACCGTCAACGTGAACTCGAAGGGCGGCTACTGCGCGAGCACGCTCGTCAACGGAAAGAACGTCGGTCCGACCCCGGTCGCCGGGATCAGCGTCAACGCCGGCCCCGTGTCCGTCGTGTGCAAGACGGGCGAGGGCAAGACGGTAATGGGCGGCGGCATGGTCAAGGCCGGCGAGACGGCGCGCATCAGCGTGACCATCAACTGAGCGGCGCGCTCGCACCGGGCGACGTCGCTCAGCGCACGCGTCCTCACGGTTCGCGGGTGAGCCTGCGGTAGAGCGCGGCATGGAGCTCGGCGACGCTAGGCCACGAGGCCTCCTGCATGTGCCGCCTTGATCGCTCCGCGACGTCCGCCGCGAGCGCGGTCCCCTCGAGCAGCGCGCCGAGAGCCGGCTCGAGCGGCCCGCGCAGGGTATGAACCGCGCTTCGCACGTCGTCGAAGACCGCCGCCTCGCTGACGGCGACCGGTCGCCCGCTCGCGAGCGCCCGACTCACGGCGCCAGAGCTCGCCTGCGCCGAGCCCGTCTGGTAATTCAGCACGATCCAATCGGCCGCCTGCATCGCCGCGATCGCCTCGTCATGCGAGACAAACGCAGCGTTTAGATGCACGTGCGCCTCGAGCCCGAGGCGTCGCACCTCCGCGCGGACCGCCTCGAGGTACGCGAGCGAGGAGGGATCCCGCGGGTTTACCGCCCCGCTCACCCAGTAGAAGAGCTCGGGCGCTCGCCGCTCGCGCAGGCTCGCCACCGCACGCACCATCTCGAGCACGCCCTTGTCTGGCACGAGGAACCCAAAGTGCGCGAGGACGGGCCGCTCGGGCGCGAGCCCCAGGGCTCGGCGCGCCTCGGCGAGAGGACGGGGAGGCGCGACGGGAGGCATCCCATGTGGGACCACCGAGACCGCCTCTTTCGCGTGGCCGAAGGCGCGAGCCTCGCTCGCGTGCGCGTCGTTGTGTACGACGAGGTGCGCGCCTCGGAGCGCGCGGTAGAGGCGCCACACCTTGAAGCGTCGCCCGAGACCTCCGCCGTCGCGACCATGCAGCGTCGCGACCACGGGCATGCCCGCGCGCCGCGCCAGCGTGACGAGCGCGAAGACGATGCGCGACGAGAACAGCGAGAGGTTCACATTGAGATGGACGAGATCGCAGCCTGCGGCGCGAATCGCCCGCATCACGGGGAACGCCTCCACACCAAACGCTCGGTTCGCTCCCCAGAGTCGCGCAGGCGCGGGACCATCCTCCGCGCGCTCCCCTCGCGTAAGTCGAGGCGCAAACACGACGGGCTCGATGCTCGTTCCGGCAAATGCCTCGACGAGGTTCTCGGCGTACGTTGCGACCCCGCACTGCTGCCGGTAGCTCGTGAGGAGCGCGACGCGCATGAGCGAGGGGTACCACGTCCCGCGACGCGATGCCGCGAGGCGTGTAGTTGCATCCTAGGCCGTGCTCGCGCACATCAAGACACCGCGATGGCCGGAACACGCTCGATCTCCGTCGTAATGGTCAACTGGAACGGCCGGGAGGACACGCTCCGCTGCCTCGAATCGCTCGCCCGCCAGACCGACCGTGACTTCGAGACGGTGGTCGTCGACAACGGCTCGAGCGATGGCTCGGTCGACGCGGTGCGCCGCGCGTTCCCCGAGGTACGCGTCCTCGAGACCGGCGAGAACCTCGGCTTCGCCGAGGGATCGAACCGCGGCATCGAGGCCACCTCGAGCCCGTGGGTCGCGACTCTCAACAACGACACGGTGGTCGACCCGCGGTGGCTCGAAGAGCTGCGACGCGCGGCCGAAGCGGGTGGTCCGCGCCTCGGGATGCTTCAGTCGGAGCTTACGTTCCTAGGCGAGTCGCAGCTCCTCAACTCGACGGGCGTCCTCCTGTATCGCGATGGGCACGCCTCCGATCGCGACGCCTACGCGCCTCGACGCCCGGACGACCACGAGGAGGAAGTCTTCTGCCCGACGGCGGGCGCGGCCCTCTATCGCCGCGCGATGCTCGACGAGGTGCGCCTCCCGACGGGTTACTTCGACCGCACGTTCTTCATGTACTTCGAGGACGTCGACCTCGGCTGGCGCTGTCGGCTCGCCGGCTGGGAAGCGCGCTACGTCCCGACGGCGCGTGTCCGACACGCCTTTCAAGCGAGCTCGAAGCGTCAGCCCGGGCGGTTCGTGGGGTCACACCTGCGTCGCAATCGCATCCGCATGCTGTTGAAGAACGGCTCGCTCGGCTTCGTCGGGGCGAGCCTCCCGCGCAGCCTCTACGAGGCCTGCGAGCTCGTCGTGTGGCACGGTCCCTCGGCGCTACGCGACCTCGGCGCCGCGGCTCGCGACGGACTCACGCAGCGGCGGCACGTCGCGCACCTCGCCGAGTCGGGCCGGGTTGGACGCCGCGAGACGGAGCGCCGCTGGACCGTCCCCTCCCCCGAGCCACTGGGACGCGAGATCGCCGCGCAGCTCCGCAAGCTCTTCGACGCGCGCTGACGCTCCTCGATCAGCGACGGCCGACCCAGCGGCGCTCGATGGTACGCCGCTCCTCCGTCGCGCGCGACGCGACGTTGCGACGCTGACGTAGGCTCTCGGCGACGGCGCGCGGAAGCTTCGCCAGAGCCGAAGGTCCAGACACCCAGGCGAGCTCAGCGAGCTCGTAGAGCGTCCAGGGCGCGGTCTCGACGAGGAAGCGCGGTGAGGCGTTCTTGAGCAGCGTCCGAAGTCGATTGATGCGCGTCATTTCTACGAACCAAGGTCTGCCCCGCCGGACGGTGCTCCCGTGAAACTTGTGGTGGACGACCGCGCGGCCGACGAGGAGCCCCGACCAGCCTGCGAGCTGCGCGCGCCAGCCGAGATCGAAATCCTCCGAGTACATGAAGTAGTCGCGGTCGAGCCAGCCCGTGGGGAGGCGGACCTCGTCGAGCATCGTCCGTCGGTAAGCCGCCGCGCCGCCGGTCGGACAGAAGATCTCCTCGTCGGCGACGGCGCGCTTCGCCTCATGCTCGCAGCGATCGATTGCGCCACCGGTTCGCGTCAGGAAGAGGCCGAGGGAGTTGATGGTGTCGGGTCGGTCGAGAAAGAACATCACCGACTGCAACATGCCGCAGCGCGCGGGCGCGGTCTGCGCCGCCTCGACCATCGCAGCGGCCCAACCCGGGTCGGCGACCGCGTCGTTGTTGAGGAGGGCGACCCACTCGCCGGTCGCGCGCGCGATGCCGCGGTTGCAGCCCTCGGCGAAGCCCAGGTTGTCGACCTCGGCGAGCAGCAGCACCTCGGCGTACCGCTCGCGCACGAGCTCCACCGAGCCGTCCGTCGAGCCGTTGTCGACGAGGATGATCTCGAGGTCGCGGTGGGTCTGGGCACGCAGCGAGTCCAGGCACGCCGCGAGGTCATCGCGGGAGTTCCAGTTGACGAGGACGACGGACAACAACACGGCGAGGAGGAGAGGCTTGACTACCCCTGATGGAGGCCGAGTCGCTCGCGAGCGTAGGTGCCGGTCGTGATCCGCTCGCACCAGGAGCGGTTGTCGAGGTACCAACGAACGGTCCCGCGCAGCCCGTCGGCAAAGTCGTGTCTCGGCCGCCAATCGAGCTCACGCGCGAGCTTCGAGGCGTCGATGGCGTAGCGCTTGTCATGCCCTGGCCTGTCGGTCACGAAGCGAATTTGCTCGCGGTACGAGCTACCTCCTGCGCGTGGGGAGAACTCGTCGAGCGCGTCGCAGATCGCATGAACGACCTCGAGGGTGGTGCGCTCGCTGTTCCCTCCGACATTGTACGTCTCGCCGAGCACGCCGCGCGCCGCGACCGCCGCGAGCGCCTCGCAGTGGTCGCCCACGAAGAGCCAATCGCGCACGTTGGAACCGTCTCCGTAAACAGGCAGCGCTTTGCCCTCGAGCGCGTTCAGCGTCACGAGCGGGATGAGCTTCTCGGGGAACTGATAGGGGCCGTAGTTGTTCGAGCAGTTCGTCGTCAGAACGGGCAGCCCGTAGGTGTGAAACCACGCTCGGGACAGGTGGTCGGCGGCGGCCTTCGAGGCCGAGTAAGGCGAGTTCGGCGCGTAGCGAGTCTCTTCGGTAAAGTAACCAGTGGCCCCGAGCGAGCCGAACACCTCGTCGGTCGAGACGTGCAAGAACCGAAAGGCGTCGCGCTCCGACCCCGCGAGGGTCGCGAAGTGACCGCGCGCCGCGTCGAGCAGCTCGAAGGTGCCGGTCACGTTCGTCCTCACGAAATCGCCGGGGCCATCGATCGAGCGATCGACGTGAGACTCGGCCGCGAGGTTGTACACGACCGTGGGACGCACACGCGCGAAGAGCCCGCGCACGAGCTCGCGATCGCAGATGTCGCCGCGCACGAACTCGTAGCGGGGTGACCGCTCGACCGCCGCCAGATTGTCCAGGTTTCCGGCGTAGGTAAGCTTGTCGAGCACCACGACGTGCGCGTCGTCACGCTCGCGCAGGAGGTGGTGGACGAGGTTCGCACCGATGAAGCCGGCGCCGCCGGTGACGATGAATCGAGCGCTCATGGGGTGAAAGGCTCTCCCGGGTAGACGCGCCTTGCTAGCACGGATCGAAGAGCGTTCGTCCCTTCACGGACGCTCCTCGTCGGCGAGAGCCCGCGCGAGGCTCTCGCGCCAAGGAGGGAGCGCCACGCCGAGCCTCGTACGAGTCTTCTCGCCATCGAGCGGCGCGTAGGCCGGACGAGCGGCGGGCAATGGGAATGCGCTCGTCGGAACGTCCTCGACCTCCGCAATGGGCTGCCCCTCGGGATGCCGCGCGAGCGCCAGGGTCGCGCGAGCGAGCTCGGCGCGGCTTACGGCGCCGGAGCCCGCAAGGTGATAAATGCCGCGAGCCTCGAGGAAGGCCTCGAAGGCACCGTCGCGGTGCCGATGCAAGACGAGCGCGGTCGCGACGGCGAGGTCGCGGCAGAAGGTGGGCGACCCCACTTGGTCGGAGACGACGCGGAGGTGAGGTCGGCTGCGGCCGAGCTTCAACATCGTCGAGACGAAGCTCTTGCGTCGCAGGCTGTAGACCCACGCGGTGCGGAACACGATGGCGGGGGCCCCGAGTGCCTCGAGCGCGCGCTCTCCCGCGAGCTTCGAGCGCCCGTAGGCCCCGAGCGGCGAGGGCTCGTCGGTCTCGACGTAGGGTCGCTTGCCGCGACCGTCGAAGACGAAGTCGGTCGAGTAGTGAACGAGCGCAAAACGCAAATGGAGTGCCTCGCGTCCGAGCAGCTCGACCGCATCGCGATTCACGCGCAGCGCCGCGTGGGGCTCCCGCTCGGCTGCGTCGACGTCGTTGTAGGAAGCCGCGTTGACGACCGCGTCGGGGCGGAGCGCACGCAGCGTCTCGCGAAGTCCGTCGAGATCGGCGAGATCGCCTCCTCGCCGCCCCAGCGCGGTGACCTCCGCGCACGGCGCGAGCGCTCCGACGAGCTCATGCCCGACCTGTCCGTTGGCCCCCAGGACGACGACCTTCACGCCGCGAACCTTACCCGAGGACCGCGAGGCGCGGGAGGTCGGGGAGCGGGGGCCCTCGCTCGCCACCCCGAGGTTCGCTCCGACGCGCGCTTCAATCGGCTTCCCGGACGCGCTATCCCGGAGGGCATGAACGTGATCGAGACGGCGCTCCCTGGCGTGTTGATCATCGAGCCCAAGGTGTTCGGCGACGCGCGAGGCTTCTTCTTCGAGAGCTTTCACGCCGAGCGCTATCGCGCCGCCGGCATCGCGTGCGACTTCGTCCAAGACAACGTGTCGCGCTCCGCGCGGGGCGTCCTGCGTGGCCTTCACTTTCAGAACCCGCGGCCGCAAGCGAAGCTGGTCCAGGTGCTCGAGGGGACCGTCGTCGACGTCGCGCTCGACGTGCGCCAAGGCTCGCCGACCTTCGGCCGACACGTGATGGTCGAGCTCAGCGCCGAGAACCGCCGACAGCTCTTCGTCCCCGCAGGCTTCGCCCACGGCTTCTGCGTGACGAGCGAGCACGCCCTCTTCTCCTACAAGTGCAGCGATCTCTACTCGCCAACCGACGAGCACGGCGTCCTATGGAATGACCCGGACCTCGGCATCGCTTGGCCGCTCGAAGCTCCCGCGCTCTCGGCGAAGGACGCCGTCTACCCTCGGCTCCGCGACGTGCCCGAAGGCGCGCTCCCTCACTGAGGCTCGTCGCAACGGGGCGACAACGACGCTCGAGGCCGGGTGTGGTACGGCTCTGCCCATGATCGAGAAGGGGATCATCCTCGCGGGCGGTTCGGGCACGCGCCTCTATCCGGTGACCAAGGCGATCAGCAAGCAGCTCGTCGCGCTCTACGACAAGCCGATGATCTACTACCCGCTGACGACGCTGATGCTCGCGGGGATCCGCGACATCCTCGTCATCACGACGCCCGAGGATCAGAGCCAGTTCGTGCGCCTGCTCGGCGATGGCTCGGCCTGGGGGCTCCGTCTCCGCTACGAAGTGCAGCCGAAGCCCGAGGGGCTCGCGCAGGCGTTCCTCATCGGACGTGAGTTCATCGGCGCGGACGGCTGTGCGCTCATCCTCGGAGACAACGTGTTCTATGGGCACGGGCTCTCGGAGAGCCTTCAACGCGCGGCGCGAGGTGGCGAAGGTGCCACGGTCTTCGCGTACCCCGTCGTCCAACCGGAACAATACGGCGTCGTCGAGTTCGACGCGGCCGGCAAGGCCGTGGGCCTCGAGGAGAAGCCGAAGGCCCCGCGGTCGAACTACGCCGTGACGGGGCTCTACTTCTACGACAACGACGTCGTCGACATTGCCGCGAACCTAAAGCCCTCCGCGCGTGGCGAGCTCGAGATCACCGACGTCAACAAGGTCTACCTCGGGCGCGGGAAGCTCCGCGTCGAGACGCTTGGGCGCGGCTACGCTTGGCTCGATACCGGGACACACGACGATTTGTTCAAGGCCGCGAGCTTTGTTCAGGCGGTGGAGTCCCGGCAGGGGCTGAAGATCGCAGCCCCGGAGGAGGTCGCCTTCCGCATGGGCTGGATCGACGCGGAGGAGCTGCGCGCGCTGGCCGAGCCACTCGTGAAGAGCGGCTACGGCGATTACTTGTTGCGCGTCGCCAACGGCCTCGTCGTCTGACGGCACGCGAAGCGGACGCCACACACCGCGGAGCTCAGCAGGGCGTACAGCTGCACGACGAGCCGCACGTTACGGTGGGCGTCTTGTAGCCCGCGCCGCACATGGCGCTGCACTTCTCGGCGCCGCAGTCGATCGTGAGGCCGTTGCAGGCCGTGGTCGAGCCGCACGTCGCCCCGCAGGGCGCGTCGTCCGCGCAGAGGAGCTTCGCGTCCTTGCATGCCGCGGCTCCGTTGCACACGAGCGAGCAGGAGTGGGCGTCCGGGCAATCGATGGTCGCCATTGAGCAGGCGTCGTCGTTCGTGCACTCGACCGTGCAGCGAAATCCCTTGGGACAAGCGAGTGTCGCGAGCATGCAGCCAGACGACCTGTCACACGCGATCCGACACACGCCGTTCACGCAGTCTGTGCAGGCCGCCGGGCACGCGCCTCCGACGGGCGCGAGGTCATCGCCGCAGGCAGGCCCGCTCCCCGACGAGGCGCTCCCCGACGAGGCGACCGACGACGCGCCACCTGCTCCACCGTCTCCGCCTCCGCCCGTCGACGCGGACGAGGAAGAAGACGCCGAGACAGACGAGGCAACGCTCGAGACCGCGACCGACGACGCGACCTCGACGCAGGACGCGCTCGACGCTGACGTGAACTCGAAATCGCCTCCACCGGCGAGCCCCTGACATGCCGTGAGCCCCAGCGAGACGACCACGAGACCGCCGCTTCGCGCGCTCACCAGAACCTCCCTTCGACGACGACGCCCCTCGGAGCGAGGCTCACGCTGAGCTTCGAGTCCGAAGGCCTCGTCACCACAACGCCGACGAGCCCGGCACCGACGAGCGCTGCACCGATGGGGAGCGCCACATCCGCGACCGTGGCCGAGGTCACCATCGACGCATGCAGATTGCGCGCGCTCCCCGGGCAACGACCTCCCGGGCACGCGTCGCCGAGCTGACCGACCTTGACAAATGTCATCAACCCGGCGACCGCCCCTGCGACGAGGCCTGCCGCGCCGAGGCCGACACCACCTTGCAGACGAGACCCTCGTCGGTACGCGCGAGGAAGATGTTGTCCGGCTTGATGTCGCGATGCACGACGCCGAGCGCATGTGCCTTCGTGAGGGCCTTGGCAACGTGCTCCACGACGCGCCGAACGATCGCGAGTGACGTGGGCCCCCTGCGCGCGAGGTGGCGAGACAGCGTCTCCCCCTCGAGCAGCTCCATGACCAGGTAGGGCACGCCGCTGTTCGTCATCGCACGGTCCAGCACCTGGACGATGTGCGGGCTCTTCAGTCTGGCGAGGATCTCCGCCTCGCGCGCGAAGCGCTCGAGCGCGACAGGGTCGCCGAGCAGGAGCTCTTCGGTCACGAACTTCACGGCGACGCGCGTCCGGAGCGTCCGGTGCTCGGCGAGCCAGACCGTCCCCATCGCCCCGGCCCCGATCCGCCGCAGGAGGACCAGGTTGCCAGTCTCGAAGCCAACGCGGAGCTCCTCAAACGCCACGGCGTCACTCGAGCGGGGCGACCTCCGCCGTTCGAGGACGACGCTCGGGTTGACACCGGCCCGACCAGCGCTAGAATCAAAATTCGAATTCTGATTCTCATTCTGGCTCTCTCCTCTCGTCGCCGATGACCTCGCCGCACAAACTTGAATGGGTCCGCACCCCGCAGCAGGCGCGTAGCCGGGAGACGCTCGAGCGCCTGCTGGACGCGGCCGAGGCGGTCCTCGCCGAAGGTGGGCTCGAGGGGGCGAGCGTGTCCGAAATTGCGCGGCGCGCGGGCTCCTCGGTGGGCGCTTTCTACGCGCGCTTTCACGACAAGGAGGGCTTGCTGCGCTACCTCTTCGAGCGCTTCGACGAGCAGGCGGAGGCCACCGCAGTCGTCGCGCTCGAGCCCGCGCGCTGGGACGGAGTCCCGCTTCGAGAGGCGCTCGAGACGATGCTGCGTTTCCTCGTCGACGTGCTCCACGAGAAGCGTGGCCTCCTCGGCGCGATGCTGACCCGGATGCCCACCTTGCCCGCCCTCGGGCTCCTTGGCGATCGGCTGCTCGGGCGTGTCTCGGGGCTCGTGCTCGCGCTCCTCCGCGCGCGCGGCGCGACCGTCGACAGGCCGGACCCGGCCGCCGCTGTGCGCACCGCCGTGTGGCTCGTCTTCGGAGCGCTCGAGCTGCGCGCGGTCGCCGCTGGTCACGCGAAGCCGCGCGAGAGCGACGACGACGTCGCGGCCGAGCTCGCCGAGCTGTGCGTCCGCTACCTCGGGCTCGTCGAGCCCAAGCCCGCCAAGCGGTCCGACCGCCGTCCTCCGCGCCCCAAGGCGCGCCCCCGCACATCCACACGCCAAACCACGGAGCAACCGTCATGATCCCAGGCTTCGGTTCGTCGCAGATCCGCTACGACATGTTCGACCTCGTCCGCGACGCGGAGGAGGCCCGCCGGCTCGAGAAGTGCGAGCGCATCTACCACCGCGGGCAAGAGATGGCCTGGGACGGCAAGGACATCCTGCCGATGCTGCTTGAAAAGCACGGGGGCGTACGCCTCGATCCCGACAAGCGAAAGCCCCTCATGCAGGTCTTCGCGATCATCCTTTGGGGTGAGCTCGCGGCCTGGAAGATCTCGTCGCAGCTCGCCGACCGCCTCGTCCCGCTCGAGGCGAAGATGGCGGCGACGAGCCAGGCCTTCGACGAGGCGCGCCACTTCTACGTGATGTACGACTACCTGAAGGAGCTCGACTATAAGGTAGAGCCGCTCGACCGCGCGCCACAGGCGTTGCTGGACCTCGTCCTCGAAGCCGACCAGCTCCCTTACAAGCTCCTCGGAATGCAGCTAATGGTCGAGCCGATCGCGCTCACCATCTTCCAGACCGTGCGCGAGAGCGGCATCGAGCCCGTCCTGTGTGAGCTCCTTCGCTACTACGAGCGCGACGAGGCGCGCCACGTCGGTCTCGGGATGCAGTACCTGCCGAGCTTCCTCGCCAAGATGAGCAAGCGCGAGATCGCCGCGCTCTTCGGATTTCAGGTGCGCCTGATGGCGCTCGCGATGGCCGAGCTGAAGTTCATGGAGAAGGACCTGCGCGTGCTCGGCATCGACCCGCGCACGATCGTCGAGCGCACGCGCAAGAAGCAGCTCGCCGCGCTCCAAGAGGCCCTCTCGTCGCTCGGCGTCGCCGTGGGCGACGAGCGAAATTACGCGGCCGCGGCCCTCAACGCCGTCACCGAGTACGCCTTCCCCGAGGAGGCCCTGCGCGAGGACAAACCTGCGCGACTCCGGGCCGCGTGGAAGCGCTTCTGGTTCAAGGATCCGCTCCATGACGCCTCCGAGTTCAAGGTCCACGAGCACGCGATCAAGACCGTCCACGGCGTACAGTGACCCGATGAGCCTCGCCCCTTGGTCGCTCGCCGCGCTCGCCGCGAGCCTGTGCTTCGGCGCCCACTACCTCATGCTGCGCGCGGCCTCCGGTCGCATCGGCGATGCGCTCGGCGGCCTCGTGCTCGAGCTCGCGGCCGCCGCGGGGCTCGTCGTCGTGTACCTCGCCGGCTCGCGCGACGCCGTGGCGACGACGCAGGCGGGCGTCTTGTGGTCCGCGCTCTCGGGCCTCGGCATCACGGGCGGCGTGACCTTGCTGTTCCTGTCGCTGCGGCTCGGAGGCCCTGTCGCGGGTACCGGAACCATCGCGCTCGGAGGCGGTGTGGCGCTCGCGGCCCTGTGTGCGCCGCTCTTCTTCGATGAGACGCTCTCCGTGCGCCGCCTCGTCGGCGTCGGCCTCGGGCTTGCGGCGACGGCGGTGCTCGCGACGGAGGGTTGACCCAGCCGGCACCGCGCCCTCGCGACGCTCGGGTCCCATGCCGCACGGACTCCGCTAGCAGCATGCTCTTCGTCGCATGTCTCCCGCGTCCGTGCTGTCGATCGCGACCGCGCTCATCAGCGTCATCGTCGGAGTGGTCACGGTCGCGGTAGTGCGGGGGGCTCGGCAATCGACGCTGCGCTGCTTCGCGGCCGCGTCGTTCCTCGCGGCGCTCTTCGGCGCGGGCAACGCGATCGTCGGCGCGCGAGCGAGGGGCCGATCAAGCTCGCGGCGCGCTTCACGCTTTCGGTCGCAGGGCTGCACGGCGCCTCGTGGGTCGCCAACGACATCGACAACTCGCCGGGCCGTGACTCGCGCCTCGCGCGCGGGGGGATCCTGGTGGCCCGGTGCTTTGCCGCGCTCGCGTGGGTCCCGGGCCTCCTCGTCAGCAACGTGGTCGTCGACCGAGAGGCTTGGTTCGGGCTCGTCTACCGCGACGCCGTCCCGCCCCCCCTCGGGATCGTGGCCTACGCCTACTCCTGCGTCGCCATCGGCGCGCTCGTCGCGCGCTACGCTCGCGCGGTCTACCGCGGCGACCGGCGCTTGCTGCCGCAGCTCGTCGGACTCGCGACCCTGACGACAGGCGCGATCCTCGACCGCTTGGCCACCGCGCGGGTGACGCGAAGGCCTTACGTGCTCGATCTCGCGCTGTTGGTGGTCGTCTTGTCGGTCGGCCCCGCGCTCGTCCCGCGCTTCATCGAGACGACGCGCGCGCTCGACGAGTCCGCGACCAAGCTCGCGGCGGCCCAGCGTGAGCTGGTCGCCCCTGAGCGACTCGCCGCGGTCGGTGAGATGTCGGCGGTCGTCGCCCACGAGGTGCGCAACCCCCTCGCGGTGATGTTCAACGCGCTGACGGGCCTCCGGCGCGAGCTCGGCGCGACGAAGAGCACGCAGACGAACGAGCTGCTCGACAGCCTCCAAGAGGAGGCCGACCGACTTCGGCGCCTCGTCGACGACTTCCTCGATTTCACGCGCCCCGTCACGCTGCGCCCGCAAGCGGCCGACACTCGCGCGCTCGTTCAGTCCGCCGTGGAGCTCGCTCGCACCGCCGCGCCCTCCCCGCACCGACTGAGCAGCTCGCTCGACGACGCCCTCAGCGAAGTCCGCTGCGACGAGCAGCTCGTGCGCCACGCGCTCGCAAGGTTGATCGAGAACGCGTTGCAGGTCGAGGGCCCCGCGATCGACATCGACGTCACCGCGGGAAGCGAGGGGCGGGCCGTCACGATCGCCGTCGCCGACCGTCGGCCGGGCGTGTCCGACGACAACGCAGCCCGGCTCTTCTCGCCGTTCTTCGCGACGCGCGCGCAGGGCACGGACCTCGGCCTGACCATCGTTTAGCGCATCGTCGAGGCGCACCTCGGGACGATCAAGCACCGACGCACCGACGGCGGCGGCGCGACCTCCGTGGTCACGCTGCCCCAGTCGTCCGTCGGCGCGTGAGCCGCGACGCGAAGCCTGCCGCGCGATCGGCCACCACGTAAAAGGCCGGGACGACGAGCAGGCTCAAGATCGTCGAGACGACGAGGCCGCCGAGCACCGCCACCGACATCGGCGCGCGCGTCTCGGAGCCGGCGCCCAAGGAGAGGATCGCGGGGACTGCCGCCATCATCGTCGCAAGGCTGGTCATCAGAATGGGGCGCAGGCGAAGCGGTCCGGCCTCACGCATCGCGTCGAGCGCGCCGAGCCCACGCTCCTCACGGAGCTGGTTCGCGTAGTCCACGAGGATGATCGAGTTCTTCTTCACGATCCCCATGAGGAGGAGGATCCCGATCATGCTGAACATGTTGAGGGACTTCCCCGCGAGCGCGAGCGCGAACACCGCTCCCGCAAGCGACAGCGGCAAGATCGTGAGCACGGTCACAGGGTGGAGGAACGAGTTGAATTGACCGCCGAGGATCATGTACGCGACCACGATCCCGAGCAGCAGCGCGAAGGCGAGGCTCTGGCCCGTCTCTCGGAACGACGCGCTCGCGCCGCCGAGCACGAGGCGCTGCCCCTCGGGGAGCCCCTTGCCGAGCTCCTCGACCTTGCGGAGCACCTCCTCCTGCGCGTGACCGGGCGCGATGTTCGCGAAGAGGCTGATCGCGCGCTCCCGATCCATTCGCGTGATCGCCTGCAAGGCGGGGAGCTCCTCCTGCTTGACCAGCGACGAGAGCGGGACGAGCTCGCCCTGCGCGGTCCGGATCTGGACACGACCGAGATCGTCCGGCGAGCCGCGTTGATCCGCCAACATACGAACCCGTACGTCGAGCCTTCGGCCCCCCGAGTTGTAGCGCCCGACGCGAACCCCGCCGACGAGGGCGTTCAAGGTGCGCGCGATGTCTTCGACGGCGACGCCTGCGTCGGCGCTGCGCGCGCGATCCGGCAGGATCTGCAGCTCCGGGACGCCGAGCTGGTAATCTGAGTCGAGATCGGTGACGAGCCCGGTCTCGGCAAGTTTCCGCTCGAGCGCCGCGCTGCTCGCGACGAGCTTCTCCCAGTCGCGCCCGCGGATCGAGAACTCGACGGGAAATCCTCGCTGGGCCGAGAACCCCATCTGGGACAGATCGAGCACGACCGCCTTCAGGCCCGGGTACGAGTTGAGCTCCTTGCGGAGGGCCCCCATGAGCTCGGCCTGCGACACCGTGCGCTCTGAATGCGGCGTGAGCGTCACGAACATCACGCCGGTGTTCACGCCGGTGCCACCAAAGCCACCGACCACAGCGAAGGTGCTGTGGATCTCGGGGCGCGTAGCCGCGAAGTCCTCGGCGCGCTTGAAGAGGCGATCAATCTCCGCGAAGTTCGCGCCCACGTCGGTCTGCATGCGCACCATGAGCCGCCCCTGGTCCTGCGAGGGAACGAACTCGCTGGGGAGCCTCTTCATGGTGGCGACCGACGCCGCCATCAACGCCACCGTGAGGACGAGGACCACCCAGGGTCGCCGTAAGCCTCGCTCGAGCGCCCACGCGTAAGCGTCCTTGCACGCGTCAAAGCCGCGGTCCACGAGCCGCCCGAGGGGGCCCCGCTCCTCGTGAGCGACGCGCGTGAGGAGCTGCGCGCAGCGGGCCGGTGCGAGCGTCACCGCCTCGACGTACGAGATCAGCACCGCAAGCGACAGCGTGACGCCGAACTGCAGGAAGAACTTCCCGACCACGCCCTTCATGAAGGCCACCGGGATGAAGATGGCGCACACCGCAAGCGTCGCTGCGAGCGCCGCGAAGGTGATCTCCTTCGTCCCCTCGCGCGCCGCCGTGACGCCGTCCTTGCCCTGCTCGGAGTGACGGAAGATGTTCTCCATCACCATGATCGCATCGTCGACGACGATGCCGACGGCGAGCGCGAGCGCGAGCAGCGTGAAGGTGTTCAGCGTGAAGCCGAGAAAGTAGATGACGGCGACGGTCCCGAGCAGCGACATCGGGATCGCGAGCAGGACGTTCAAGGTGCTCGAGAGCGACCCGAGGAACATCCAACAAACGAGGGCCGTGAGCAGAATGCTCAGCACCAGCTCAAACTCGATGTCGTGGACCGACTCGTCGATGAACTTGGTCGAGTCGAAGACGATGCGCGCCTTCATGTCCTCGGGCAGCGTCCTCTCGATCTCGGCGAGAGCCTGCCTGACGCCACTCGCCACCGCGACCGCGTTCGACCCGCGCTGCTTCTTCACGCCGACGCCCTGCGCGGGCTCGCCGTTGCGTCGTGCAGCGCGCTTCGCGTCCTCGAAGCCATCCTCGACGATCGCGACGTCCCTCAAACAGACCGGCCCGCGCGGGTCGACGACGATGCCCCGCAGCGTCTCCAGATCCGCCGCCTCACCGAGTACGCGGAGCTTGATCTCGCGGTTCGCGGTCTCGATCTTTCCCGCGGGCAGCTCGACGTGCTCCCGCGAGAGCGCGCGGAGGACGTCGTTCACGGTGAGGCGACGCTGCTCGAGCTCGCGAGCGTCGACCCACACGCGCACGTTGCGCTCGAGGTAGCCGCCCATCATCACCTCGCCCACGCCGGGCACCGTCTGCAGCTTTTCGCGCAGACGGTAGCGGGCGTAATCGGTGATCATCTGGCGTGGATACGGGCCCGAGAGCGCGATCCACATGATCGGCTGGTCCTCGGGGTTGGTCTTCGAGATGACGGGAGGGTCCACGTCGCGAGGCAGGCGCTGCTGGGCCTGAGAGACCCGCGCCTGCACGTCCTGGAGGGCCGCGTCGACACCGCGCGCGAGATCGAGCTCGAGGGTGATGCTCGCGCTGCCTTGCCGCGACACGCTGGTGATCGACTTGACGCCCTCGACCTGAGCCAGCGCCTCCTCGATCGGATCGACGACGTCACCCTCCATCACCTCCGGCGCCGCGCCCTCGCGGGTCACCGACACGGAAATGATTGGGAAGTCGACGTCGGGCATCTGGCTGATGCCGATGCGCGCGGCGGCGACGACCCCGAAGACCACCGCGGCCAGCATGATCATCCACGCGAGGACGGGCCGCTTGATGCAGAGGTCGGTGAGACTCACGGCGCGCTCGCGGACGTGCTTGGGGTCGGCGTCGGAGCGAGGGGCGTACTCGACGCGCTCGATTCCGGGCCCGCCACGCGGACGACCGAGCCGATCGAGAGCGCCTCCCCACCGCGGACGACGATGCGCTCGTCGCGACGCAAGCCCGAGAGGACCTCGACGAGTCCATCGGCCGTCCTGCGCCCGAGCTTCACGGCTCGCTCGACCGCCTTGCCGTCCTCGATGACGAAGGCAAGGAAACCTCGCTCACTCGGACGCACCGCGGTCTGAGGCACCACGGCCGCTTCGCCGCCGCCGCTTGGGATGCGCACCTCGGCGAAGGTCCCCGGGCGCAGCGAAACGTCGGCCCTCTCGACCTCGGCGACGACGTCGAAGAGGCGCGTCGTGGAGTCGGCCCTGCCCGAGACGTGCTTCACGACCGCGGCCTGCATCGTCTCGGCGCCGCGCACCTTGAAGCGCACCGCTTGCCCGACGGCGACGTGTGCCGATTCGGCCTCGGTCACCTTAAAGCGAACGAGCAGCGGCTCGCGACGGTAGATGGTCGCAAGCACCGCGCCTGGCTGGAGGTACTGGCCCGTCTGCACGGTGCGCGTCTGAACGACGCCGTCGATCGGTGCGCGGACGAACGCATCGCGAAGGTTTAGCTGCGCGAGGGCGAGACCCGCGCGCGCCGAGGCCTCGTCGGCGGTGGCCGTCTCGCGCCGCGTGCGGAAGGTGTCGACGTCCTCGGCGCTCGCGACGCCCTCGGCGCTCATCTTCTGGCGACGCTCGAGCCCACGCTCGGCGTCGGCCTTTGCAGCGGTCGCGCGAGCGAGCGCGGCGGTCGCAGCATCCACGGCGAGGGAGTAGCGACCTGGCTCGATCTCGGCGAGGACCACGCCGGCCTTCACCTCGTCGCCCTCGCGGAAGCGCACTCGCTCCACCGCTCCCGCGACGCGCGCGGTGGCCTGCACGCTCTCGAAGGCCTCGAGCGACCCCACGGCGTCGATCTGATACTCGACCGCGCGCACCTCGACCGTCGCGGCCTCGACGGGAAAGGCGAGCTCCTTGGGTCGAGCGTCCTTCGAAGCGTCGGGGCGCTTTCCGCACGCCGAGAGCGTGAGCGCCACGACGGCCGAAGCCAGGAGCGCCCCTCGGCGCCGCGATGAGCGCGCGCCGCTCATGGCGAACACCTCGACGTGAGGAGGAACTGCTCGACCTTCGCGCGGACGACCTCGTATTCGCGGAGCGCGACCTCGGTGTCGGTGCGACGGAGGAGTGCCTGGGCCTGAACCAGATCGAGCGTCGAGCCGACGCCCACCCGAAGCGCCGCGCGGACCAAACGATCGGCATCACGCGCCCGATCGCGCGAATCACGGGCCGCCGAGAGTGCGGCCTCGGCCACGCCAATGGCGCGCGTAGCCTGCGACGCTTGGAGCTCGGCCTCGCGGCGGACCCGGTCGTGGCGAGCGTGGGCTGCGTCGACGTTCGCCCGCGCGATCCGCAGCGACCCGTAGCGCGCGCCCCCGTCCCAGATCGAAAAGGTGACGACGCCTGCGATCTGTACGTTCGCGGCAGGCTCCGTCGAGGCGAAGGACGCCGGCTGCATCCCGATCGTGGTGACGAGGTCGACCGTCGGCGCGAACTCGGCCTGGGTCTTCTTGACCATGCGCTCGGCCACATCGACCGAGACCAGCGCGGCCGCGACATCGGGGCGCGCGTTCGGACCCGCTTGCGGCGCGCAGCTCGCGCGCACCGACGACTCGACCGCCGCCGCGTCGACAACAGCCGAGAGCCCCCAGGGTTCGACGGTGCCGAGCGCCATGCCGAGCGCTTCGTGAGCCCTGCGTACGGCTTCGGTCCGCTCGATGAGCGCGAGCCGCGCGCTCGCGACGTCCTGAGACAGCCGCGCCAGGTCGAGCTCGGTGCCAACCCCGACGTCGTGTCGACGCGTCCAGAGCGTGAGCGTCTGCAGCGAGGAGCGAAGCCCGTCACGCGCGAGCTCGGCGGCGCGTTCGGTGACGACGACGCCGAGGAGTGCCTCGGCGAGGCCGCCGTATACGCGCCGGCGCATGTCTTCGGCTGAGAGCTGCGCGCGCTCAACGTCACGCTCGCTCGCTCCGATGAGCTTCCAGGTCGCGGGCGCGACGATGCGCTCGCTCGCCACGATCTGCGCGAGGTAGGTGTAGCTCGGCGGGGTGAGCGTCGGGATGAGGGTCGGCTGCAAGGGACGGCCTGCGAGGCTCGCGGTGCTCGTGATCGACGGGAGCGCTCCCGCGAGCGACTGACGGAGGATGCCGCGGGCCCGCTCGACGTCGGCGCGCGCGAGGGCGAGGTCGGGGCTTCGTCGCTCGAGGAGCTCGCGAGCCTCTCGAAAACTCGTGACCTCGCGGCGTGGTCGCGGGACCGGCTCGAGCAGTGGATCCGTCACCTCGGGCAAGGCGAAGACCGCGGCGTCCCGTGCGCTGGTCGGCTCGACGACGCGCGGCTCCTCGGCGCTCGTAAGCCCCGCGAGAAAGAACCCCATGAGCCCAAGGGCGAGGCCCACGGCCGACGTCTGAGCTGCGCCTGGTGGGCCGAGGACGCGGGCCTTCACGACGTAGAGCCTCAGCGAGCCAGCTCGATCGTGCGGCCAAGCTTTGCGCCGAGCACGCGCGAGAGCGTCGACCAGAGCTCGTCACCGGCCGGCGTTCGCCAGCTGCTCGACGCGGGCTCGAGGTCAAAGTGCCAAGCGTTGCGCTCCGCCGCCATCCAGATCTGGCGCGCCGCGCGGTGGCTGTTGACGACGTACTTGGCGCCGTCCTCGAACGCGATCGACAGGACACCTGCCTGAAGGTCGGGGTCGAGCGAGTCGTCGCAGGCGATGACGCACTCAATGAGACGCTTCAGTTCGGCATCCGCTGCGCGCTCGAACTCGGATTCAGAGGGGGGCTGGCTCATCGGGATCGCTGCTTTTTACCTCAGTTATTGGCGGTCGGCACGCACGAGCCCTGACTCGGGCGGGGCGTCGAGGCCGCGCAATCCGGCGTCGGAGGCTTGGCCGGGGGAGCTCCGCCACTTCCCCCCGCGCCACCCGCTCCCTCGTCGAAGAGGCGGCACACGCCGACTTGACCGGATCCGAAGGTCGCGAGCACGTCGCGATCGCAGCGCGCCCCGGTGCCGCAATCGGCGTCGTCGCAGCAGAAGGCGTGGCACGCGCCGAGGTAACAGGTCGAGCCCGGCGCGCAGTACCCCTTCGATGGCCCGCACGAGGCGCAGAGCCCGAGCGTCGCGTCACCCTCGTAGCAAAAGAACGCGAGCGCCCCGTAGTCGACATCGCACGTCTCACCTTGGTCGCAGCCCTCGCCCGAGACGGGGTTGCAACCGAAGGTCGGCGCGGCGCCGCCTGCACTCGAGGCCGACGCGAACGTCGAGCTGCCCGAAGCGCTCGAGGAGGCGACAACGGCGAGGCTCCCCCCGGCGCCAGGTCCCGACACGCCCGCCTCGTCGCTGCACGCGCTCGGAGCGAGGAGCGCGCTCGCGAGGAAGGCGACGATGAGCGCGGCAACGCTCACGGGAGCCCTCTCGGTCACGGACCGCCCGGCGGCTCGGCAGGCGAAGCGGGCGGCTCTTGGCCCTTCGGCGCCTCGCCCTTGCCGGACTTCTTCTTGCCCTCGTCCTTCGTCGTGTAAGTGATGCTCTTCGCGTACTTCTCGCGAAGCGTATGCAGGTAGCGGACGAGCGCGTCGCGCTCACGATCGCGGCGCAACGAGTCGAGGAGCGTCTCGCGCTTGTCGAGCCAGTCCTTCTCGTCGAGCGCTTTCTTCTCCTTCACCTGCGCGACGGCGTAGCCGGTGTAAGTCTTGATCGGGTCGGCGGGGACGCCGCCCACCTCGAGCGCGAAGAGCGCCCCCGCCGCAGCGAGGGGGTTCTCGACGCCGGGGAACGGAGGGCCCGCGAGCGAGAATTCACTGCTCGTCGTGAGCTGAGGACGATCGGCTTCCGCGTCCGCATCGACCTTGGGCGTGAGCCCGGAGAGGTGCTCGTCGAGCGCCTGCGCGAGGGTCTTGCCGCCCTTGACGGCCGTGGCGATCTCCTTCGCGGCGCTGGCGGCAAGGCGCTCCCCTTCGGCCTTGAGGTAGCGCTCGCGGGCGATCTGGCTGCGGCCTTCCTTCTCAGCAGCTTCGCCGTCGAGGATCGCGTCGACCGTGACGAGGTGCAGGCCAAACGTCGACTCGACGACCTCGCTGAGCTTGCCTTTCTCGACCGCGAACGCGGCGTCATCGACCGCCCTCGCGGTGTTGGGCCGAGCCAGCTTGCCCGCGGCAAAGCAGCCGAGCGCGCCGCCAACGGAAGCGGACTGCGCGTCCTCGCTGAGCGTCCGCGCGACGTCGGCGAAGTCATCGCCCTTCTCGATGCGCTTCTTGGCCGCGTCGATCTTCTCGCGTGCCTTCTTCGTGGCGGCGGCCTTATCCCCTGAGTCGTCGACACGCACGAGCAGGTGACGCGCCTTGCGGCACGACGGGGCGAACTCCTCCTTGCGCGTGGCGAAGGCCTCGTCGAGCTCCTTCGCGTTCTCGGTCGCCCACTTCGTCACGGCGTCGTTCGAAGCGTCGGCGCGACGTTGATAGAAGTCGCGAGAGAGCGGGATGTAGTCGGCGACGAGCTTCGCGCTCGACACCGCGAACTCGGCGCGCGCATCGGCCTCGGCCACCCGCACGCGCGACCTGATGAGCGCGCGCATCCGCGCCGCGAGCTCTTCGTTCGACGCGAACTCACGAAAATCCTTGAGGGTCTTGCCCGAGACGCGCTGGACCCACTTCTTGTACCGCTCGTAGTCGAACTTCTCCGACTTCGGATCTTTGACGGCGATCGCGCGGGCCGCTCCGTCGGGCTGCGACAGGCCGAGCTGGTAAGCGAGCATGTCGTCCTCATGATCGGCGGGCAACGACACGCGGACGAACCCACGCGACAGACCGCGCGTGACGTCGTCTTCGGAGACGGCGATGCCGAGGCGAAACGCGTCTTCGACCAACAGCCAGCGCTGAATGAGACCCTCGAGCACGAGCTGACGCACCATCTCGCGCCGGCTGTCGTCCTCGAGGTTGCCCGAGGCGACGAGGCGAAACGCGGTGACGAAGTCCGACTGCGTCACGATGCAGCGACGCTCGACCTCGACGGCGCACGTCGGCTCCGCGCCGGCATCGGCACCCATGCCTTGCAGCTGCGCCCCGGGACGGAACTGCATGATGAACACCAGCGAGATGGCGAGGATCGCCGCGCCCCAGACCGCCTGTTTGATCGAGCGAGACATGCGTGAGGGGGCGGCCTTAACACGGACGTCGCACGTTGGCGAGCCGCCCGCTCCATTCCGGGCTATGCGAGAGGCGCGCGCGTGGAGCACGACGAGGACGGAATCGATGTTCAGGAGTGGGGCGTGCCGCTGCCTCCCGAGAGCGACGGCCCGTCACGCGCGGCGGCGCTGCTCGGCGCGCACGGTCCGCTCGCGGCGCGCCTCGTGGGTTACGAGGAGCGCGAAGGTCAGCTCGCGATGGCACGAGCGGTCGAGCGCGCGCTCCGGGACGATCGGATCCTCCTCTGCGAGGCGGGGACGGGGACGGGCAAGACCCTCGCTTACCTGGTTCCAGCGCTCGCGAGCGGGCGGCGGGTGGTCGTCTCGACCGCGAGCAAGGCGCTTCAGGAGCAGATCGTTCAGAAGGATCTGCCGCTCATCGCCGAGCACCTCGGCCTCGATGTCGACGCCGTGCTGGTGAAGGGTCTCGGCAACTACCTCTGCTTGAGACGCTTTCAGGAGCTTCGCGATGGCTTCGTCGACACCGCTCGGGGGAAGTCCGGACGCGACGTCGCCCGAGCGCTACCGCTCGTCGAGGCCTGGGCGCGCGACACGACGACGGGCGACCGCGCCGAGCTCGCCGAGCTCGAGGAGTCCCACCCGATCTGGCCGCTCATCGTCTCGTCGAGCGAGACGCGGGTCGGTCCCCGATGCGAGCACCACGACGCATGCCACGTGACGCGACTTCGGCGCGCCGCCGAGCGAGCGCAGTTGCTCGTCGTCAATCATCACCTCCTGTTCGCAGACCTCGCGCTGAAGGGGGACCACCCAGGCGGCGTGCTCCCGCCCTACGACGTGTTGATCCTCGACGAGGCGCACCGTGTCGAGGACGTCGCGACCACGTTCTTCGGCTCGAGCGTCTCAAGCGGCGGCATCTCCCGGGCCCTCGCCGATGCCGAGCGCAGTCTCCGAGCGTCTCGCCTCGTCGAAGGGGACGCCCCGCCGACCTACCTCGTGAGCGCGCGTACTCGAGCCGACGAGCTCTTCGCCGCGCTGAACGCAATCGCGGTAAGTCCAGGCGACGAAGGACGCGAGCCGCTTCCCGAGCTCGACGCGCACCCGGCCGCGAGGGACCGCTACTACGCCGTCGACGATGCGCTCGGCGTGGTCGCGCAGGTGCTCGGTGGACACGCCGCGCTGCATGAGTCGCTCGCGCAGGTCGCCCAACGCATCACCAAGCTGCGCGACGATTTGTCGTCGATCCTGTATCCTGAGCGAGCCCGCGTCGGCTGGCTCGATCGACGTTCGGGCGGCGGAATGACCGTGGCGTCGTCTCCGGTCGACATCGGCCCGATGCTGCGGGACCGACTGTTCGCGCGTGGGCTCGGGGTCGTGCTGACCAGCGCGACGATGACGGCCGGGCGTTCGTTCGAGTTCCTGCGCCAGCGCCTGGGGCTCGACGAGCCGCTCGATGCGCCGGTCGACGAGCTGGTCGCCCCGGAGGCGCTCGACCACGCCGGAGCCGCGCTGCTCTACACGCCCGAGGATCTCCCCGACGTGAGCGATCCTGCGTACGTAGAAGCGGCCGCGGCGAGGATCGTGGCGCTCGTCCGCGCGACGCCGGGTGGGGCATTCGTCCTCTGCACGTCGGTGCGCGCGATGCGGGCGTTTCGGGCCGAGCTCGAGCGAGAGCTCCCCGAGCGCCTGCGGCTCGTGCAAGGCGAGGCCCCGAAGCGCGCCCTGCTCGAGCGATTTCGCTCGGCGGGGGAGGCGGTGCTCGTCGCGACGATGAGCTTCTGGGAGGGCGTCGACGTACCAGGCGCGGCGCTACGGCTCGTGGTGATCGATCGCCTGCCATTCGAGGTACCCACCGATCCTCTGGTGGTCGCTCGCAGCACGGCGCTGCGGGAACGCGGGCGCTCACCGTTCGCGGACTACAGCGTGCCGCGGGCGGCGATCGCCTTGAAGCAGGGCTACGGTCGCCTGCTGCGGACGCGCTCGGATCGCGGCGTCGTGGCGATCCTCGACCGACGGCTCGTCACGCGTGGCTACGGGCGGACGCTGCTCGAGAGCCTGCCCCCCGCGAGGCGAACCGACGACCTCGCGGAGGTCGAGCGCTTCTGGCAACGCTGAGCCGCGAGTCTACTGGGCGATCAGCTGGAACGGCACCGACACCTGCGTCGAGCCTCCGGACGCGGGGAACTGCCAACCCGTGACGCGGCTCTTGACGCAGCTCACGACCGCGGAGTTGCCGCCGCCTGCGCTGACGTTGGCCGAGGTCACGTTGCCGGACGGCCCCACGGTGAGCGAGACGTTGACCTTGACGGCGCCGTTCTGAACGAGCGGTAGACAGGCACGCTGCACGGCACCACGATTTCGAGAGACCACCGCCGATAGCTGCTCTGGCGAGAGGCCCGCGCTCGAATCACCCGAGTGGGCAGAGCCGGTCCCGCTATCGGGACCGCCCACCGCGCTGCACAGCGGATCGGTGCGAGGATCGCAAGGGGCGGGACCTCCCTTGTCGGTCTTCGCTGAGGCGCTCGCCGCCGCCGTCGGCGCCGCGGCCGACGCCGCGGCCGCGGAGCCCATCATCAGCGCCGCGGACCCTGCCGTCGACGGATCGGCTGCGAGTCCGACCCCCGTCCCGGTGGGCTGCACGGCGCCAGGCTCGGCCGAGCCCAGGGCGGCGGGGCGATCCGAGGCACCTGCGGCGGTCGCGGCGAGCGCGGCAGTCGACGCGGGAGTCGACGCGTCGCTCGACGCCGAGGCCGCAGCGCGCGTGTTTTTTCGAGCTTCCACGTCGGTCGCCGACGGAGCGGGCGAGAGGATCACCCAGGCCGCGACGGCTCCGAGCGCGGCGCACATCGCGACGAGCCCCCACGCCATTGGGTGGATGCCCCGGTGACGCTGACGCCGATCGAGGTTCTCGAGCTCGGGCAGCTCCGACGGACGATCGAGGCTCGGCGATGCGGAGTGCGCGACAGGCGCACTGGATGCCGCGGGCGCAGGCGCAGGCGCAGCGGCAGCGGCAGCAGGCGCAGCGGCAGCAGGCGCAGCAGCAGCGGGCGCAGGCGGGGCAGACTCGAGGCGGAGCTCGGCGATCACTTGCTCGAGCCCCGTTGACGGGGCCTCTCCCGCGCTGTGGAGCGTGCTCGAACCGTCCTGCGCAGACGACACCGCGGGTGACGGCGCCGCGGCGTCGAAGCCGCCGAGGGGATCGGCCGCGTCGCGCTTCGAGGGGTCGCCAAGGCCCGGGAGCTCAGGCAGACCACCCTTGATCTTTGTCAACACGAGGGGATCCGACATCTGCGGCGCCGGCGCGATGCCCGACCCGGAGGGCAGCGACGGAAGCGACACGGTCGCCCCCTCGAACGACACCACGGGCGCGGCCTCGAACGGCACCTCGGGCGCGGCCTCGAACGGCACCACGGGCGCGGCCTCGAACGGCACCACGGGCGCGGCCTCGAACGGCACCTCGGGCGCGGCCTCGAACGGCACCACGGGCGCGGCCTCGATCACTGGGACCGGCGGCGCCTCGACGGCGGGGATGCGAGGCGCCTCCACGATGACCGTCGCGTCCTCGACCGTTGTCGGCGCCGTAGCACCGAGCCCCGCCGACAAGGGCGAGGCGACGCCGCCGGCGAGGGTCGGTGCGCCAGGCAGCGGGCGAGCCCCAGGCAATCGCGGCGGCAAGCCTGGCTTGGGCAGTCCGGACGGCAGCGCCCCGGGCAGCGGCGGAACGGCTCGCGGCGGCAAGCCTGGTAGACCGGGTGGTCGTGCGCCCGCGGTCAGCGACGGCGCGGCACCGAGCGCACGCGGAGGCAAGCCTGGCAGGGCCGCGGGACGCGGACTCATCGTTTCGCCGAGCGGCAGCGGCACGCTCGAGGCGGGGACCGAGGCGGGGGTCGCCAACGACCCGAGGGGCGGGGCTGACGAGGTCACCGCGCTCGTCGCGGGGACCTCGGTCGCAGCCATCGGCTCGCGCGGCACGCTCGCGGTCGGGGCGAGGCTCGGTGGGAGGGCCTCGCTCGGCGGCATCATCGTCACCGGGGCGATCGAGGGGTCCACGACGTGCTCGGCCTCGCCATCTCCAGTCGGTCGAACCTGGATCGTCGTGCCGCACTTGCGGCACTTCATCCGGATGGTCTTGCCCCCGACCTTCTCGTCGGCGATCTGGTACTTCGCCGAGCAACTCTGGCAATGAAAACGCATGCGTACGGTCGCGAAAGAGGCCGTGAATGCCTGGGAGAGGCGTCTCCTGGCAGCGACGTACGGTAGGTGCATTTGTGCTCTCGCGACAAGAGGCTCGGAGGGCCGACGCGGCGCTCCGTCCTCCGCGAGGGGGGCTCGTCTTTCAGCCCGAGACCGGTTCGTTCAGCCGCCCTCGCGCTCACCCGCCTCGAGGCGGTCGAGCCAGCTCCGCTGGAAGCTCGCGAACGCCCCGGCGCGGA
>VGRJ01000010.1 GCA_016875405.1 Deltaproteobacteria bacterium | reverse complement strand
ACTTGCCGGCGCCCGACTCGCCGACGAGCGCGATCGCCCCGACGCCGTCGACCGAAGCCGCGCTCGCGTGCAGGCACGGCCTGCCGCGAAGATGGAGCGCGCGGGGCACGACCTGATCGACGAGCGCTTGCTCGAGCGCCGACCAAGAGCAGCCGGGCTCGAGGGCGAAGGCGAGCTCGTCGGCGGCGACCCGGAAGCACCCGACGCGCGGAAGCTCGAGGTGATGCGCCGCGCCGCAACGATGGACCACGACCGAGGGGCGACCGCCGTCGCGCGCGCCGATGGCGACGAGCGGCGGCCCGCTCGGCGCGGGGAGCGACTCGACGCGGCGCAGGCGCCACGAGACGTCACTGGGTCCCGCCGAGGTCGGGAGCGACGGGAGCGGCTCGTCGCTCGTCAGGACTGCGCTGCCCAACTGGTAGCGGTACATGCCTTCACTTCGCCGAGCGCGTCAGCTCGACCGCTGAAGTCCGAGGCCACCGTCTGCCAAGCTGCCTCTTGCCGCTCGCGTCAGCTCGCGCACCGTGCCAAGAACGGCGAGCTGCGGGCGCTCGTACGCGCGTCGCTCGGAGGCGGCGCGCTCGCGCAGAGACACCTCGCGGACGTGCTCAGCCGCGGCGGCGGCGTCGGGCTCCGTCAACTGCGCTGCTGGCCGAGATTTCCGTCGTTATTGCTGCCGACCGCTGCGAGGGTCAGCTCGCGCACCGAGCCGAGGACGGTGAGCTGCGGGCGCTCGTACGCGCGTCGATCGGAGGCGGCGCGCTCGTTGAGAGACTCATCGCAAGCTGGCGTGGCCTTGGGGTCGTGAGGGTTCGTCATGGCGTCTCCGCAGGTCGACGGGGCGCGCGGCGTGTGCGGCGTCCTGGCTCGTTGGTTCCAGCTGACCATAGCGCACTCTCGACGCCGTCCGCCAGTCGACGCGCGGTCGGTCTCGGGGCTAGGAGCGCCTCACGGCTCGAGCTGCCGGAGCCACGCCTCGACCGCCGCGACCTCGAGCATCCGCCGCTGAGCCTGACGGTCCTCGCTCGAGGGACACCACTCGAGGTCCGGACGGACGAGCCCGAGCGCGAGGAGGCGCGTCGGACGAGGCACCGCGGGACGATCGCGTCCGACGAGGCTCGCCCGGTTGAAAGACGAGTACTCCGCGCTGTCGGTGCGGCGGTAGACGCGCGCCGGGAGGAGCTCGCGGAGCGCGCGCCGCAGGATCGGCTTCGGCTTCCGCTGGAGCGGAGCGTGGCGCTGCTCGAGGGGCACGGTCGCGAGCCAGGCGACGAGCTCGCCGTCGAGGAAGGGGTGCGCGAGCGCGACTCCGCGACGACGAGCGAAGTACGACAGCGTGGCGACGCCGCGCTGCTGACCGGACTCGTGGAGCCCCTGAAGCATGGTGCGCGCGCGCCGGTCGTCGAGCGGCTGCGCCTCCCAGTAGAGCTCGCGCTCGAGCCGCTGCGCCTCGACGGCCGCGTGCCAGCGCGGCGTAAGGACCGGGCTCGGCGAGAGCCGCCGAAACGGGCGGAGCTTGGCGCGGAGCGACCAGGGGATGAGCTGCTGGACGGTGTGGTGCGCGGCTCGACGCCACGCGGCCGGCGACGTCGGGGGCTTGACGAGACGGCGCAGCGTGCGGAGCACCTCGCCCCGCGCGAAGGGCTCGGCGTGGTCGAACGGCGTGCTCGAGAGGAGCAGATCGCCCCCCTCGCCCGTGAGGATCGTGTCGAGACCGCGCGTCGCCGCCGCCTCCAACAAGACGTCGAACGCGTAGGCACCGGGGTAGTAGAGCGGCATGCCGGGGCGCGAAGCGCGCGCGAGCGAGGTGGCCTCCCCGAGGCCGAGGGCGTCGACCTCGAGCGACTCGAGCGACCAGCGTTCGACCACCGCGCGGCTGAATCGCGTCTCGTCGCAGTCGAGGTCGCCGTAGCCGAAATGGAGTGCGACCACTGGGCGCGTGGGCGCCCCGAGGCGCCGTCGCTCGTGCTCGGCAACGCACGCGACCGACGACGAGTCGAGGCCCCCCGAGAGCGTGACGCCGACGCCGGTCGCTCGACGGATGCGGGCGCTCGTCGCGGCCGCGAGCGCGACGGCGAGCCGCGCGGCGAGGGCCTCGTCCCCCTCGCGCGCGTCGCGCACGCGCAGCGGCGCGGTCCAGTGGGGAAAGAGCCGCGAGCCCTTCGCGTCGACGACGAGCGTGTGCCCGGGCGCGAGCAGCTCGACGCCGCGGTACAGCGTCGCGCGGTCATCGGTCGAGAGCCAATCGAGCGCCCGGGCGAGCGCCTCGAGGTTCGGCTCGGGCCGTAACGTCGGATCCGCGAAGAGGGCCCACTCCTCAGAGGCGAAGCGCACGCCGCGCGCGTCCCGATGGACAACGAGCTGGCGGGCGGCGAGCGGATCGCAGGCGAAAAGCAGCCTCCGCTGGCGAGCGTCGAAGAGCGCGAAGGCGAAATCGCCGCGCAGGTGTCGCGCGCAGTCCTCGCCCCAGCGCTCGTACGCGAGGCGGATCGCGGCCTCGTCGACGGACTCGTCGCCGTGACGCGCGTGGGCCAGCTCCGCGTCGACGCCCTCGAGCCGGTCGATGCGCGCGTCGGCGATGACGAGGACGTCGGGCGCCGCGCGCATCGTGGGCGCCTCGGCCGTCGAGGCCACGGCTCGAAGGCCCGCGAGCCTCCGCCCGCGGGCGAAGCTCGCGCCAGACGAGGCGAGCACGCGCCGCTCGTCCGGCGGGCCGTCGAGCATGCGCTCGAGCATGCGCTCGAGGAGCAGGCCATCCGACGGGTCGGACGCGCCTCCGCGCTCGAAGCGAACGAGCCCCGCGAGCGCCGTCATCGCACCTCGCGGGTGAGGATCGGCTCGTACCCGGCAGCTTCCTTCGGAGACGGCGGCTCGACCCAGGCGTGCGCGTCGAGCGCCTGCTCCCCAGGGCGACGCACCCCAATCACGAGGCGCGCCGGCACGCCGTCGCGCCGATGCAGCGCGTAGCGCACGAGCGCACGCGGCAGACAGCGGCCGGGGAGCCAGGGCTGCAGGCGAAATGCGCGAGCCACCGCGAGCTCGGCGGCCGCGCCCTCGGCCGCCTCGCGGCGATGCGCGTTGCGGGAGAGGCGCTCGAGTCCGTCGAGCGTCGCGTCGAGGCCGCGCCAGGCGAGCGAGCCCTCGACGAGCGGCGCGAGCAGCATGGCGCGCGCGGTGAACACGAGCTCGGCCTTCGAGGTCGTCTCGAGGGCGCTCACCACGCGCGACACGAACGAGCGCTCTCGAGGCATGCCGCAAAAGGATCGCACCTGCGGCAGCGCGCGTCGAGGCGCGCGACGCGGGCACCGTCTCAATCGCGATCGCGCCCTCACCCTCGGCACGGGCCGCGCTAGCATGCGCGCCTTGGTCACGCCGTCTTCTCCGCCCAGTCGCCCGCCTCGCCTCCTCGCGCTCCGCGCGCTCGGGCCGATCGACGTGCGCGCGGTCGCGCTGGAGCTGGCGCCGAAGGCCTTGATCCCCGCCACGCTGCTCTCGGCGGGCCGTGCCAGCGAGACCGTCACGCTGGGGCTCGCGCTCGCGGCACAGGCGTTCGTGGTCGCGCGCGGACTCTGGCTCGGCTGGGCGCTCGAGGCGCGGCTCGTCGAGGCGTGGTCGCGCCTCGCGGCGGCGGGCCTCGACCGACCGCTGGCCTCGCTCGCGCGACGGAGCGCGCGCATGCAGGGGAGCATGCTCGTCTTCGCGGCCCAGCGCGAAGCACAGCTCGGCGCGAGCATCGCCCCGCGCCTCGTGGCCGACGCCGCAGGCCTCGCCCTCGTCGCGCTCGCGACCGGCCTCCTCCTTGGCGGCGAGTGGCTGCTCGCGGGGCTCGCGGTCGGGCTCCTCGCCGCGCCCCTCGTGGTAGCCGTCACCTCGCGGCTTCGACGAGCCGAAGACCGCGGGTACGACGAGGTCGCGCAGCTCGTCGAGCGGTGCGGCGTACTCGTCGACGGCGCGCTCGAGGTTCGCGCTCACGGCCTGGGCCCCGCGACCGTCGCGCGCGCCCGTGAGGACGCGAGGCGAACCGCGCGCGCCCGCCGCGAGGCCACGGCACTCCGGGCGCTCTCGACCCTCGCGCCGGTGGCGCTCGTCGCGCTGCTCGCGGCGACACCGACCCTCCGAGGCGCGCTCGACCTTCAGCGCGCCTGGCTCCCCGCCGCGGTGCTCGGGACCTCCGGCCTCGCCTGCGCGCTCGGCCTCGTCGGCTCGCTCGGAGAGCTCGCGGCGGCAGCGCGTGAGCGCACCACCTTCCGCGAGTTCGTCGGCCCCTTGAGCACGCAGGCTCCCGAGTTCACCTCGGCTCCGACCGAAGGAGCCTCATTTAGGCTCGAAGAGATCCACTTCGATGGCGTCTCGGTGCGTCACGAGCGGAGCGCGCGCGCGACGCCTGCGGCCTTCTCCGCTCGCTGGAAGACACAGCGAGGGCTCGCGCTCGTCGGGGAGAACGGCGCGGGGAAGAGCACGCTCGTGGCCGCGCTCCTCGGGCTCGTGCCGCTCGAGGCGGGGGCCTTCTGGCTCGATGGCGCGCCATGGACGGCGGCACTCGCGGCGCAGCTGCGGGCCCGCGTCGCCTTCTTGCCGCAGCGACCCTTCGTCGCGCCCGCGCGCTCGGTCGCGTGGCACCTGCGGCTCTTCGCGGACGGCGTCGACGACACCGTCCTCGAGGCCGCGCTGGCCCAGGTCGGCCTGCTTCGCGTGCTGCAAGCACAAGCCGACGGCTCTCCGCTCGAGGTAGCGGTAGGGAGCCTCTCGGGGGGCGAGCGCGCGCGCCTTCACCTCGCGCGGGTGTTGCTGCCGCGTGACGGTCGCTCGCCGGCGATGATCGTCGTCGACGAGCCAGAAGCGGGCCTCGACGCCGAGGGGCGTCACGCCGTTCGCGAGCTCCTCGAGCGTCTGTCGGCCGAGACTCCCGTCTTGCTGGTCGCGCACGACGAGGCGGTGATCCCGGAATCGTTCACCCGCGCCCGCTGCGTCGGCGGCGTCTGACGAGCTCCTCCCGATGCCGCGCTCGAGCGCTCGATTCGCCTGGCGCTCTGCCACGGCTGAATGTCGGGCAAGTTCTCTGCAACGAGCTCAGTGCTAGCCTGATAACATTGTCTGACGCGCTTCGACGGTCGGGCCGCCTCAACCCTATGCTTACACCTTCTCATCTTCGCACCTTCACGGCACTTCTCCTCGGCACCCTCGGCGCCGGCAGCGCGCTCGGCCTCGGCTGCAACGTCGTCGAGACCGAGCCGGTCGAGACCGACGCCTCGAGCTCGACGAGCAGCGCGAGCTCCGGCGGCTCGATGGTCACCACCTCCACCTCGATGGGCGGCGCAGGCGGCGCGACAGGCAGCGGCGGCGCGGGCGGCGCGACAGGCAGCGGCGGCGCGGGCGGCGCGACAGGCAGCGGCGGCGCGGGCGGCGCGACAGGCAGCGGCGGCAGCGGCGGCAGCGGGCCGCTGTGCATCGAGGACACCGGTACCGACGCCTGCCCCGGCGACACCATCCCGCTCACGCTCGGGACCAACACCTGCTACGAAGGCGACCTCGCCACGGCGCAACACGATTTCACGGCGGCGTACTGCGGGGGTTCTGCGGGCTCGAGCGGCCCCGACCGGGTCTACCACCTCACCTTCAGCGCGCTCGGTACGCTAAAGCTCAGGTTCTTCGCGCTCGACGGCACGTTCAATCCGAACGTCCACGTCCGCGGCAAGATCGGCCAGCCCGCGACCTGCGAGGACGCGACCCAGGAGCTCACCTGCCTCGCGTCGTTCCCGACGAAGGAGGCCATCGCGGTCGAGCTCGACCCGACGAAGTTCGCCGACCTTTTCTTCTTTGTCGATGGCGCGAACGGGCTCGGCGGAAAGTACCGCATGGACGTGTCGTTCGAGGCTCCCGCCTGCGGCGACGGCGTCATCAACCCCTCGCTGATGGAGGCGTGTGACGACGGCAACGCGAAGAGCGGCGACGGCTGCGACGCGAGCTGCAAGCTCGAGCAGGTGACGAGCTTCGACGCCTGCCCCGGGGAGCCCTTCCCGATCGCGCTGAATCAATCCCTCACCTTCGTGAGCAGCACAGCGCCTTACAAGGACGGGGACGGCGTGCGCTCGTACCACCCCTCGGTCGGCGGCACCTGTGGTCCGGGCGCCGCGAGCTCGACCGGCAATGACCGCATCTACCAGCTGAAAGCGAAGGCGAACGGCACCGTGACCGCGTCGGTTGGCCTCGACCTCGCGGGGACGACGCCCGTGTGCGAGCAAGACATCCTCGATCCTGGCTGCTGGGATCGCGTGCTCTACGCCGTCGAGGCGGTCAACCCCGACACCTGCGGCGCGACCTGCACCTGCGACAGCGGGATGACCATCCCGGGCGATCCGCTGAACGGCGCGCTCCTCGGCAACCAGCTCGCGTGCTCGAACAGCGGGACCTTCGACGTCGAGACGGTCTCGTTCCCGGTCGTGAAGGATCGAACGTATTTCCTCATCGTCGACGGCATGTCCACGGCCGCGAAGAAGTTCGGCAAGTTCAACCTCCACGTCTCGCTGAAGCCCTGACGAGCGAGACGACGGACGGCCTCAGCCGGGAAAGCCGAGCCGCGTCCCCGCTGGCCCGTGGACATACCGGAGCGCCACGGCCTCGCCCGGCGCGAGCGTCCGTCGATTCGGCGCGAACCAGACCGTGACGTTCCAGTGCGCGCAGGCGCCGGGCCGCCCCGGCTCGGTCGACAGCGTGCGCTCGTCGTCGAGCTCGGCCTCGAACCAGGAGACCACCGCGTCGAGCGGCCCCCCTCCGAGGGCCACGGCCCGAGCCGAGACGTCGAGCGTCGTCGGGGCGCTGGCGAGGTCGAGCGCCACGAGCTCGACCTGCTCGGTCCGCGGTGTGAAGCGGGTCGCGATCGCTTGCGTGACCACGGCGCGGTAGCCCTCGGGCAGCGGCACCGCAGCGAGCGGGCCGAGCTCGACGCCGTAGGCGTCGGACCATCGACGGGTCACCTCCTCGTCGAAGCGGTGCGCGCGGCGGGTCCCCGGATCGAGCTCGACCCCGCGCGCGACGAGCCGAAGGCGACGCGGCAGGACGCGCGCTCCCGGCGCGAGCAGGCGGGCCCGCGCGTCGGCGAAGGCCTCGAGCACCCGCTCGGCCAATGGCTCGTCTCCCAGGATCTCGCTGACGAGCAAGGTGGCGGGCTCATCGAGGCTTACCTCGCGCGAGCTCCCCCGAAGAAGCGTGATGCGCGGCTCGTCGCGGAACACCCGTGCGGCAGCGCCCGCGATCGCCGTCTCCTCGATCGCATAGACGCGCCGGGCCCCCGCCTTCGCCGCCGCGAGCGCGAGGAGGCCGGTCCCCGTCCCGAGATCGAGCACCACGTCGTCGGGGCGCACCGCCGCGCGCACCGCGCCGACGAGGGCCTTCGTGCGCGCTTCGTCATCGAGCATCCGCACGTGGCTCGCCGCCGCGCCGAAGCGTCCCGGGCGCACGTCGAGGATCGGCCCTGTCGACTCATCGACGAGCGCGCCGACCGCCACGAGCTCGTGCACCCGCGCCGCGAGCCGCGCCCAGCCGTCGAGGCCACGTGACGCCGCGAGCCGTGCGACCGCCTCATCGAGCGCGGTCGCGACGCGGAACGCCGCGAGTACCTCGAGGAGCTCGAGATCCCCTCGCAGGTGCGCGTCACCGACGCGGAGCGTGACCTCGGCGCCGCGAACCTCGACCGCGAGCGCGGACGCGAGGCGAAGCCGCGAGCCGCGCGTGAGGCTCACGCGGTCGAGCCTGCTTCGCGCGGATCGATCTCGTCGGGGTGCTCGTTGTAGAAGGCGTCGAGGCTCTCGCGCGTGATCTCGACGACCACCTCGCCCTCCTTGACGACGCGCGCCTGACAGCCGAGGCGGCTCGACATGCGGACATCGAAGGCCTTGTCCATGATGTCCTCCTCGTTCTCCTCGGCAGGCGAGAGCAGCTCGGCCCCCTGCATTACGTACACGTGGCACGTCGAGCAGCCGCACACTCCGCCACACGCCGAGCCCTCGGGCGCGCCGCACTCCTCGGCCGCCTCGAGCAGGCTCACCCCGAGCGACACCTCGTGCACCCACTCACGCCCTAGCGCCTTCAACCTCACGATGGCCATGCTTCACCTCCGCCGCGCGTGCTCATCGACGTGGGCCTCGACGCCGCGTGCGTGAGCGACGCTCGCGTCGACCTCGTCGAGCACCTTGCCCGCGATCGCCTGACCGATCGCGCGATCCATCCTCCGACCGGCCCAGCCTTTGGTCGCCGCGTCGAGCTCGTCGACGCGACCCTGAATGCGGGCGGACACGTCCGACTCGAGCGCCGTCGCGAGGTCGTCGAGCGCCGCGAGCACGCGCGCACGCTCGTCGGCGTCGAGCAGATCCCCATCTTTCTCGAGCGCTCCACGCGTCGCCTGGAGGATGCGCGCGCCCTCGACCTTGCGCTCGGCGAGCTGGCGCTTCTGCATGTCCTCTTCGCCGTGATCGAGCGCGTCGAGCAGCATCTCTTCGACCTCGGCGTCGGTGAGACCGTAGCTCGGCGTGACCTCGACGTGCTGCTCGAGGCCGGTGGTGAGCTCCTTCGCGCTCACCGTGAGCAAGCCGTCCGCGTCGACCTTGAAGGTGACCTCGAGACGCGCCATCCCGGCAGCCACAGGTGGGATCCCGCGCAGGGTGAAGCGGGCGAGCGAGCGGCAGTCGGCGGCGAGCTCGCGCTCTCCCTGTACGATGTGGAGCTCGAAGCCAGTCTGATTGTCGGCGTAGGTCGTGAAGACCTGCTTGGCGCCGGCGGGGATCGTCGTGTTGCGCGGCAGCACCTTCTCGGCGACGCCGCCCATGGTCTCGAGCCCGAGCGACAGCGGCAGCACGTCGAGGAGCAGGATCTCGTCCGCTCGGTGCGAGTCACCTGCGAGGATGTCGGCTTGGATCGCCGCGCCGTAGGCGACGACGAGGTCGGGATCGATGTTGGCGAGCGGCTCCTTGCCGAAGAGCTCGGCCACGTAGCGCCGGACGTACGGCACGCGGGTCGAGCCGCCGACGAGGATCACGCCGTCGAGCTCCTCTGCGCGAACGCCCGCGTCGCGGAGCGCGCGGCGACACGACACGCCGGTCTTCGCGACAATCGGCGCGACGAGCTCCTCGAACGCTGCGCGGGTGACACGGACCGTCGTCTCCTCGCCCCCCTTCACGGGCAGCGTCAGCTCGACCGCGTCACGCTCGGTCAGCGCGTGCTTCGCCTGGCGCGCCGCGTCGAGGGCGAGCCGCACGAGCTCTCGTGAGGCCACGCTCGCGTCGACCGTGACCGCCATCGCTCGGAGCAGCACCTCGGCGAGCGCGCGATCCATGTCGTCGCCGCCGAGCGCGCTGTCGCCGCCCGTGGACTTCACCTGAAAGACGCCGTCCTCGAGGCGCAGCACGGTGACGTCGAAGGTCCCTCCGCCAAGGTCGTACACCGCGAAGAGGCCGTTCTGCTTCTGTTCAAGGCCATAGGCGAGCGCGGCGGCGGTCGGCTCGTTGAGGAGGCGCAGCACCTCGAGGCCCGCGAGCCGCCCGGCGTCCTTCGTGGCCTGCCGCTGCGCGTCGTCGAAATACGCCGGGACCGTGATGACCGCGGGGCCGACCGAGCGGAGCTCGTCCTCGGCGAGCTGATGGAGCGCCCTCAAGATCTCGGCGCTCACCTCGACGGGCGTCACGACGCGCTCGGGGGCGACGCGGAAGCGCACCGAGCGGGCCTCCTCGGGGCTCGTCGGCGAGGCAAACTCGTAGGTACCGAGGCGCCGGGTCTCGGCGTCGTCGGCCCCCTTGCCCATGAAGCGCTTCACGCTGACGATGGTGTCGGTCGGGTGCGCTGCGGCCATGCGCTGCGCCTCGCGGCCGACGACCACGCGGCCGGTCCGGTCGTAGAACACGGCCGACGGCACGAGCGCCTCACCGTCGCAGTCGCGGATGGCGTCGGGCGCGCCGTCGCGCAGGCGCGCCACGATCGAGTTGGTGGTGCCGAGATCGATGCCGATCGGGCGTGGCGAGGCGGCAGGGTCGAAGATTTCGAGCAGGGACATGGCTCAGGTCGAGAGCTCGTCCATGGCGGCCTCGAGCTCCTCGAAGAAGCGGCGGTAATAGCGCAACTTGCCGAGCTCTGGCAGCAGGGCCGCGAGCAATTCGACCGCGCCGCCAGCGGCCGCGAAGCCCTGCGTCAGCGCCGCGGTGGTCGCCTGCTCTTTCGTTCGCATGGCGCGCTCGAGGCGCTCGAGCGCGGGCAGGTCCTTGGCCCGTCGGGCGGCGGCGAGCTCCTCGCGCACCTCCATGATTTCCATCAAGAGCTCGGCCGGGGGTCGCGGCTCGGCGCCGTCGCCGATCGGAACGCCGCGCGCGGCGAGCAGGCACTCGGCTCGCTTCACGGGGTCGCGCAGGGCGCGGTACGCCTCGTTCACCTCGATCGCCTTGCCGAGCGCGAGCCGTCGCTCGGTCGCCGCCGAACCCGCGAACTTGTCGGGGTGCAGGGCGGCGGAGAGCGCGCGGTGTCGGGCGTCGAGCGCGGCCGGCTCGAGATCGAAGCGGGGCTCGAGGCCGAGGACGGCGAAGGCGTCGCTCAAATCGAGAACGACTCCTTGCAGCCGCAGGCGCTCGAGGCCTTCGGGTTCGTGAACTTGAAGCCCTGCCACTTCAGCGTCTTCTCCCACTCGAGCGTCGAGCCCGCGAGGTAGAGGATGCTCTTCTTGTCACAGACGACGCGGACCGAGCCGTCGTCGACGGGCACCTCGTACACGAGGTCACGTCCCTCGCGAGGTGGCGCGTCGGCGAACTCGAGGACGTAGCTGAAGCCGGAGCAACCCCCACCGCGAACGCCGACCCGAAGGCTTGCGTTCGGCGTCTTCCGCTTGTCGAGCGCCTCCTTGATCTTGCGCGCCGCCTCGGGCGACACGAGGAGCTCGAAGGTGCGCTCGACCTTCGGAGCGCCCGCGTCGGTGGTCGTCACGGTCTCGGCGTCCATCGGGTTCGTCAGCCCTCGTCGAGCGCGCGCTTGGCCGCCTGCTTGGCGCGAAAGTCCGCGATGGCGCTCTTGATCGCGTCCTCGGCGAGCACCGAGCAGTGGATCTTCACCGGCGGGAGGTTCAGCTCTTCGACGATCTGCGTGTTCTTGAGCGCCTCGGCCTCCTCGAGGGACTTGCCCTTGATCCACTCGGTCGCGAGCGACGACGACGCGATCGCCGAGCCGCAGCCGAAGGTCTTGAACTTCGCGTCCTCGATGACGCCCGCGTCGTTCACCTTGATCTGGAGCCGCATCACGTCGCCGCAGGCCGGTGCGCCGACGAGCCCGGTGCCCACGGTCGAGTCGTCCTTGTCGAGCGTGCCGACGTTGCGGGGGTTTTCGTAGTGGTCGATGACCTTGTCGCTGTACGCCATGACTTCATTCCTCGCGGGTCAGTGCGCCGTCCACTGGACGGTGCTGAGATCGATGCCTTCCTTGTGCATCTCCCAGAGCGGAGACATGCTCCGAAGCTTCTGGACCTTGTCGATCACGAGCTGTGCCACGTAGTCGACCTCGTCCTCGGTGGTGAAGCGCCCGAGGCCGAAGCGGATCGACGAGTGCGCGGCGTCATCGGTGACACCCATCGCGTGCAGCACGTACGACGGCTCGAGACTCGCGCTCGTGCAGGCCGAGCCGCTCGAGACCGCGACGTCGCGGATCGCCATGATCATCGACTCACCCTCGACGAAGGCGAACGACAGGTTGAGATTGTTCGGAAGGCGGTGCTCGAGCGAGCCGTTGATGTGCACTTCCTCGAGCGTCCCGGTGATCCGAGCGAGCAGGCGGTCACGCAGGGTTCGCAGCCGCTCGGTCTCGGCGCGGCCCTCCTCGGTCAGGATCTCGCAGGCCTTGCCGAAGCCGACGATGCCAGGGACGTTGAGCGTGCCCGAGCGCATGCCGAACTCGTGGCCGCCGCCGTCCATCTCGGTCGCGAGGCGCACGCGCGGCTTCGAGCGCCGCACGTAGAGCGCGCCGACGCCCTTTGGTCCGTAGATCTTGTGGGCGGTGAGCGAGGCGAGGTCGACGTTCATCTCCTCGACGTCGAACGGGGTCTTGCCGATCCCCTGCACGGCGTCGGTGTGGAGCAGCACGCCGCGCTCGCGGGTGATGGCGCCGATCTCCTTCAGCGGCTGCACGGTGCCGACCTCGTTGTTCGCGAGCATCACGCTGACGAGGATCGTCTGGTCGGTGATCGCGCGACGCACCGCCTCGGGGTCGATGCGGCCGGACTTGTCGACGTCGAGGTAGGTGACCTCGAAGCCCTCGTTCTCGAGGCGCTTGCAGGTGTCGAGGATCGCCTTGTGCTCGATCTTCGTGGTGATGATGTGGTTGCCCTTCTCGCGGTAGAAGTGCGCCACTCCCTTCACGGCGAGGTTGTCGCTCTCGGTCGCGCCCGAGGTAAAGACGATCTCCTTCGCCTTTGTCGCTCCGACGAGCCGCGCGACCTGCTCGCGCGCCCGCGAGACGGCCTCCTCGGCGGTCCAGCCGAACGCGTGGCTGCGGCTCGCCGCGTTGCCGAACACGTTCGTGAAGTAGGGCATCATCGCCTCGATCACCCGCGGGTCGACCGGCGTCGTCGCGTGGTTGTCCATGTAGATCGGGAATTTCAGCGTCATGACTTGGAGTTCTCCAGGGTGGCGTAGAGCCCGGCGACGAGCTCCGGCTCGACGACCTCGTCGTCGTGGACGGTGCAGGCGCTGCAGGCCGCCACGAGCTCACCGGGGTCGCAGGTCTTGCAGGTGTCGAGGTACTCGATGCTGGCGCCGACCTCGCGCTCGAGCGTCGAGAGGTGGGCGATCTGGGCGCGCACCTCCTCGAGCTTCTGCTGGTAGATGGCGCGGATCTTCCGCATCGCCTCGGGCGCGCTCGGCGCCTGCTCCCAGAGCGCCAGGATTTGCTGGATCTGCGCGAGGCTCATGCCGAGGTCATGGAGCTTGCCGATCCAGCGCACGCGCGCCACGGCGTCCGTCGCATAGAGCCGATAACGCCCCTTCGAGCGACGGTGCGGGCGCAGCAGCCCGACGCTCTCATAGTGGTGGATCGCGCGCACCGTCTTGCCGACCTCGCGGGCGAGGTCTCCGACCTGGAGCAGGCCCGCGAGCTCCTCGTCGTCCTCGAGGCCACCGGACTCCGACTCGACGGGCGGCGGACTGCCGAGCGCGGGCAGCGGCGGACCCCACGCCGGGGCCGCCGGAGTACCGAGGATCGGGAGGCGGTGGAGGTTAGCCATGACCAGCGAGGCGATGGGGGGACGGAGAGCGACGCGGCTTCGTAGTGCCGCGAGCAGGGGTCTGTCAAACCCAAACCCTTACGTATGCGTTAGGGTTCCGTTACGTGAGAATTAGCGCGTCCCAGGGGCGTGTCAACCGCGACCCCTCGCGACGTGCCCGGGCGCGTCGACGTCCCGTCAGGTGGCGCGGGCGTGCGCGACGAGGTGACCCAGGCCAGCCTCGAGCCCGTGCTCGGCGCGAAAGCCCAGGAGCGCAGCAGCCCGCTCGATCGCCGCAACCGAGTGCAGGATGTCCCCCGCGCGCGGCGGCAGGCGGACCGCGGCGAGGTCCGGACGCCCGACGAGCTTGGCGAGGATCACGGCGAGGTCGGCGACCGAGAGCGCGACGCCGGTCGCCACGTTGACCGCGTGCGCGCCCTCGAGCGGGCAGGTCGCGGCGAGCAGGTTCGCGCGGACGACGTCGCGCACGTCGATGAAGTCGCGGGTCTGCGCCCCGTCGCCGAACAGCGTGGGCGGCCTGCCCTCGAGCAGCGCCTCGAGGAAGCGCGGAACGACCGCCGCGTACGGGCCGTTAGGGTCCTGCCGGGGGCCGAACACGTTGAAGTAGCGCAGACCGACGAGGGTCATGCCGAAGGCACGCGCATGCGCCTCGGCGAGCTGTTCGTCCATGCGCTTCGAGAGCGCGTAGATCGACTGCGGCGCGGCCTCGTCGCCCTCGCGCTGCGGCAAGGTCGCGGTGTCGCCGAAGACGCTCGACGAGCTCGCGTAGACGACCCGTGAGACCCCTGCGCGACGCGCCGCCGCGAACACGTTGGCGGCGCCGGTGACGTTGACCGCGATGGTGGTCGCCGGGTCCTCCATCGAGCGGGCCACCGAGCAGATCGCCGCCTCGTGAAACACCACCGACATGCCGACGCACGCCGCTCGACAGGCGGACTCGTCGCGGACGTCGCCGACGACGAGCTCGACCCCTTCGAGGTCGGCGAGGTTCTCGCGCTTGCCGGTCGACAGATCGTCGAGCACCCGAACGCGCGCTCCTCGCGCGACGAGCCCGGCGACGAGGTGCGAGCCGATGAAGCCCGCGCCGCCCGTGACGAGCACCGACCGACCCGCGAGCGACGCCGTCAAGCCTTCACCACGTTCGAGCGCGGTGCGCGGTACACCCCGCGCGTATCGACGATCACCTGCGCGTGCTCCGCGACGAGCGCGTAGTCCACGGCGCTGTGATCGGTCGCGACGAGCACCGCGTCGTAGCGGGCGAGGGTCTCGGGCGAGAGGGGCACCGAGTGCTGCTTCGCGAGAGCGGGGAAGCTCCGCTTCGCGGGGGTCTCGGGCACGTGCGGATCGTGGTAGTCGACCACGGCGCCTGCCTCGCGCATCAAGTGCATGAGCTCGAACGACGGGGCCTCGCGCGTGTCGTCGACGTCTTTCTTGTAGGCGAGCCCGAGGAGCAGCACCTTGCTGCCGTTGAGCGGCTTCTTTCGGGTGTTCAGCGCCGCAGTCAGCTTGTCGACGACGTAGCGCGGCATCGACACGTTGACCTCGCCGGCGAGCTCGATGAAGCGGGTCGAGACGCCGTACTCACGGGCCTTCCACGTCAGGTAGAACGGATCGAGCGGGATGCAGTGACCGCCGAGGCCCGGCCCTGGGTTGAAGCGCATGAAGCCAAAGGGCTTCGTCTCCGCCGCGTCGAGCACCTCCCAGATGTCGATGCCCATTCGGTCGAAGATGACCTTGAGCTCGTTCACGAGCGCGATGTTGACCGCTCGAAACACGTTCTCGGTGAGCTTCGTCGCCTCGGCGGCGCGCGCCGACGACACTGGCACGACGCGGTCGACCGCGAGCTCGTAGAGGCGCACCGCGAGGCGCGACGAGTCGGGCTCGATCCCGCCGACGACCTTCGGGATGGTCTTGGTGTCGAAGCGCCGGTTGCCCGGGTCCTCGCGCTCGGGCGAAAACGCGAGGAAGAAATCCTCGCCCGCGACGAGGCCGGTGCGCTCGAGGATCCCGCGGACGAGCTCGTCGGTCGTCCCCGGGTAGGTCGTCGATTCGAGGACGACGAGCTGCCCGCGGCGCAGCCGCTTCGCGATCGCCTCGGCGGTGACGACGACGAAGCGCATGTCGGGCTCGCGCTGCAAGGTGAGCGGCGTCGGGACCGCGATCGCGATCGCGTCGCACTCCGCGAGCCGCTCGAAATCGGTCGTCGGCGAGAAGCGACCCGTCGCGAGCGCGCCCTTCACTCGCTCGGCGCCGAGGTGGACGATGTAGGTCCCGCCGCCGAGGAGCACGTCGACCTTCGCCTGATCGACGTCGAAGCCGAGCACGTCGAAGCCCTTCTCGCAGAAGGTGAGCCCGAGGGGCAGCCCGACGTAGCCGAGGCCCACCACGCCGACGCGGGCCGTCTTGGCTTCGATCTTGTCGAAGAGCTCCTGTGCGCGCTGATTCGTCATCGCATGCCTCCTTACAACAGCGCCTTCGTTGCGGCGAGGTCGGTGCCGTTCACGGACGGTCGAACACGAGGCGGAAACCGAGGTTCGAGAAGCGCGCCTCGGGAGGATAGGCGTTCCGTCCGGAGCAGCCGATGCTCCAGGGGAGGTTGTTCCACGCGCCGCCTCGCACCTCGCGCGGCGGACCGTAGGTGCCCTCGCTCGCGCGAGCGTCCTCGGTCCATTGCCACACCGCGCCACAGAGATCGTGCACGCCGAACGGGCTCATGCCTCGCGGGTGAACGCCGACCGGGATCGTCGACCGTGGGCCGTGTTCGCGAGAGCAACACGCCGCGGGGTCCCAGGCGTCGCCCCAGGGGTAGTCGCGCGCGTCATCGCCGCGGGCAGCGCGCTCCCACTCGTGGTCGCGGGGCAAGCGCGCGCCGCAGTAGGATGCGTACGCCTCGGCCTCGAACGCGCTGACGCCGACGACCGGGTGGTTCGAGACGAGGTAAGGCGCCCACTCGGCCTCGCCCCAAAACCGCGGGCGCTCGAGGCCCTCGTCGAGGCGGAAACTCCAGCCCTCGGCGCTCCAGTAGCTCGGGTCGTCGTAACCCTCATCGGCGATGAAGCGAGCGAACTCCCCGACCGTGACCGGATATCGCGCGATGGCGAAGGCAGGCACCGCGATCTCGACGATCGGCGAATCGTTGGAGATTTTGCGCCGCAGGATCCCTGCCGGGATCGGGATGGGCCTTGCCTCGGCGAGGCGCGGATCGCCTTCTTCCGCGAGCGCGTGCGCGGACGCGATGCGGTCTTCGAGCGACGCCGCGACATCGGCGACCACGGCGAGGTGACGGGCGAGCGACATCGCGAAGGCCGGAGCATAGCAAGCGCCGGTCGCGTCGCACCCGCGTGGCGAACGAGGTGCGGCCGTGATACGCCTGACGGGCCGTGGTTAAGATCTGCCTCGAGTGTCACTACGTCAACGCCGGGGGCGCCGTCTGCACCGAGTGCGGCGGTCGCCTGGTGATGGTGTCGGACCCCGAGGCGCGCGATCTGCCCGACACGGTGTGGAAGAATCAGCGCGTCGACTACGGCGCGCGGCGCGGCATGATCATGCGCTTCCTCGCGATCTTCATCGGCTCGACGACCGGGCTCTACGGGCTCCGAGCTTCGTTCGGATACGAGCCCCCGTGGTCGAGGGTCGCGGCGGTCGGCTCGGTGGTGGTCGGCCTCACCTTGTGGTGGATCCTCCACCGCGCCGCCACGCGCGGGGTCCGGGTGTGGGTGCTCGCGAAGGGCCGGGTGCACAACGCCCGTCTCGCGCGCGCCATCTTGCTCGGGATAGTGCCGTTCAAGCGCTCGCGGCGCGCCGGCTGAGTCAGCCAGCGGCGGCGGCGCGAGTGGTGGGGTCAGGGCAGCGCGAAGGCGCGGAGGCGCCGTCAACCGAGGGCCCGCGCGCGTGGAGCGGGCTCACTTCGGCGTCGGCACGGTGTTGACGCTGACCGTGGAGCCGGGCTTCGCGATCCACTTGAAGTTGTCGACGAGCACCGTCGAATCCCACGCATCATCGCCGGTGTCCCAGATCGCGAAGCGCACGTCGAACGTGTCGCCGCCGACGACCGGCGCCTGGGTGGTGAGCCAGCTCGTGGCGCCGGCGTCGTTCCAGGAGTCGAAGCCGGTCCCCGAGAGCTCGGCCGTGCCGAGGGCGCAGCCCGCGCAGACCTCGAAGAACGCGATGTTCACGCTCACCGGGTTCTTCTTGGAGTCGAACGAGATGTTGCCGTTGATCGACCCCATCGGCGGCGGGCTCACGCGCGCGATGAACTGGTCGTTGAACGACGTGCAGACCCACTCGGGGTACTCGAACGAGTAGAAATTGAACTCGAAGGAGTAACCCGTGGCGTTCTTCGGCGCGCGGAGCATCAGGCTGAGCGCGACGTCGTCGTTGACCTCGGTGTCGCCGGAGCAGCCTGGGACGTCCTGAGGGAAGCCGGCCGGCGCGGTCCCGGGGCCCAGCGTGGAGCAGGTCAGCGTCCCGCAGTTGCCGGGCATCGACGCGTCGCGTGCGTAGCCGGACGAGAGGCCGAGCAGCGACCCTCCCTCGCGCGGCTTCACGGTCGAGCCGAACTTCGGCATCAGGCCGACGGACGGGCCCGGCGAGGCGGGGGCCCCGTCCGCGCGCGTGTACGACGCCGACACGACGCCCCAGCCCTTCTCCTTCGGGCCGAGCGCCTTGCAGAGGCCGATGGCGCGGGCGCCGTTCAGCGGGTCGAGATCGCCGAGCGCGAGGCCGCTGTCGCACGACGGCACGGCCTCGTCGACCTGCCCGTCGCAGTTCTCGTCGCTTGCCTTCGCGCTCGGATCGTTTGGATCGGTCGCGACCTCGATCGCGCCGGGGTTGACGTTGGGATCGCAGTCGTTGCAGTCGCCCTCGTCGCCCGAGTACCCGTCGCTGTCGCCGTCCGCGCTCGGGGACGAGTCGCACCCGGTCCCGCCGCCGCCACTGCCGCCCGACGGATCGAAGGAGCCGCTGCTGGCGGCCCCGGAGCCACCGACGCCGGGCTGCCCGGACGAGCCAGCGATCGCATCGAGCGTGCCATCGCGACTCGCCGAGCACGCGACGAGCAAGAGAACTCCAGCGGTCCCGAGTCGATGTAGCAGCGAAGCGTCACGCATTTGGACCTTGCTTTCGGGGCGCACGCGGCGCGCATTCAATAGTAAGTGCAACGAGTACGCCCACGCACGTCGTCGCCGGAGCTGACCTAACCAAGCTCGCATGAAACGCCTAAGACCGACGAGCGGCACGCCGGCCTCTTCGAACGAATGTCAGGAGTGTGCGGGCTCGGACGCCTCCGCCGAGCCGCACCCTCGCACGCGAGGCGCGCCTAGCGGCTCTTGGCGGTCTTCTGCGCCTTGCCCTGGAGCAGCTCGGCCGCGAGCTCCTCGGCGCGGTCGGTGCTCTCCCAGGGGAACTCCTTGCGACCGAAGTGACCGTAGGCGGCCGTCGCCTTGTAGATCGGGCGGCGCAGGTCGAGCTGCTCGATGATCGCCTTGGGGCGCATGTCGAACTTCGCCTGGATGTACTGCTCGAGCTTCTGCTCGTCGACCTTGGAGGTGCCGAACGTGTTGACGTGCACCCCGACCGGCTGCGCGACGCCGATGGCGTAGGCGATCTGGACCTCGCAGCGCTCCGCGATGCCCGCCTTGACCACGTTCTTCGCGACGTAGCGCGCGTAGTAGCAGGCCGAGCGATCGACCTTCGTCGGGTCCTTGCCGCTGAACGCGCCGCCGCCGTGACGGCCCATGCCGCCGTAGGTGTCGACGATGATCTTGCGACCCGTGAGGCCGGCGTCACCCTGCGGACCGCCGATGACGAAGCGACCGGTCGGGTTGAGGTAGATCTTCACCTTCTTGTCGAGGAGCTTCGCGGGGATCGTCTTGTCGATGACCTCGGCGCGGAGTGCCGCCTCGAGATCCTTCTGCTTCACCTCGGGTGCGTGCTGCGTCGAGAGGACGAGCGCGGTGATGCGGGTCGGACGGTCGTTCTCGTACTCGAAGGTCACCTGCGTCTTGCCGTCTGGGCGAAGCCACGGAAGCTTCCCGTTCTTGCGGACCTTGGTGAGCTGACGCGCGAGGTTGTGCGCATACCAGATCGGAGCCGGCATGAGGTCCGGCGTCTCGTTCGACGCGTAGCCGAACATCAGCCCCTGATCGCCAGCGCCCTGCTCCTTGTACTTGCCCGAGCCCTCGTCGACGCCCTGCGCGATGTCGGGGGACTGCTTCTCGATGGCGCTCATCACGGCGCACGTCTGCCAATCGAAGCCCATGTCCGAGCTCGAGTAACCGATCTCACGGACGGCCGAGCGCACGAGGTCGGTGACGTTGATGACGGCATTTGTCGTCACCTCGCCGCCCACGATGACCATGCCCGTCTTCGTGAAGCTCTCGACCGCGACGCGCGAACGCGGATCCTGCGCGAGGTAAGCGTCGAGGATCGCGTCGGAGATCTGGTCGCACATCTTGTCGGGGTGGCCCTCGGTGACGGACTCCGACGTGAACTGGTAGGAACGCATAGACCGCGTGACTTACCTCGCGGACGCGGCGCGCGTCAACGCACGCGACACCACAAAAAGCAACGAGCCGACGTCGCACGGGGCAACGTCGGCTCGCGGGGCGCGGAGGCTTCGCTCAGCGACCGGCCATGCCCTCGAGCTTCTTCACGAGGTCGGCGGGGAAGGTTCCCTGACCGAGCTGCCCGCGGATCTTCTTGAAGGTGTCGTTCCATTTGCCGCGCTCGGCGTCCGAGAGGGTCACGACGGTCATGCGGCCCTTGATCGTGTCGTAAGCCTTCGCGTCCTCGAGGCGGATCTTCTTCGTCAGCTTTTTGCCTGCTTTTTTGCCGCTCTTCGAGACGATCGCCTTCTCGTCGGCGTTCAGCGAGTCGAGCGTCTTCTGCGACATGACGAGGCCGCCGATGCCGACGCCGACGACGTCGGCGTTGACATGGTCGAGGTGGAGCTGCCACTGCAGCGTCACCGCAGGGAGCGCCGGCACGGTCGCGACGTTGATAGCGCCCGACGTGAGCTTCGGGAGCAGCTCGGGCACCGACGAGAGCACCGGCGTGTAGCCGATCACCGACGAGGTGACCGGCGCGATCGGATCGTCCGACCACGCGTAGACCTTCATGCTCTTCAAGTCGCCGGGCGCCTTGATGGGCCTGCCCTTCGACATGGTGTGCGCGAGGCCGACGTCGCCTGAGCCCACGAGCGCGAAGCCTTCCTTCTTGAAGGCCTCCTGGAGCTCGGGGAGCAGCTGCTCACGGGCGGCATCAAGTCTGTCCCAGTCGGTGAAGAGGCCGGGCATTTGGAGCGCGAGGAACGGCTTGTGGATCGAGCTGAGGCCGACCGAGGTCACCGCCGCGCCGTCGAGCTGACCGGCGCGCATCTTCGAGACCATCGCCCGCTCGTCGCCCTGCTGGCCGTTGAAGTACCAGCGGAGCGTCACCGCGCCGTTCGTCTTCTTATCGACGCTCTTCGCCCACTTCTTGAAGACCTTGCCCCACGCGCTCTGCTCGGGGGCGAGCGTGCCGAGCGAGAGCTCTTTCGCGCTCGCGTCCTGGGTCGCGGTCATGCCAGCGGTGGCGAGGAGCGCTCCGAGGAGCGTGCCGAGAAACTTGTTGAGAGACATCGTCGAAATCCTCCGGGAGAGTCGAGCCGACGCGGTGGCGCGGCTGGGGCGCGCGGCTGCGCGGCGGCGGTTCTAGCACGCACGCGGCGAGCTTGGGATCCCCATTGCTCTGACAGGCTCCTGCCCCGGGGCATTCTGTGGCCCCCGCCTCGGGCACGGGTCCGACGCTCGCGCGCCTCCACGCGGGCACGCCTCCGTCGACCGCAGAAGTGGCCGAACACCCGCAGGAGCCATTAGGGTCGAGGGGTGCGCCCGGTCGTGGTCTCCGTCCTTGCCATCGCGGGGCTCGTGGCGTCGACGTCCCGGGCCGAGGACGACGCGCTGACGTGGTCGTCGCGGGTCGGCGGCCCGCTGGCGAGTCCGAGCCCGAGCGACGGGCCGACCAGCCCGTTTTACGCGGCGTGTGGCGAGCGGGTCGCGGTGCTCGAGGGAGTCGCCCGGCGGCTGCTCGGGGAGGAGTCCGCGCCCCGCCCGTCGGCGGCGCGGCTCGCGCGGCGCGTCCAGGCCGCGGGCGTGCCGCAGCCGGCGCCGCGCGCGTGGGCCTTCGCTGGGCCGGCCGCGGCGGCGCTGCCGCGCTTCGAGGCGTGGCTCGGCACGGCGCGAGGCGCGCGGCGTTGCGGCGTCGCCCACGGACTCTCGCGCGACGGGGTGACGCGCTTCGCGGCCATCGGCGTCGATGCGCTCGCAGACCTCGAGCCGCTGCCGAGGCGGGCGCGGGTCGGCGCGTGGCTCGCGCTCGACGCGCGACTGCTCGTCGAGGCGACGGACGCCGCGGTGGTGCTGCTCGCGCCGGACGGACAACCTCGACGAGTCCTTGCGGATCGGACGGGCGACCGGGTGCGCTCGCGCTTCGCGGTCGACCAGCCGGGAGAGTGGGCGGTGCAGGTGGTCGCGACCCTGCCGGGCGGACCGGAGCCGGTCGCGGAGGCGCGTCTCTTCGTCGGTGTCGAGCCGCAAGCGGCGCCGCCCGAGGACCCGCCGCTCGGGCTCCCCGACGACCAGGTCCTCGTGGCTCGCCTCGACGTCGCACGGCGAGCGCAAGGGCTCCCGACGCTCCGCCGCAGCCGAGATCTCGACGCCGTCGCGGCCCGGCACGCGGCGCGAATGGCCGCGACCAACACCCTCGCGCACGACGTCGGCGAGGGCGCGCCGACCGAGCGCGTGCGCGCGAGCGGCGTTTCTGCAGCGGTGGTCGGGGAGAACGTGGCGCGGGCAGGCGACGCAGAGGCCGCGCATCGCGCGCTCTGGGAGAGCCCCTCGCATCGCGGGAACATGCTCTCGCGGCGCTTCGGTCGGCTCGGCATCGGCGTGGTGCATGACGCGCGCGGCGTGTGGGTGACGCAGCTCTTCGCCGATTGAGCGCGACGCCACGACGAGGCGAGGCCCACCGTCACGGGGCGCGACGAATCCGCCTGCCGAACGGCCTCGCGTCGGCCTAGACTCCGCGGGTGACGCTCACCGTCCCTGGCCCCTTCGATCAGGCGTTCCTCGAGGACTGCCCCTACGACCCCGAGGTGCTGTTCATCGATCGACTCCTCGAGATCGACCGTGAAAAGAGCCTCGTCCGGTGCAGCTGGCCGACCCACGACGGCATGCCGCTCACGCGCTCGCAGCGGGCCCACGCCGCACGCCACCCGCGCCACGTCGCCGGCGCCTTGATGGTGCACGTCACCGGGATGCTCGGCTTCGTGCACGCGTACCACGTGCTCGGGCTACGGCACGCCGACGGCTGGATCGGCTACGGGACGCACCTCCACGAGGCGACGTTCAAGAAGCTCGTCCCGCCGGGCGAGCGGATCGAGTGCGAGTGCCGCGCGGTCCGCGCTCGCCTCGGGCAGACGCGTCATTTCGTTCGCTACGCCTTCGAGCTCACGCACCTCGGCGAGCTCTGCTACCGCAGCGAGCAGAGCGCCTACTGGCTGAAGGTCGACGAGGCCAAGGCCGACCCGCTCGAGAGCGCGCCGTGACTCGCGACGACGTCGACGTCGCGCGGATCGTGCCCTCGGCGCGCGATCTCTCCCTCGCGCTCACGCCAGGTCGCCGCTCGCTCGTGCTGGTCCCGTTCCTCGACGCGAGCGCGCTCGACGCAGCGGAGGCCGACCTAGCGCGCTTGGTGGAGTCGACACGCGCCTTCGCGACGAACGCGACGGGGGAGGCGCAGCGGACGCTCGCGCGCGCGACAGGCGACGTCCCGCTCCTCGTGACGACGCCGGCGACCTCCGCCGAGGATTGCCAGCGTGCCCGTTATTTCGGCGCGGATGGCGTGTGCGTACCCGCGACGGCGCGCGGCGACGTCGAGGCCGCCATCCTGTCCGCGCGCTCGATGCACATGGCGCCGCTGCTCGCCGTGGGTGACGACCTCGAGGCCTCGTCCGCGGTCGCACGCGAGGCGCGCGCTTGGCTCCTCCACGGCGTCGACCTGACGCTTGCGCGGCGCGCGGCAGCGCTCGACCGAAGACGCGTGCTCGTCGTCGATGCGTCGCGCGAGGGCGAGGTGTCCGCCGCGACGCTCCGCGCGCTGCTCGGTCTCGTCGACGCGCTCCTCGTTCCTCCCGGGCTGCACCGCCGCGCAGACTACGAGGAGCTCGCCGCGGAGCTCGACGGGTGACGGAGCAGGGCTCGCGGCGGATCTGGTGTGAGCTCGTCTCACCGTCCGAGCTCGCGCGCGCGAGCGCGCTTCGCCTGCTCTCCACCCGACGGATCGGCCTGCTCGCCGCCGTAACGCCCGCGGACGCCAAGGACGCCGGCGCGCTCATCGCGGCGTGCCGCGACGCGGGCGTCACGATCGGGCTGTGGCCTATGCTCGCGCCGCACGAAGGTCGCTGGGCGAACGTGCGCACCGCGCCGAAGTTCGCCGCGTTCGTCGAGCAGCTCGTGGACGCGCTTGCGTCACAGGATCGAATCCCCGACGAGCTCGCGCTCGATCTCGAGCCCTCGTTCGAGGTCTTGTCCCGACCGGGCCCGCGAACGCTCGCTCGTCACCTGTTGGAGCGTTCGCCGACGGGCCGCGCGCGGCTCGTCTCGCTCGCCACGGGGCTGCGCGGGCGCGGCGTGCGCGTGCTCGCCGCGGCGATGCCGATGCTGCTCGGGGACGGCGCGCGACGGCGCTGGGAGCGGCTCCTCGGCACGCCGCTCCATGCGCTCGCGCCCGATCGCGCCTCGGTGATGATGTACAGCTCCCTCGTCGAAGGGTACTCGCGCGGCGCGATGACGCGCGACGACGCACGCGCCGCGTTGGGGAGCGCCGCCCAGCTCGCCGCCGCGCGCGGCTTCGGCCTGTCGCTCGGGGCCGTAGGCACCGGGATCCTCGGCGACGAGCCCACCTACCGAGGCCCGCACGAGCTCGCGGACGACGTCGCGATCGCCCTCGCGGCCGGCGTCTCCGACCTCACCTTGTTCTCGCTCTGCGGCGCGCTCAGGAGGCCTCCGATCGAGCCCTGGCTCGATGCGCTCGTCTGCACCGACGCCTTGCCGGAGGTGCCGACGACGCCTCGCGCGAGGCTCGTCTGGCGGCTCATCTCGGCGGTCGGCAGCTGACCGACGACGTCCCGCGCGCTCAGGGTCGCGCGGCCGCTCGCTTTGCACGAGCGCGTAGCCAGGCCGGTGCCGACGCATCGGCCGCCACGGCCTCGAGACCTTGTCGTGACGCGAAGCGCCGAACCACGGCGGCATGGTCGACATGACGCCCGCTGAACACATCCTCGTGGCACCAGTGCGACGCCAGCAACTCCGCCGCGCGTGGCGCGAGGTGCGTGCGCCATGCGCCCTTCGCGAGCGAGAGCGTCTTCGTCGGCGGCGACGAATCGGACGGCGGCGCGACCGACTTCATCCCGCCCATGCCGAGGTTGTCGAGCGCGCCTCGATAGATCGTCGCGCCCTGGATGACGCTGACCTGCATCGGCGAGAACTGATCCGCCGCCGCGTTCGCGAACGGGAACATGATGTTCGACGAGTCCGGGCAGCCGAGCCCCTGCATCTCGACCGAGCTGCAGCTCATCGTGTCGCCGAGCGTGTCGACCGCGCTCCCATCGATCTCGGTGGTGTGGAACAACCCCGAGAGGTGCCCCGACTCGTGCTTCAGCACCTCCGCGTCGAGGTCCGGATCCGACGTCGGCATCACCACCACACCGCTCGCGGTGCTGCCAGGGGCGATGCCGACCCCCGGGATCCCGGCAGCGACGCCGAGCGCGTCCTTGAGATCGCCCGTGAACTCCTCGATGACGTGGATGTTGAGCGCCGGGACCGACGGAGCCGCCTTCGAGGCCTCGATCACCGGAAAGAAGTTGTTGAGGTCGACGCTCGCGAACGACGCGTCGAGCGGGTAGTAGGTCACCTTCCCGAGCTTCATCCCCGCCCACCCGTTGAAGGCCTTCGCGAGGACGTTGTCGAGGTACGCGACGCTCGCGCCGTTCGGGACGCGGAACACGTTCACGTCGACGAACCCGCCATGAAACGCTCCGTCGCTCGACGTGCGGAGCCACACGCTCACGTCGCCCGCCTGGGTGGTGTTCGAGTAGGGATCGCCGATCGTGACCGTCCACGTCCCAGGGAGCACCAAGGGCATCGCGCTCATCGCGTCGGTCTGGGGCGTCCCCGCTGGCGTGAGCCCGTACCAAGAGAACTCGCGCGGCGTGCCCGGGATGCGCCACTTGTCGATCAGCGCCTCCTTGGTCGGAGACTCGATGCGCTTCACGCCCATCCGCCCGTAAGGCTGTGGCGCCTTGACCACGACGGTGAACCCCAGCGTCCCCTTGGGGACGTCCAGCGTGAACGACTCGCCCGATTTCTTCGGGCCTACCACGACCTCTTCGAACGACGTCGTGGGGCCGCCGCCGGTGCCCGTGCTCGACGAGCTGGCCGTCGCCGAGCTGGCCGTCGCGCTCCCGCCTTCACCGCCCGCGCCGCTCCCGCTGCTCGACGCGTCAGTCGTCGTCGTGACCGCGCTCATGCTGGCTGAATCGCTCCCGCCGGCCGAGGTCACGGCCTGCCCGCCCCCGGCGGAGGTCATGTCAGGGTGCTTGTTCGAGTGGTGCTCCGGATCCCAGATGGCGCGGCCACCGCAGGCGGCGAGGAGGAGCGAGAGAGCGGCGGAGGAATGAAACGTCACGCGCACGAAATTAAGTTAACCGAGTCACCCAAGCGGGGCACCGCCAATCGGCGCTCGTCAGAACGAGCCGGTCATGCCCAGGAAGCCTGGGCCCACGAGCGGCTTCACCTCGAGGCGGGCCTCCGCGGCGTCGCCGCTCTCGGCGTCGGGCGACTTGCCGAAGGCGAGCACCGAGAGGACGGTGGCGGTGACGACGCCGACGCCGCCGACCGCGAAGGCTGCGGTCGAGACGTTGCCGTTCAGCTTCGCGATGTCGAGGTCGCCCGCGGCGCTCGCGGGACACTTGCCGTTCTCGCATCCGTAATCGACGAGGACCTGGTTCGTCGTCTGGATCGCCATGATGCCGAAGCCCGCACCGACCCCCACGGCAGCGGCCGAGAGCCCCCAGGTCGTCCACGCCGCCCAACGAGGCACGCTGCCACCCGAGGACGACGCGACCTCCTCACCGCCGAGCGGCGTCATCGATACCGACACCGACGTCGCATCGCCCTCGTCGAGGCGCACCGCCTTGGTGAAGTCTTGATAGCCTGCCGCACGCGCCACGACCTCGTGCTTGCCTGGGTTCATCCGGTGCTCGCCGGGCTCGACGTCCTCGCCATCGAGCAGCAGCGTGACCTTCGACGCCTCGGGCCTGAAGATCTCGACCGAGAGCCTCGGCGTGCGGCCGCGCAGCGAATCGCCGAGCTTCTTCGCGTCGGCCTGTGCGCGCTTCTCTTGGGGGTTCGCGGTCTTGACGCGCAGCGCGGCGTCGAACGCATCGAGGCCACCGACGTAGTTTCCGAGATCGGTCTCGACCTTGCCGAGCTCGACCTTCACGAGCACCTGCGGCGCGAGCTCGTCGGCTCGGCGCAGCTTCGCGAGGGCCTTCTTCAGCTCGCCCTTGCCGAGGAGCCGCTTCGCCTCGGCGACGAGCTTCGTCGCCTCCAGACGATCCTTCGGGCTCGGCCCAGCGCTAGCCGGCGTGGCGAGGAGGGATGCGACGAGCGCCGCGGCGACGAAGGAGACGGCTTGGGTGCTCACAGCAAAGACGAGTACTACGGTTTTTCATTGGCTTCCAGACGTCCTCACGCCCTCGACCGAGCGCTCGACACGGCCCAGGTGGTCCGGCGATCGACACGTCGTCGCGCATAGAATGGCCGTATTCTTCGGGGTGCCCGCGCCGCCTCAGTCGTCTCCTCAATATTTTTACAGGGTGGCGCGCACTTTCGCGTTGCATCTCGCACGCGCATCTGGTTTTTATGCCTCGAAATCGCGCAACAACCTCACGTCCCACGCCCGCGAGAGCGCGAAGCCGACAACGAATTCAAGAGGTTTACCGATGGCAACGAAGAAAGCAGCAGCTACCCCCGCGAAGAAGAAGAACGCCCCGCTCTCGAAGGCGGCGCTCATCAACGCCCTCGTCGAGACGAGCGAGGGCCTAAACCGCAAGCAGGTCAAGGCGATCATCGAGTCGCTCGAGGGCCTCGGCCACAAGCAGCTCAAGAAGACCGGCGTGTTCGTGCTCCCGGGCTTCGCGAAGTTCGTCGTCGTCACCAAGAAGGCGACTCCGGCGCGCGTCGGCCGCAACCCGGCGACGGGCGAGGAGATCAAGATCGCAGCGAAGCCGGCCCGCAAGGTCGTCCGCGCTCGCCCGGTCAAGGCGATCAAGCTCGCGATCGACTGAGCTTGAACGAACGCGACCGCGTCGTTCGTTCGTCGAGCGACGCGTCGACAGACGCGACGGGCAGGAGCACTCCTGCCCGTTTCGTTTTTGTGGTCGGCGCCTCCGGTCCGCCACGGGTGCCGCGTGTGCCCCAGCCGTGCTACCACGCGTCGAAGCCGTGAGCCTGCGCGACACCAACCTACAGAAGCTCGAGGCGGGCACCTTCGATGTGCTCGTCCTCGGCGGCGGCATCAACGGCGCGGTGAGCGCTGCGGCGCTCGCATCGGGCGGCGCTCGGGTCGCGCTGTTCGATCGCGGAGACTTCGCGTGCGCGACGAGCCAGGAGTCGTCGAACCTCGCGTGGGGCGGCATCAAGTACCTCGAGTCGCTCGAGTTCGGCCTCGTCCGCAAGCTCTGCCGCTCGCGGAACGCGCTCATCGAGAGCCACCCGTCGACGGTGCAAGAGATCCGTTTCTTCACCGTGCGCCCGCCGCGCTTCCGCCACGGACTCTGGAAGCTCCTCGCCGGCGCGTGGCTGTACTGGATCATGGGGAGCCTGTTCACCCGGCGCCCACGCCTGCTCACCGCCGGCGACCTCGCGCGCGAAGAGCCGATCGTGAACCCCGAGCAAGCGGACGGCGGGCTCGAGTATTCGGACGCGTTCCTGCACGACAACGACGCGCGCTTCGTGTGGACCTTCATCCGCTCGGCGCTCGATCACGGCTGCGCCGCGGTGAACTACGTCGAGTCGCTCGGCGCGAGCCGCGGCGCCGACGGCCTCTGGCGCTGCCGCGCGCGCGACGTCGTCACGGGGCGGGAGCTCGAGGTGGTCGCTCGCGTGCTCGTCAACGCGTGCGGCCCCTTCGCCGATCGCCAGAACGAGCGCTCGGGCGTCCGAACCGACGCGCGGCACGTCTTCTCGAAGGGGATCCACCTCGTCGTCGAGCGGCTCACCCCGAGCCGCCGCGTGCTCACCTTCTTCGCCGACGACGGCCGGATGTTCTTCGTGATCCCGATGGGGCCGCGGAGCGTCATCGGCACCACCGACACGCGCGTCGAGGAGCCCGAGACGGAGGTCACCGACGAGGATCGACGCTTCGTCCTCGACAACATCAACAAGCGGCTGCGGCTCGCTCGCCCGCTGACCGAGGCGGACATCATCGCCGAGCGCTGCGGCGTACGCCCGCTCGCGGTGAGCGGCGGGGCCGAGGGCAGCGACTGGATCCAGATGTCGCGCAAGCACGTGGTCGAGGTGTCGGAGAGCGAGGCGCACGTGACGATCTTTGGCGGCAAGCTCACCGACTGCGTCAACGTAGGCGAGGAGGTGGCCGGCCACGTCGCGCGACTTGGTGTCTCGCTGCCGCACCGCGCGCAGTCGTGGCATGGCGAGCCGCCGGGGGCGATGCGCGAGGCATTCCTGCACCAGGCCGAGCTGATGGGCCTCGACGCGATGACCTCGACGCGCTCGTCGGAGCCCTTGTCGACGAGGCTCTGGCGTCGCTACGGGACGCGGGCGTTCGAGCTGCTCGAGTCGATCCGGCGCGAGCCACGGATGGTCGAGGTGCTCATCGAGGGGGCCGAGTACATCCGCGCCGAGATCGATCTCGCGGCGCGCAGCGAGATGGTGACAAAGCTCGAGGATTTCCTACGTCGCAGATCGAAGATCGCGCTCGTGCTCCGCCGCGACGAGCTTCGCAACGCGCCGGGCCTCGAGGAGGCTTGCAAGCGCTTCTTCGGCGCCGACGCCAAGGTCCGCCTCGACGAGTATTTCGACGACACCGCGAGCTGAGCACGGCTCAGGCGTCGGCCCACAGCCGGCGGTAGGCGCCGTCGGCGTCGTAGCGGTCTGCCTGAGCGCGCACGTCGAAGACTCGGTTGCGCGGGTCGTTGCCGACGCCCGCCACGTACTGCCAGTTGCCCCAGTTCGGGCCGACGTCGTGATCGAAGAGCTGACTCTCGAACCACGCCGCGCCCCAGCGCCAGTCGACACCCGCGGTCCGCGCGAGCCACGACGCGACGTTCTGACGCGCGCGGTTCGAGAGGTAACCGGTAGCGCAGAGCTCGCGCATGCCGGCGTCGACGAACGGCTCGCCCGTCTCACCCGCACGCCAGCGCGCGAACGCGACCGCGTCCGCGACGCCGCAGGCGGTGCGCCCGAGAACGCCGTGCCGAGCAAAGGCCCGCGCTCGCCATTTTCTTACCCAGAAGTGGAAATAGTCGCGCCACACGAGCTCGAACACGAACCAGCGCGTCGACTCGTTCTCGAGCCGCTCGGCCTCGTAGCGGACGAGCTCGGCGTAGACCTCGCGCGGCGAGAGCGCGCCCGTCGCGAGGTAGGGCGAGAGCTTCGAGGAGTCGTCGATGCCGATGAGCCCGTCGCGTGTCTCCTTGTAGCGAGCGAGTCGGTCGTCGCGCCACATCCATTGCTCGAGTCGAGCGAGCCCCGCGCGGCGCCCGCCTTCGAACGGAAGCGCGCTTCGTGCGTCGCGGGCCGCGAGAGCCTCGCGCGCGGACGAGAGCTCGTGGGCATCGAGGGTCCTCCGGGTGCGCTCCTCGGCGAGCGCGCTGAGGTCGGTCGCGACCCGAAGCTCGCTTGGTGCGGCGCGCGGCGGTCGAATGGGCACGCGCCCGAGGACGGCGCGGCGAAAGGTCGAGAACACGTCGGGCAGCGCGTCGATGGGGAGCGGTAGCTCCTCGGCTGCGAAGAGGGTCGTCTCCTCGTGAACGCGGAGCCCGACGCCTGTTCGACGCAGTCGCTCGAAGACGGCGTCGTTCTCGCGCCGCTCGTCGACGGCGAGGCACGGGGCCGTGTGCACCTCGCGCGCGCCGAACGCAGCCGCGACCTCGGGCAACGCCTCGTGCGCCTCACCCGACACGACGACGAGCGCCGACCCGAGCGCGCGCCACGCCTGCGCGAGGTCGTCGAGGCACTCGAGCAAGAAGCCGAGCCGGCGCGGGCTCCACCGCGGCACCTCGGGCAAGACCTCTTCGTACGGCCGTGCCGGGAGCACGTAGACACCGAGGGCCTGCCCGCTCGCCGCGCGCATCGCCTCGTCGACGGCCGCGTTGTCGCGGAGCCTGAGATCGGTCCGATGCCAGACGAGCGCCGTCATCGCGAGCGCGCCCGGGCCACGCTCACTTGTACTCGAGCGTGAGGTCGTACGTGCCGGCCGAGCCGTTCTGGCCAGAGACGAGCACGTGAAACGAGAAGTTGGCTTTGACGGACACGTCGATCTCGAGCGTCTGCTTGTCGAACGCGCACGAGATGTCCTTCTCACCCGAGGTCAGGCTGCAGCCGGTGCGGATCGCGAGGACGCGCTCGAAGGTGGCCGGTGTCGCGAGCATCACCCGCACGGTCCCGTCCTTCGCGGGGATGACCTGGTAGACGACGTCGGGGCTCTTGTCGCCGCCGCAGGTGGTCGTGGTGATGTCCTTCTTCTGGACCGTCGAGCCCTTCAGCAGGACCTTGCTCGCGAGCTTGAGCGTCGCCCCGGTGGGGCACTTGTTCTCCGAACCCTCGAGGAGGCAGGCTTCGTCGCAACCGTCCCCCGTGGTCACGCCGCCGTCCTCGCACTCCTCACCGATCTCGACCACGCCATTGCCGCACATCGCCGCAGGCTGTCCCGACGACGCGCTCGAGGGACCGCTGCCGCTCGAGGCGGAGCTCGACGCGCTCGAGGACGCTGCGTCGGGGCCGGACAGATCGATCGATGCGCCGCTCGACCCGCCCGCTCCGAAGTCGCCGAACACCGAGGACTCGATGCTGCACGCCGCGGAGCCGAGGACCAGAACGAGCGAGGCGAGGGCGGCGATTTTCACGTGGAGCATCTCCTTGAGTCAGCGTACGCGATGCCGTGCGGCGGGCAAACCCTCGATGCGCCCGAGCGGTCACTGGTAGGTGAAGGAGAGCGTGTAGCCGCCCTCCGAGCCTTGGCTGCCGGTGATGATGATGTAGACCGGCACGTTCGCCGTGACGCCACGGACGGCCGAGTACCCTTGCTGCGGGTTCACGTCGGTGCAGGCGAGCGGTTTCTGGAAGCAAGCCCCTCGAAACCCGATGATCGGCGCGTCGAAGGCCATGTCGGTCGTCAGCGTGACGAGGACGTTGCCGGTCTTCGCCGGCGTGACCTCGAAGATCGCGTCGCTCGCGCTGTTCCCGCCGCAGAGCGTCTGGGTGATGTTTCCGATTTTCACCGTCGAGCCCGTGAAGACCAGCTTGTCGACCAGCTTGAAGCCGACGCCTCCAGCATTGCTCGGGCACTTGCTGAACGAACCCTCGACCGCGCACACGTCGCTGCAGCCGTCGCCCACGACCATGTTGCCGTCGTCGCAGGCCTCCCCCATGTCGAGCGCGTTGTTGCCGCAGGGCGACATGCCGCCTCCGCTCGCGGAGGACGAGGCGGCGCTGGACGACAACGCGCTCGAGGACGACACGCTCGACGATGCGCCGCCCGCCGACGAGGCGGAGCTGACGTCCACGCTCGTCGCATCGAGCGAGGACCCTCCGGCGCCCACGTCAGCCGCGCCGAAAAAGACGTCTTGGCTGCTGCATGCGATCGCCATCGTGCCCGCAAGCCCAAACGAGATCGCGACAAAAAGAGATCTCATCGGCTTAGAGTAGCGAGGGAAGGCGATCCTCGTCACCGATCTCGCGAGCCCGGGCTGCTGGGCGCGGGGGCACACCTGGCGTTGGTCAAGGCGTCGAGGAGACCGTCGTGACCTTGACGATGGCGCTCATGCTGTTGTCGTTGTCGCCGTAGGTGACGAGCTTGTGCTCACCGGACCAGCCGTCCTGGAACTCGACGAGTCGGGTAGCCGCGCCGTACGACTGCGAGCCGAAGGCCTCGTTGGTACCCCAGTCCTCCTCCCGGAACGAGGCCGAGATGCAGATCCGGGCGGTGTCCGACACGGGGATGTCGTTGATGTCGGCGAACGCGCCCGGGATGGTGAGGTAGCTCTTCTCCTTCACGTTGACCCAGCTGCCCACCGGGACGTTCCAGAGCGTGCGGACGAGGCCGCCCTTCGTGCAGCTCGTGACCGGGCTCGACTTGGTCGGGTAGCGGACCGTGACGCTGCCGTAGATCTCGACGTTGTCGCCCCAGTCGTCGCCACCGAGGTGCTCGAGGCGATCGAACGACACGCGCATGTCCACGCGATTGCGGACGCAGGTGCGCTCGGCGTAGTCGGTGGTGAAGGCGAGCTTCGTGACGGTGTTGTCGAGGTACGAGAGTTTGTAGGCGATCGGCGCGCCGGGGGACGCGGGCGAGTAGCTGCCGCCCTTCTTGATGTACTCGGCGAGGCTGTCGAACCCGTCGATCACGGCGGCGGCGTCGTCGCCCGAGCCGCCGAGCACGAAGGCTCGGATCGTCGAGTCGCGGAGCAAGTTCTTCTGCTCGACGGAGATCGAGCCGCTCGCCTCGACCGCGACGCCCTTGTAGGCCGCCTCGAGGGCCGCCTTGACCTCTTCGGCGCTCGCGTTGGTCTGGACCGAGAAGATGACGCGGCGGCCATAGGTGATCGACTGCACGTAGACGGGCGGGCTCGCGTCGTTCATCCACTTCGAGAGCTCGACGACGGTGGTGCCAGGCGCGAAGAACTTCGCGGGGCTCACCGGCGTGTCGACGTCGATCGTGTAGTAGGCCTGGGTGAAGTTGACGAGGATCTTGGTCTTCTGCGACGACGAGTTGAAGTCGAAGCTCGCGGCGATGTCGGCGCCGCCCGGCCAGCTCGCGGACGCGCCGAGGGCCACGGCGAGCTGCGACTCGTTCGAGACCTTGCGGACCTCGAAGTCGAGCGAGGCCGGCGTCGCGCCGGTCACGCCACTCGCGAGGATCGCGTTCCGGGCGAGGCGAAAGCTCGAGAGGCTCGGCTTCTCCATCGTCGCCGCGGGGCTGCCGGCGAGGTTCTCGAGCGAGACGCTGAAGGTTACCGGCGCGAGCTCGACGCCGATCGGCGTGAGCACCCCGTTGGCCGCGTCCTCGCCGCGGACGACGTTGCCCGGCCAGAGCGTCGCCGAGTTGGGCTGCAGTGCGACGAAGCGATCGAACTGCGCCGTCTCCTGGAAGCGCGCGTAGCTGCAGTAGTAGTCGCCCACCTGCTCGGCCTTCGGGCACTGACCCTCGCACGCGACCTCGGTCTTCGGCTGCGCCGGCGGGACTTCCAGCTGCGGGAGGCTCCCGACGTAGGCGTCGACGTCCTCGGCCTCAGCCTCGAGCTGCAAGGGGGCGACCGTGGTGCACGCAGCGGCGAGGAGGGGGGCAACCAGGAAGAAGAACAAGGGGCGGGTGCGCATCGTGGCCTCGCCTTTAGCACACCACGTGCCACATCATGACGTCGAGTCCATTCGAGGACTTGCACCAGCCGGGGGATCGACGAAGCCCGGCACACGTGGTCAATCTACGATCCACCCGACCGCTCTGCCGCGTCGGCGAGCTCGACCGGGCAGCGGACGGGGATGGCGCGGCGCGGCTCCCCGCTCTCGCGTAAGCACGCGCGTCCGGCCCAGCGGATGCGCTCGCCGTCCTCGAGATCGCGCGGGCAGGTCGCCGCGTCGCCGAGCGCCCGCGTGCCGCCTTCGACGCGGTAGAGGGTGCAGCTCTCGCCCGCCCGCTCGAGGACGAACGAGCCTCGTGGACCGGCGCTCGCGACGGGGGGGAAATCGGCGCTGTCGGCAGCTTCGGCGAACCGACGGCCCTCGCGCGGCGCCTCGCGACAGCCTGCGACCATCGAGAGCGCCGCGAGCGCAAGCCCGAGCGGGCGAGTCCTCGCAGGCCGACTCATAGCGACGCCGGCCAGATGATCATCGTGAGCTTCGTCAACACGAAGTCACTGACGAGGATCCCGACCGAGATCGCGACGACGCTGCGAGTCGTCGCGTCGCCGACGCCCTGCGTGCCGCCGCGCGTCTCGAAGCCGTAGTGACAGCCGACGAGCGCGATGATCGCGCCGAAGAACGGCGTCTTGAACATGCCGCTGAGGTAGTCCGCGAAGCGCACCGACTCGAGCGCGGTCTGGAGGAAGAAGCCCATCGGGAGGCCGAACTCGATGTCGGTGATCACCATCGCGCCGGCGAAGCCGAGCACGAGCGCAAACGCGGCGAGGATCGGCATCACGACGATGCTCGCGAGCAGCCGCGGCACGACGAGCTTCTTGATCGGATCGGCGCCGAGCGCACGGATCGCGTCGATCTGCTCGGTCACCGCCATCGAGCCGATCTCGGCGGTGATGCCGGAGCCGATGCGACCGCCGACGACGACGGCGGTGAGCGACGGGGCGAGCTCTCGCGAGAACGAGAGGCCGATGATGCGGCCGGTGTACTCCATGCCGCCGAATTTCTGCAGGCCGTAGGCGAACTGCGTCGCCATCACGAGGCCGGTGAAGAGCGCCACCACCGAGGCGATGCCGAGCGAGCGAACCCCGAGCGCCTCCATCTGGTAGAGCGTCTCCTTCGCCTCGAAGGGCCGCTTGGCGACGGCGCGCATCGCCGCCGCAGCCATGCGTCCGAGCTGACCGAGGTGGACGAGCAGGCCCACGAACGCGCTCGGTCTCGATGCCGCTGCGGGCGCGACCGGGATCCGGCGCGATTCGGAGATGAGATCCCGATCAGTCACGCGGCACCGTCGTCGTGAAACCGCGGACGAGCGCCTCAAAGCGCGCATAGCCGCGATCGAACGTGTCGGGCGGAGCGAAAAAGAGCAGGTCGTAAACGCAGCCGTCCTTCTTCAAGACCCACGCATCGTAGCGCATCGGCACGCCATCGAGGTCGGCCGAGAGGCGCGTGTGCATCGCCTCGCGACCGTCGAACGGGAGCATCTCCTGAGACTCGATGGTGCGGCGCGTGAAGTCGAGGAACAGGTGCTGCGTCAGCGCGGCGAGCGGCACGTCGTCGGAGCCGAGGCCGCAACGCCCGTTGACGAGGATCGTCGCCTGCGCGGCGGGATCGCGGAACGCGAGCGCCGCTTGGCGATGGTCGAGGCGCTGCCACTCCGCCGCCACGTCGGGGATCGCGAACGCAACGTCCCGCGCCCGGTACACGCGCCCATCGAAGCGTGGGGCGCACGCGGCGACACACGCGAGGGCGAGGCTTTGGAGGAGGCGGGACATCGCTACGGAAGCTAGTACACGAGCCCCCGAGCGGTCACCAGCGCGGGGATCTCCCGCGCCCTGGCGGCCTACGCCACTCGTCGCGGACGAGGTGGTTGCGCGGCGGCGGTCGCCAGGCGTCGGCCTCTGCGCGGCGTCGCCGGTCGCGGTCGTCGAAGAAAAACCGTACGAGGACGAGGCCCGCGACGAAGCCGCCGAGGTGCGCGAAGAACGCGACGCCACCACGAGCGCCGCCGAGCGTGGACAGGCCGCTCACGAGGTTGACGACGAAGAACTCGAGGATGACGAGCCACGCCGGCAACCGAAAGAGCGGCCCGAAGAACAGCCACAGCGGCACGATCGGGTTCAGGACCGTGATCGGCGAGGCCGGGTGGAGCGAGCCGTAGGCCGCGAGCACGCCCGCGATCGCGCCCGATGCGCCGACCATCGGAACCGTGGAGCTCGGGTCGATGAGCACCTGGGCGGCCGCGGCGCCGACGCCAGAGAGCAAGTAGAACGCGAGGTAGCGGCCACGGCCGAGGGCGTCCTCGACGTTGTCGCCGAAGATCCACAAGAACAGCATGTTGCTCGCGAGGTGCCACCACGTGTCGGGGGCGTGGAGGAACATGCTCGTCAAGACGTTGGGGAGCTCCCCCGCCGGGTCAGCGAAGAAGCGGGCCGGCACGAGGCCCCACGCCACGACGAAGCGCGGCCCGAGTGCCGCGACGGCGGCGGACTCGTAGAGGTACGCGAGCACGTTGAGCGCGATCAGCGCGTACGTGACGATCGGGCGCCGTCGGGTAGGGAGTTCGTCGCGCAGCGGGAGCATGACCGGAAGAAGCTAAGCATCCCGGAGGCCGGCCGCCACCTCGGGGCGAGCCGTGGACGAACGACCCCGAAGGCTTTAGCTTGGGGCACGTGTCGGATCTCTACGTCGTCCTCGGAGTCCCGCGCGGCGCGAGCGCTCAGGAGGTCAAGAAGGCCTACCGCAAGCTCGCCGCGAAGTACCACCCCGACAAAAACCCCGGCGCCGCGAACGAGCAGAAGTTCAAGGAGGCGACGCTCGCCTACGAGGTGCTCTCCGACGACAAGCGCCGCGCGGCCTACGAAGAGTTCGGCGACCTCGCGCTCCGACCAGGCTTCGACGCCGAGCGCGCGCGCGCGATGAAGAACGGCTTCGGTGGGGGCTTCCCCGGCGGCGGCTTCCCCGAGGGCGTCGATCTCAACGATCTTTTTGGCGGCGCAGGTGGGGGCGGCGGAGGGCTCGGCGACATGCTCGGGGACCTGCTCAGTCGCACCCGCGGCGGGCGTGGACCTCGGCCGGTGCGGGGCTACGACGTGACGAGCACGGTGACGCTCGACTTCGTCGACGCGGTGCGCGGCACCACCGTGAAAGTCGCGACCAGCTCCGGCGGCGACGGCGTGTCGGTACGCATCCCGCCGGGAGCCAACGACGGCGCGACGCTGCGGCTCCGCGGGCAAGGCGGCGGGGGGCGTAGCGGCGGCCCGGCGGGCGACCTCGTGCTCACCGTCGCGGTGCGCCCGCACCCCCACTTCACGCGCGACGGAGACGACCTCTTGCTCGACCTGCCGCTCTCGCTCGGCGAGGCGTTCCACGGCGCGCAGGTGCCGGTGCCTACGCCTCACGGCGAGGTGAAGCTCAAGGTGAGGCCGCGCACCCAGAGCGGGCAGAAGGCGCGCCTCCGCGGCAAGGGCGTGCAGCGCAAGGACGGCGAGCCCGGCGACCTCTACGTGCGGTTCTTGGTCGTGTACCCGGACAGCGCGGAGCCCTCGGTCGCCCGACACGTGGACGAGCTCAGCGCGGCGACCCCCGATCCTCGCGTCGGCATCGCGTTCTAGCCCAAGGACAGGCGACCGCCGACGAGCGCCGCTTGACGTGCGTCAATGGCTCGACCTCAGGCCCCTGCACCCTGAGCGCGCGCGATCGCGGCGAGCCGTCGCGCCACCGCCCGTCGGGTCTCGTCGGCGACCGACAGCGGATCGGTCGACGCGTCGAGGCGCGCCCCCGCCGTGCACCAGAAGCTCCCGTGCTGCGCGGTGATGATCTCGTCGCCGAGCACGAAGGACGCCGTCCCGCCCGGGGCGACGAAGCCGACGCCCCCGCCCCAGGCCTGACGACTCGCCTCCTCGAGCTGACGAAGCAGGCGCAGCGCTTCGGTCGCCGGGGCTCCGACGAGGTCGCGCGAGGGGAGCGCGGCGCGGAGCCCTTCGGTGAGCGAGCGAGGCGCGTCTCCCGGCAGCCGCCGGTGAAGGGCCGTGCCCGCAACGCCGAAGATCTCGAGCCGCGCCTGCACCGGGCTCTCGCCGAAGTCGATGTAGTAGCCGTGCGGCGAGGCCGCGTCCGCGGCGCTCTCGGCGAGCGCGCGGTAGACGTCGAAGGCGTCGGCCCCGGCGCGCGGCGAGGTGAACGTCCGGGCGAGGGAGAGCGCGTCGAGCTCGGAGACGAAGGCCTTGGCGCGAGCGGCACGGGCCTGGAGCTTCTCGTCGCCGACGTCGGCGTGCACCGTGCCGGGGAGGACGCCGGGCGCGACCGGCGCGAGCGGCGCAGGATCGGGACCGTGCTGCATCTCCCAGAGGCAACGCTCGACGACGCGACCCTTGGCAGGCCCGGCGATCGTGACCGTGCGCTCCTGGTGATCGAACAGGACCACGGTCGCGCCGGCGACGAACACGCCGGACGGCCCCTCGTCGTCGAACAGTCGGACGCGGCTCCACACGCTCGCGACGCTGCTCGAGACGAAGCCGACCACGCCCTCGGCAAGCGCTGCGGCGAGGCTCTCGGGCTCGGGGCGGGACTCAAACGTCTGCGCCTGGACCGCGAACGCGTCGACGCCCGGTGGGAGGACCTCGCCGCTTCGGACGCGGTAGCCGACGATCGAGTAGCGGCCACCCTCGGCCGCGGGCGCGAGCGACTCGAGGAGGAACGCTGCGCGCCCCGGTGTGTAGGTGCGCAGGCGAGCGAACGCGGTGCGCGGATCCAGGCCGAGATCGTCGACGCGGAGCGAGGCGATGGCGGGCGCTTCGTCGGACACCGCGCGACCCTCAGAACTGCCCGAAGAGATCGCGCACCTTTACCTGGAGGCCGACCGCGATCTTGTAGAGGGACGACAGCGAAGCCGAGGTCTCGGCGCGCTCGATCTGGGACAGCAGCGAGACGCTGAGCCCGGTGCGTCGCGCCATTTGCTTCAGCGTGAGGTTCAGCTCCTTGCGGTGGTGGCGAATGGTCTCGCCGATCGCCTTGTGCAGCTCCTCCTCCGGCGTGACGCTGAGACCCTTCTTGCGCATGACGCGCCAGATGACCTCGCGGAACTCATCGACGTTGAAGGGCTTCTTCACGTAGTCGACGGCGTCGAGCTTCATCGAGGCGACGGCGGTGTCGAGGTTCGGGTAGCCCGTGAAGATGACGACGGCGAGGTCCTTGTCGTGCTTGCGGATCTCGCGCAGCACCTCGATGCCGTCGCGCTTCGGCATCATCAGATCGAGGATCACGAGGTGGTACTCGTCGCGCTTGAGCTCGGCCGTGACGGCCGTGGGGTCGCTCAGCACCTTGACCGCGTAGCCGTCGCGCTCGAGCAGCGTCTGCATGTACTCGCAGATCGCGCGATCGTCGTCGATGATGAGGATGCGAAGGGGGGGCAGCTCGATCGACACGGGGACCTCCTGGTGGATTCCGCTGCGACTGTAACCAAACGCCCCCCGAATTGCCATCGCCGGTCGCGGTGCGGGCGCTCAGCCGCCGCGCTCGACGAAGCGCTGGTACTCCTCGACGTCGAGCCTCGAACCGAGCACGAGCGGCACGCGCTGATGAAGCCGCTCGGGAACGACGTCGAGCACGCGCCCCTGGCCGGTGGTGGCCGCGCCGCCGGCGGCCTCGAAGAGGAAGGCGAACGGGTTCGCCTCGTAGAGGAGGCGGAGCCGGCCGTCGCGGTTCTGCGCATCGGCCGGGTACGCGAAGACGCCGCCGCGGAGGAGCGTCCGATGCGCGTCCGCGACGAGCGTGCCGACCCAGCGCATGGTGCGCCCGCGCTTGCCCTCCGAGTTCGGGCGCTTCAGCGAGGCGACCCAGTCGCGCGTCGGCGCGTCCCACAGGTCGGCGTTGCCCTCGTTGATGGCGTAGCTGTCGCCGCGCGGCGGCACCCGGATGTTCTCGTGCGAGAGGAAGAACTCCCCCACGGTGGGATCGTAGGTGAAGCCGTGTACGCCCTCGCCGCTCGCGAGCACGAGCATCGTCGACGAGCCGTAGATCACGTAGCCCGCGGCGAGCAGCTCGCGCCCGGGCCGGAGGAAGTCCTCTTCGGTCGGCGCGCGCTCCTCACGCTTGCCCTCGGGGTAGCGATGCAAGACGCCGAAGATCGTGCCGATCGAGATGTTGACGTCGATGTTGCTCGAGCCGTCGAGCGGATCGAAGACGACGAGGTACTTCGACGAGGGATGCTCGGAGAGTACGCGGACGTGCTCCTCCTCCTCGGTCGCGGCGGCCGCGCAGTGGTGGCGGCGCCCGAGCACGCGGAGGATGGTCTGGTTCGCGTCTTCGTCGAGCTTCTGCACCGCCTCGCCTTGCACATTGGTGGCGCCGGTGTAGCCGAGCGCGTTGGCGAGGCCTGCCCGCCTGACCTTCGAGGCGACGAGCTTCGCGGCGAAGGCGAGCTGGTTCAAAAGCGAGGTGAACGCGCCCGTCGCGTGGGGCTGACCGAGCATGCCCTCGAGGATGTACGTCTCGAGCGTGACGCCGAGGCGGGACGGCCGGGTCGAAGGCGGTTCGTAGAGCGACATGCCGAGAGGGTCGACGTCCCGCACGGCGCCGTCAAGCCGGCGCGGACGCAGGCGGTAGCTCGACGACGAAGCGCGCGCCCTTCGCGCCGGGCTCATGCCGGATCGCGCCGGCGGCGCCCTCGACGAGGCCGCGGCACACCGAGAGCCCGAGGCCGGTCCCCTTGCCGACGTCCTTCGTGGTCACGAACGGCTCGAAGAGCGTGTCGGCGATCGACGGATCGACGCCGCCTCCCTGATCCTCGACCTCGACGCGCACGACGCCCGCGTGGACGTTCGCGCGGAGGTCGATGACGCCGCCCGGAGGGCTCGCGTCGGCCGCATTGAGGACGAGGTTCAGGAAGATCTGCTCGAGGCGCGACGGCGACAGCGTGACCGCCGGGAGCCCCTCCGCGATGGCGAGGCGCAGCTCGAGCTCGCGGAACGCGCGCTGCGGGCGAACGAGCTGCGCGACGTGGGCGGCCGCGACCCCGACGTCGCCTGCGGGCTCGAGCTCGTCACGCGCCACGATCCGCGAGGGCCGCGCGAAATCCAGGAGATCGCGCAAGACGCGCTGCATTCGCTCGGTCTCGTGGCGCATCCGCGCGAGGAGCTCGCGCTCCTCGTCGTCGAGGGTGGGGCTGTCGGCGAGCAGCTCCTCGAGCGACGAGATCGCCGCGAGCGGATTGCCGATCTCGTGCGCGAGGCCCGCCGCGAGGCGACCGACCGACGCGAGCCGCTCGCTCTCGACAAGGGTCGCCTGCGCGGCCTCGAGCTCGGCCTTCGCGGAGCGGACCTCTTCGATCGTGCGGCGGAGCTCGGCCTCCTCGGATCGCAGCGCCCCGGTCATCGTCGAGAGCGACGAGCCGAGCTCGACGAGCTCGCGCGCCCCCTCGCGCACCGGAGGGAGCTCGCGCGCCCCCTCCGCGACGCGCACCGCCGCGCGCGAGAGCCGCTCGACGGGCCCGATGACGAAGCGCGTCAGCACGACGTAGGACAGGAGCAGGAGCATCGCGCCGAGGAGTCCCGTGTAGAGCGCGACGAGGCGCACGACCGCAGCGGCTCGCACGCGCGCGTCCTCGGCGACGAGCAGCGCCGCAACCGAACCGCTGGCGCCCGGCACGATCACGAGGAGGGCCGGCGCGTCTCCGACGGTGAGGCGGCGCGTCTCCTCACGCGATGTGGCCACGCGCTCCGGCAGGTGAGCGCTCGGACCCGCGGCCCGCTCCCGCACGCCGTCGCGCCCGTACACGGCGAGGCCCGCGACGCTGCCGATCTCGGCGGCGAGCAAGGCGTCGAGATCGGCGCTCGAGCGCGTCGCCCTCACCTCGGCCACGTGGCTCGCGATCGAGCGCCCGAGGGCCCGCGCGTCGAGCTCCCACTGTTGCCTGAGGTGCGCGTGCGTGAGCCGCTCGACCACCACCACCAGCGGGAGCAGGGCCACGAGCAGCAAGGCGCCCATCGAGACGAGGAGCTGGGCGCGGATTCCGAGCCTCACGTCCGAAGGGTACTCCAAGTTGGCCCGGCTCGACCCGCTCTGATAGCCCCGCCTCCTGCGCATGGACTTGGTGGGGCTGTTCGTGGGGCTTCGTCGGCTCGCCCGCAGGGCGGGGCCGCTCGTCGTCGTGGCGATGCTCGCCGTCGGCGTGCTCCTCGACGCGATCGAGCCGAGCGAGGGGCTCTTCGGCACGCTCGCCACGATGATCGCGGTGCTCGTCGTCGCACGCGCGTGGCGTCGGACCCAGGCCGTCGACCACCCGCGCCTCCGCGATGTCGAGGTCGGCGGCCTCGTCGTGCTCGGCGCCCTGGCGGTGGCCGTGCACTCGGACCGCCTGCTGTCGGGGCCGACGCACCCGCTCGTCTACGTCGCGGTGGGACTCGTCAGCGCGTTCGCGCACCCGCTCGCGACCGTGCTCGTGGTCGCAGCGACACTCGGGCTCGAGGCGCTGCTTCAGGAGGTCGCCTTCGGGGGCCTCGTCGTCTCGGAGATCGGGACACACGCCGCGTTCATGGGCGCGATCGCAGCGACGAACCTGATGTCGCTCCGGCTCGAGATCGCGCGCCTCCGCAAGGCCTCGCGCACCGAGCTTTCGGCCGAGCGCGATCGGATCCGTGAGGAGGCCCGCAACTACCGGCTCCTCAGGCCGGTCGCGGACGACGAGCCCGAGGGCGGCCGCGAAGACGAGCGGCTCTTCCGGTCAGTCGTCGAAGAGATCCAGCTGTCGGTGCTGTTCGCGCTGCGGCTGCTGCGCGAGTGCCTCGACGCCCACACCGCGATCCTGCTCTGGGTCAACGAGCGCGGCTCGCACCTTCGCGTCAGCGAGCTCGTCTCCGACGCGGAAGATCACGAGCTCTGCGACGGGCCGTTCTCGGCTGGCGACGGAATCGTCGGCGCGGTCCTCTCGCAGCGCGCGCCGGTAAGCTTGACCGATCTAAAGCCAAGTCACCACCTCCCCTACTACGCGGACGCCTGCCCCGTGCAGGCGGTCTGCGGCGTACCGGTGTTCGAGCGGGGCCAGCTGCGCGGCGTGCTGATCGTCGACCGTCGCGAGGCGCACCCATTTCGCCCCGAAGAGGAGGAGCTCTGCGAGCAGGCCGCACGCTTCGCGGCTCGCGCGATCGAGAACGAGCGCGTGTTCGTCCAGCTCGAGCGCACGCGAGTCGAGCAGAGCAAGCTCTACCGAGCGGCCGAGCGGCTCGGCGCGGCGATCTCCGAGCAGGAGGTCGTCGAGGCCGGCGTGTCGAGCGCGAGCGACATCGCGGCGGTCGACTTCGCGGCGTTCACCTCGTTCGAGCCCAAGGACGAGAGCCACCAGATCCGCGCCGTTCGCGGGGACGCGAAGGCCCGCCTCGAGGGGCGACGCTTCGCGAGCAACACCGGGCTCGTGACCATGGCGCTGCGGAACAGGCACCCGCTGCCCTACCGCGGGGAGTACGATCCGAGCCATCAGCTCGTGTTCGCGCGCGATCTCTCGGCGCCCGAGATGCCGTCCCTCCTCGTGCTGCCGCTCGTCGTGCACGACGAGCCGCTCGGGACCCTGGTGCTCGGCTCGAAGCGGCCGCAAGCCTTCGATGACGCCGCGCGCAGCCTGCTCGATGTGCTCGCGAGCCACCTCGCCGTCTCGCTCTCCAACGCGCGCATGGTCCGGCGGCTCGAGGAGCAAGCGACCACCGACGGCCTCACCGGCCTGCTGAACAAGCGGGCGATGCTCGAGATGGCCGAGCAGAAGCTCTCGGCCGCGCGGCGCTTCGGTCGGCCGCTCAGCGTACTGGTCTGCGACATCGACCACTTCAAGCGCGTGAACGACACCTACGGCCACGACGTCGGCGACGTCGTCATCAAGGCCCTCGGACAGGTCCACCACCGCGAGAAGCGTACGACCGACGCCGTCGCCCGCTTCGGCGGCGAGGAGTTCGTCACCATCTGCGAGCAGACCGACGCCGAGGGAGCGCTCTTGCTCGCCGAGCGAATCCGCGAAGAGTTCAAGCGCACGACGTTCCACGCGAACGGCGAAGAGGTGCACTGCACCTGCTCGGTCGGCGTCGCGACCTTCCCGGGGGTCGGCAAGAGCTGGGACGAGCTCTTCAAGGCTGCCGACGAGGCGCTCTATGCCTCGAAGCGCGGCGGCCGCGATCGCGCGACGATCTGGGAGCCGCGGCTCCGCGAGCACGGCGCTGCCTGAGCGGCGGGGCGCGCCGACGTCGGTAGAGTCAGAGGCGGAGGTGCCGATCGAGGGCGAGCACCTCGAGGTTCAGGCCGCGGAGCGCGGCGCACTCGCGCTCGACCTCGGCCTGAAACGGAGGCTTGATGTGGTAGAGGTAGGTCGCGAGGTCCCGCGGCGCGGCGAGCTTTGCGAGATCGACGGCGAGGGTCTGCGGGGTGTGGTGGCCGCTCATCGTCGCGAGGGCCTGGAGCCGATCGGGAAAGCTCACCTCCATGAGGAGGGCGCGGAGGTTCGGCGTCTCGCGCAGCAGCTCGAAGAGCCGATCCGTTGGGCCGGTGTCCCCGCTGAAGGCGACCGCGCCGGTCGCGTCGGAGACGATGAAGCCCGCCGCGTCGATGGTGTGGTTGACCGGGACCGCGAGCACCTCGAAGCCGAGCAGCGAAACGGGGGTCTCGAGCGGCAGCTCGCGGTAGACGATGGTGGGCTGGTCGCGCGAGGGGATGGCCGAGAAGTCCGGCCAGAGCGTGTCGTTGAAAAAGTGCTGCCGCAGCGCCTTGAGGGTCGAGCCCGTGCCGGCGACGAGGAGGGGAGGCGCCCCGAGCTGGCAGCGGTTGTCCGCGAGCGTCGCGAGATCGCGGATGTGATCCATGTGCGCGTGGCTGACGAGCACGCCCTCGATGCGCGCCTGCTCGGGGAGCTCGAGCCGAGACGTGATGGCCCCGGCGTCGAGCCCGACGCGGTCGTCGAGCAGGAACGACGTGGTGCGATGGCGAGGAGTCTCGCCACCGTGACAGCCGAGGACTCTAAGCTCCATCGGTCCTCACGGACGTCGCACCTCGGATCGTCGACGGGACGGCATCAGCGGCCTTGACGAAGTCATACATGCGGCGCGCATCGGGCACCACTATCCCGTGCTTTCGGACGCGGAGCAGGCGCTCGCGGACGAGCACCATCGACGCCTCTCCGAGCGCCGGCTCGTCGAGCCCGACCTCACGTGCGAGCTCGCGCAAGCGCCGCGGGATCACGATCCCCTCGGGGTCGGGGCGGCCGATCGTCGAGGCCAAGCGGGCGAGCGTCTCGGCGAGGCGCGCGGCCCCGGGCCGAGCGAGCAAGGCCACCCGCTCGTGAGCCGCGTCGAGCTTCTCGACGAGCGCGCGCACGAGCCGGACCGCGAGGGTGGGGTCCTCGGTGACCATCGCCTCGAAGGTTACCGTGTCGAGCGCCAGGGTCTCGGTGGACTCGACCGCAACGGCCGTCGTCGTGTAGGTGGGGCCGACGAGGCCGTCCTCGCCGACGAGGCCTCCCGGACCGACGAGCCCGACCGACACCTGCCGATCGCCGAGGTCACGAAGAACACGAACCTCACCGGCCCGGACGACGTGGACGACGCCGCCGACCTCGCCGCGCCGATGCAGGACGTCGCCGGGAGCGAAGGAGCGGCGACGTGGGTCCGTGGTGGGCACGAATGGACGATAGCGGGCGGCCGGACGACGGGTCAAAACGCGCGGTCGAGGCGGCGCGCGCACGCGTCGAAGGCCGAAAAAATCGTTGACATAGGCGGGAGCGCTTCCCTAAGTTCCTGGCGTTCGCCTGCGAGGGTTGGTCCCTGCCACCAATGCACCCTACGGGCGGTTCGACTGGGGAATCGTCTAACGGCAGGACGCAGGATTCTGATTCCTGTTATCTAGGTTCGAATCCTAGTTCCCCAACCGGTCCGAAGCGGGGTACAAGTCTCCGACCACGACCGACATCACTGGTCCCATCGTCTAGCGGTTAGGACATCGGCCTCTCACGCCGGTAACGCGGGTTCGATTCCCGCTGGGATCGCCAGTCGTCGAGCGTTTGCTCGAGCGTGGACGAGACGAGGAGCGCGACCCTGCGTTCCTCGTTTTGCTTAAGCTTGCTTCATCGCGCGACCGCCGCGAGCGACGTGGGGCCGCTCCGCTCGGTCTACTGCTCGAAGCAGTAGACGCGCGCCTCCTTGTCGCACCGGAAGAGGAGCTTCTCGGTCCAGGTCGCGTCGACCGCGTGCAGAACGCCGACGAGGCCCTCGTCGCTCGCATCGGTGGTCTTCCAACCGTCGCAGTTCGACTTATGCGCAACCCCACCCTTGGAGGCGACCCCGGTCCAAACGGCGAAGCCCGTGCCGGACGGGACGGGCTTGCCGAACTCGGTGACGTCGATCGGATGCAGCAGCGTGTTGTTGAAGAGATCGGCGCAGGAGCCGACCTGGGTCGACGCGTCGACGAGCTGCCACGGTCCGCCTTCGCAGGAGAGTTTGACGCCCGCCGACACCCACGGCTTCCAACCGCCTCCGAGCCCCGCCTGCGTGGCGGCTTGGTTGCAGATCGTGAAGGCATCAAGTTGCGCGAAATTCCCCTGAAAGAGCTGGCTGGTCACGAACGCGCGCTTGAACACGGGGTTGCCGGCGTCGTCGGTGTCGAAGTTGCCGAGCACGCTCGTGCAACCGGTGAGGCCGATTCCGAGGAGAAGCTCACGAGCAGCGCGCGCGCGACAACACGGGCAAATGATAGCGGATTTCGCGGCGGGCGAGGGCGGCACGTCAGGGCGACGGCGCGATGGCGCGGAGCGCGTCGGGGACCACGGCCGCGGCACCGGCGAAGCGAACGTGGACGTGGTCGGTGTGCCAGGGCGAGGCGCGGAGCTTCGCGTCGTCTGCGAGGAACGCGACCGCCTCGTCTCGGATCCAGCGGCGCTGCTGCAGCTCGCGGAGCGCGGCGCGCACGGCGGCGATCACCTCCGCGTCGGCGAATACGAGCTCGACCGGCGCGAGCGGGGCCTGGCGAGGCCGAGGACCGCGCGCCCTCGGGCCCTCGAGGCTCGGCCCTTCGACGAGCTGGGCCAGCAAGTACGCGAGCCTCTCCGCGTCGAGCGCGCGAGCGGTGCCCTCCCGGCAGGTGGCGCGATCGGGAGCCGAAAGCGCCACCTCGCAGCGATGCCGAATCGACGAGTCGCCGTCGAGGCCGGGGAGCGCGAGGTCGACGTCGCGGCCCTCGTGGTGGCTCACGTGACGCGGCAGGCGTCGATCGGAGGCGGGGCGGGCGCCGTTCCACTGCGTGGCATCGCCGACTGCGATGGGCTCGCGGCCGAAGCGACGCCGCACGGCGCGGAGCGCGACCCGTAAGGCCTCGGCGGCGTCGGCGCGCAGGAACGCGTAGCGGGACGCGGTGCCAAGCACATAGCCGGCCTTCGAGGAGGACGCCGCGCGGAACCCGACGAGCGGCAGCGCGGCGGTCTCGCCAAGCCGCTGTCCGCCGAGGGCCGCGTCACCGAGGTCGAGTCGGTGGAGCGTGAGCGGCGCTTCGGCGTCGACGACGACGAGCAGCGGCTCGGGCAGCGCGGGGGTCACGAACGTCACGAACGACGGCAGCTCGCCATCGCCGGGCGAGGTCGCGAGGCGACGCAGCGCCCCGCGGCCGAGCACCTCGAACCAACGCGCGGCGCGAGGCGGTCCCGAGAGGCCGAGGACCACGGTGCGCCCCGGCGGCAGGGCGACCGGGATCACGAAGCGCCCCCGAGGCACCGCGAGGCGGCCCCTGTCTCGGCCGAGCTCGAGCCTCGAGCCTTCGGAGTAGGCGGGCGACGCGACGACGCGCTCGACGAGGAGGGGCGACGTTGCGCGCGACGCGTCGGCTGCGAGCTGCGGCGGATACCCACCGAGGAGGAAGGGCCGCGGCGCGGCAGGCGCGCACCCGGCGACGATCGCCGAGGCGGCGACGATCGACGGACCGAGGCGCATCGGGGTCGGGTCGTGTCGCAACCGCGGCGCCTCCGCAACCCCGACGATGCCCTTCACGCGCGGCGCGGCTGTGGTAACAGCGAGGCACCATGAGCCGCATCTACCGCTCCCTCCCGCCCGCCGGAACTCGCCTCGGAATCGCCTTCTCGGGCGGGCTCGACACTCGCTGTGCCGTCGCGTGGCTCGCCGAGCAGGGGCTCGATGTTTACGCCTACACGGCCGACCTCGCGCAGCCGGACGAGGCGAACCCAGCCGACATTCCGCCGATCGCGATGACCCACGGCGCGAAGGCAGCGCGGCTCGTCGACTGCCGGGAGGCGATGGCGCGCGAGGGGATCGTGGCGCTGCAGTGCGGGGCGTTCCACCTGTCGACCGCAGGGCGTAAGTACTTCAACACCACTCCGCTCGGCCGCGCCGTGACGACGACCGCGATCGTTCGCGCGATGAAGGAGGACGGCGTCCACGTCTTCGGCGACGGGAGCACGCACAAGGGAAACGACATCCAGCGTTTCTATCGCTACGGCATCCTCGTCGACCCGGCGCTGAAGATCTACAAGCCCTGGCTCGACAGCGCGTTCGTCAACGCCTTCGGCGGCCGCAAGGAGATGAGCGAGTACCTCGAGCGGCGCGCCTTGCCGTACAAGATGGGCACCGAGAAGGCCTACAGCACCGACTCGAACCTACTCGGCGCAACGCACGAGGCGAAGGACCTCGAGCACCTCGACAAGGGGATCCGGATCGTGGAGCCGATCATGGGCGTCGCCTTCTGGAAGCGCGACGTCGCGATCGAGCCCGAGACGGTGACGATCCGCTTCGAGCAAGGGTATCCGGTGGCGCTGAACGGTCAGCGCTTCGACTCGCTCTTCGAGCTCGTCCGTGAGGCGAACCGCATCGGCGGGCGGCACGGGCTCGGCATGACCGACCAGATCGAAAATCGCGTCATCGAGGCGAAGAGCCGCGGCATCTACGAAGCCCCCGCGATGGCGCTCCTGCACATCGCGTACGAGCGCCTCCTCTCGGCGATCCACAACGAGTCGACCATCGACCTCTACTTCACGCTCGGCCGCCGCCTCGGCCGCCTGCTCTACGAGGGGCGCTGGTACGACCCCGAGGCGATGCTGCTGAAGGACGGCCTCACGCGCTGGGTCGCGACGAGCGTCTCCGGCGAGATCGACCTCGAGCTCCGACGCGGCGACGACTACACGCTGCTCGCCACGCGGGCCGACTACATGGCCTACGCGCCGGAGAAGCTCTCGATGGAGCGCGTCGAGGAGCCCGCCTTCACGCCGGAGGATCGGATCGGGGCCCTCGAGCTGCAGAACCTCTCGGTCGGCGACAACCGCGCCCTGCTGTTGCACCACGTCGAGAGCGTGCGGCGGCTCGCGGGTGGGACCTCGGGCGACGTCGAGCGACTGCTCCGCGACGGCAGCGACTCCTGACGCGCAAGCGCGCCAGCCGCCCAGCATTCCACCCCATGGACCGCGCGCGACGGGCTCGTGACGAAGAGCTCGTCGCAGCAGGCGGGCGTGGTCAGCCGAGCAGCCAGCGGAGTGCACCCGCGAAGGCCGGGTGCCGAACCAGGCCATCGAACGCGAGCGTCGCGACGGCCATCGGGACGACGAGGCCGATCGCGGAGCCGATGGCGAACTCGCGAAATCGAATTCGCGACAGAGCGAGCGCCGTATTGAGCGGCGGCGAGATGAAGGTGACGAGCCGCAGCGCCGCGAGCCAGAAGATCGGGCGCTTGTCGATGCGAGCGAGCATTCGCCGCACGAACGGGCGCTCGACGTCACCGATCGGCTGACCGCCGATGGCGCGCGCGACGGCGAAGCTCGCGCAGGTGGCCGTCACGCCACCCAACAGGTTGACGGCGTAGCCGCCAATAGGGCCGTATGCGAGGACCCCCGCCGCGACGAAGAGGGCGCCCGGCAAGTAGGCGAGCACGCCCACGGTGAACGCGACGACGAACACGACGACGCCGAGCGGCCCGGCGGCGCGCATCGTCGACGGGAGGACGTCGCCCTCGAGGTAGCGACCGACGCCCGAGAGCCGTACGAGCGCGATGGTGAGGACGATCGCCAGCCCGAGCGCGACGAGCCGAAGCCTGGACGAGGGCTTCGTCGTCATGGCTTCGGATGCGCGTCGAGGAAGTTGAAGAGCGCCTTCTTGAACGAGGGCTTGAAGAGCGGCACGTGCGTCGCGCCTTCGATGCGCCAGTGCTCGACCTCGACGCCGCCGTCGCAGCCGACCCAGCGCGTCACCGTGGTCTCGTCGAGCGGCGTTCCCACGAGATCGAGCCGCGGCAGCGCGTCGAGCGGGTCCTTGCCGCAGCCATCGAGGTCGGCCCATGTCCGCGCGGTCTCGAACGCGCCGGGGTAGTCGTTTCCGAACAGGTTGCCGCCTCCGTAGAGGATCACCGGGTCGAGCGTGCCGTGCATCACGAGGGCGCTCACGGGCTCAGACGGCGTACACGCCGCGGGGTCGGCGTACGTCGAGCCGGCGAGCGTCGCGATGGCCGCGATGGCGCCTGCGTGCTCGCACGCCATCCGGTGTGACATGAAGCTGCCGTTGGAGTGACCGACGAGGTAGACGCGCTTCGGGTCGACGCTGAAGACGGCCTGGATCTGCGCCACCACGGTCGCGAGGTAGCCCGAGTCGTCGACGGTCGAGCCATAGAAATTGCAGCACGCATCGGTCGCGTTCCAGAAGGGGAGGCCGGTCTTGTCGGTGGTACCGAACGGCTGCGCGAACAGATAGCCGCGCGCCGCGGCCTCGGGCTCGAGATCGAGGTAGAGCTCCTGAAGCCCACCTCCCGCGATGTAGCCGTGGAGGAGGACGAGGAGCGGCGCGGGCTTCGCGGGGTCGTAGCCGGGCGGCACCTGGACGGTGACGGGTCGCTCGCCTCCGATCGGCCCCAGGAGGCCTCCGCCGCTCGAGCCGGACGACGACGCGGTCACGGCGGCGCTCGAGGTGACCGCCGCGCCCGAGGACGCGCCGCCAGCGCCTCCGCCCGTCACGCCGTCGACCTCGCCGCAGCCCACGAGCGCAACGAGGAGCGACGAGCCAATCGGGAGAACGCGCGGGGCGAGCCGCATCGCGCAGCTATAGCAGACCCACCTCGGGTTCATCGAGCGAGCAGCGGCGCGAGCGCGACAGGAAGGGCCGCGCGCGCCGCCTCGAGGTGTTCGGTCGTCGCGAGGCCAGCCGACGCATAGCGGAGCGCTTGCAGACCCATGTCGAGCTTGTCGCACGCCTTGACGAAGCGCCCCTCCGGGGTCGAGCCGTCCTCGTACTCGAGCCAGAGCGCCAAGAGCTCGTCGGCCCCAGGGAGCGGCGCCAGCATCGCGCGCAGCGCATCCTCTTCGCGGCGGCGCTTCTCGTCCCGCGGGACCCCGTCGTGCGGGGTGAGGTCGCCGACGCGCACCTCGGCGAGATCGTGCACGATCGCGATGGCGAGGGCTCGACCGCGGTCGAGGTCGGGCGGGCAGAGGGCGAGCACCGCGAGCGCCACACCCCAGCTGTGCGCCGCGACGGACTCTGGCCTCGGATGACCCACGCGGCGCCAGCCGGCGCGGTCGACATCTTTCAACGCGAGGGCTTCGACGAGCACGTCCTTGGTGGTCACGCGAGGGTCCTGCCGCAGGCTTTGCTCGCGAGCAAGCGCAGCCCCCGCGGCGCGGAGTCCTCGTGGTAGGTTTCCGGCATGATTCGCGGTTTTTCGCTGGTCTTGGCGGTCTTGGTCCTTGGCGCGGCGTGCGGGGGCGGCGCAGCGCTCGGCGAGCCCTGCGACAACCCCGGCACCACCGACGAGTGTATCGACGGCGCGGTGTGCACCAACGAGTCGAGCAGCGAAGGCAACCTGTGCCGGTTGCTCTGCGACGACCAGGAAGACTGCCCGGACGGCTACCAGTGCAGCGGCATCACGAACGGAAACCTGAAGAGCTGCAAGCCTTCGGACAAGTAACCGGTCACCGTCGACGATCGGCGGCGCGCGCGTGCGCCTCGAGCCCTTCGATCCGCGCGAGCGCGGCGGCGTCGGCGGCGAGGCCACGGCTCGCGGGGCGGTCGTCGAGGCGCATCCAGGTTCGCACGCGCAGGAACGTGAGCACCGAGAGGCCGCCCGTGTAGCGAGCGCTGCCGCCCGTCGGGAGCGTGTGGTTCGGGCCGGCGCCGTAGTCGCCGAGCACCTCGGCAGAGCCTGCGCCGATGAAGAGTGCGCCGTAGTGCGCGAGCCTGCGGCTCGCGAGCTCGGAGTCCCGCGTCATCACCTCGAGGTGCTCGGGGGCGAGCCTGTCGCACGCGGCGAAGCACTCTTCCTCGGTGGCGCAGAGCACCGTAAATCCCGCGGCGATCGCGACGCGCGCCACCGCCGCCGTAGGGAGGGTCTCGAGCTGGTGCGCGACCTCGCGAGAGACCTCCTCGGCCACCTGCGGCTCATGCGTGACGAGGATCGGCAGGGCGTCCTCGGCGTGCTCGGCCTGCGCGAGCAGATCGGCCGCGACGAGCGCGGGGTCGGCCGACGAATCCGCGAGGACGACGAGCTCGCTCGGACCCGCGAGCATGTCGATGCCGACGCGCCCGGAGACAAGCTTCTTCGCGGCCGTTACCCAGCGATTTCCTGGGCCGGCGATGACGTCGACGCTCGGGACGGTCGCCGTGCCGTGCGCGAGCGCCGCGATGGCGTGGGCGCCCCCCGCGCGGAGAAAGGCGTCAGCGCCGGCGACCGCCGCGGCCGCAAGCATGATCGGGCGAGGGCGAGGGCTCGCGACGATGACGCGCGAGACCCCGGCGACGCGGGCCGTGACGGCCGTCATAAGGACGCTCGAAGGCAGGGGGTATCCGCCGCCGGGCGCGTAGCAACCAGCGCGCTCGACGGGCGCGACGAGGTGGCCGGCGCGACCGCCGTCGATCGGCACCGTCACCGGCTCGAGGCCGGTGCGCTGCGCCTCGGCGAAGCGTCGAATGCGCGCCGCCGTCCGCTCAAGGAGCGCGCGGTCCTCGGCCGAGACGGCGTCGAGCGCGCGCTCGAGCTCCGGCCGCTCGACGAGCAACGGCTCACCCTCCAAGAGCGCGTCGTGCTCTTGCGCGTAGCGGATAACGGCTTCGTCGCCATGGACGCGAACGTCGTCGACGATCCGAGCCGCGCGGGCGAGCGTCTCGGAGTCGACGGGCTCGCGATCGCGGACGAGCGCGTCGAGCGCATCGAACGGCACCACTCGAAGCGTCACGATGACAACCTCCCGGGCTTTGCATCTCCTGGACGCCGCGAGAGCTTCCGGGCTCGACGGTCGAGGATGCGCTCGACGTCACCGAGCTCGACGCCCGCGCGCGCAGCCGCGACCAGCGCGAAGTAGAGGACGTCGGCGACCTCCGCGGCGACGGCATCCTTGCCCTGAGCGTCGGCGAGCTCCTCAGCCTCCTCGAGGAGCTTCGCGCGGAGGAGCGCGGGGTCGCGAAGGAGGCGCGCGGTGTACGATCCCTCGGGCGCGTCTTTGGTGCGCGCGGCGAGCAGCGCGGCGAGGCCGGGTAGTCCGCCGAGGTCTCCCCAGCAGCTGTCCGAGCCTAGGTGGCAGAAGCCGGGGCCACGCTGGCGCACCGTGAACCTGAGCGCGTCCCTGTCGCAGTCGAGCGCGACCGCGAGGAGCTCTTGCGTCGCGCCGCTCGACTCGCCCTTGCGCCAGAGCCCGCGCTTGCGTGAGTGATACACGCCCGTGCCCGTCGCGAGCGCTTCGCGGAGGCTCTCCTTGCTCGACCAGGCGAGGCCGAGCGCGCGCCCGTGCTCGTCGACGACCGAGGTGGCGAAGAGCCCGTCCGGCCTATCGCTGACGAGCGGCGCGGCGAACGCGTCCGCGAGATCGATGGTGCCGGTGTAGAGGGCCATGCCGACCTGCGCATCGACGCCCATGCGATCGAGCTCGGCGATCTCGTGCGCCGTCGTCACGCCGCCGGCAATCGTGAGCGCGCTCGAGCCGGCGGCCTCGCAGAGCTCGGCGACACGCTCGAGGGCGGTGCCCTGCATACGGCCCTCACGCTCGACGAAGGTGACGAGGAAGCCGCCCGCGAGGTCGCGCAGCTCGCGCATGCGCTCGGCGATGGTCGCGCCCGTCTTGGTGCGCCACCCCTCGACGACCACCTCGCCGTCGACTGCGTCGAGCGCGACGATCACGCGCTCACGCGGGAGCTTCGAGAGGAGCTCTGGTCGGGCGGCGGTGCCCAAGATGATCTTGCTCGCGCCGGCGTCGAGGAAGTGGCGCGCCGTCGCCTCGTCTCGGATCCCGCCGCCGACGCGGCAGCGCGCAAGCCGGCAGGTCGCCTCGACGAGCGCGCGGTTCGAGCCCTGCCCGAGCGCCGCGTCGAGGTCGATGACGGCGATTTCGCCGACCCTACCGAAGCGACGCGCGATCGGCACCGGATCGCCTGCGTCGAGCGCGTGCTCCTTGCCGCCGACGAGCTGGACGGTCTGTCCTCCCATGAGGTCGATCGAGGGAATGATCATCGAGGTGGGTGTCCTGTTCGTCGTGTGCGCTAGCGACGGATCGGGATGCCCGCCGCCTCGAGCGCTCGCTTCAGGTCGCCGACGGTCGTCTCGCCGTCGTGGAGGATGGACGCGGCGAGCACCGCGCTTGCGCCGGCGCGGAGGGCCTCGACCATGTGCCCCGCGTGTGCCGCGCCGCCCGAGGCGACGATCGGGATCGAGACCGCAGCGGCGATCGCGGCGATGAGCTCGGTGTCGTAGCCGGAGCGCGTCCCGTCGCGATCCCAGCTCGTGAGGACGATCTCTCCCGCACCACGCAGCGCTGCTTCGCGCGCCCAAGTGACCGCATCCAGGCCCGTCCGCTCCTTGCCCGAGCGGACGACGACCTCCCAACCGCCGTCGCGCCGCGCCGCATCGAGCGCGAGCACGGTGCACTGACTGCCGAAGGTCGTGGCGAGCGCGTCGAGGAGCGATGGGTCCTCGACCGCCGCCGTGTTCGCCGCGACCTTGTCGGCGCCCGCGTCGAGGAGGCGACGCGCGTCCTCCGATCGACGAACGCCACCGCCGACGGTGAGCGGGATGCCGAGCACCTCGCGGACGCGACGCACGGTGTCAGTGGCGTTGGAGCGGCCCTCGGGCGTCGCCGAGACGTCAAGCACGACGAGCTCATCGGCGCCCTGCCCTTCGTAGGCGGCGGCGCGCTCTGCAGGGTCGCCGGCGTCGCGGAGACCCTGGAATTTGACGCCCTTCACGACGCGACCGCCGTCGACGTCGAGACACGGGACGACCCGCATCGTCAGCACGCTCGCCCCCTCTCGAGCCAACGCCCGAGGAGCGCATGACCCCACGGTCCAGAGAGCTCGGGGTGGAACTGGCAGGCGAGGATGGGGCCGCGCTCGAGCGCCGCTACGAAGCGGACGCCGTGCACGCTCTCGGCCCCGGAGTAGCCGTCCGGAATCGCGGGCAGTTGGAACGAGTTCGCGTAGTAGGCGTGGCCGGGCTGAAGCAGGACCGCGTCGCGGCGCGGCTCGACCATGTTCCAACCGAGCTGGGGGACGACGAGTCGCGAGCCTCCGACATCGGCCGGGAAGCGACGGACGGCGCACGGGATGACGCCGATCCCGTCGACCTTAGGGCTCTCCTCGCTCGAGCGCGTCAGCATCTGGAGGCCGAGGCACACCGCGAGGAGCGGGCGCGTCTCGCGGACGCGCGCAGCGAGCGCATCGACGAGCCCGCACTCGCGGAGCCGGCCCATGCCCGCACCGAACGCGCCGACGCCTGGCAAGACGACGAGCGGAGCGTCGACGACGCGCGCCGCCTCACGCGTGAGCTCGGTCGAGACACCGAGGCGCCGCAGCGCAGCGAGCATCGACGCGAGGTTCGCAGTCCCGGTGTCGACGACGGCTACCTTCATCGCGCCCAGTCTGTCATAGCACGCCCTTGGTGCTCGGGATGTCGGCGCCGCCGCCTCGGGCGACCGCGCGTCGTAGCGCGACCGCGCAAGCCTTGAAGGCCGCCTCCGCCCGGTGGTGATCGTTGTCGCCCTCGAGGACGTCGACGTGAAGCGCACAGCGGACGCTCATCGCCAGCGAGCGAAAGACGTGCTCGATGCACTCGCACGACATCTCACCGATCCGCTCGCGACGGAGGCCGAGGTTCACCTTGGGCCAGGGCCGTCCCGAGAGGTCGACGACCACCCGAGCGAGCGCTTCGTCGAGCGGTGCGTACGCGTGGCCGAAGCGCTCGATGCCCCGTCGATCCCCGAGCGCCTCGTCGAGGGCTTGGCCGAGCGCGAGGGCGCAGTCCTCGGTGGTGTGATGGTCATCGACGATGAGATCGCCCTTGCAGCGGAGCTCGAGGTCGAAGCGCGCGTGGCGCGCGAGCGCCGTCAACATGTGATCGTAGAAGCCGATGCCGGTCGCGATCTCCGCGCGGCCCGTGCCGTCGAGATCGAGGACGACCTCGACGATGGTCTCGTTGGTCGCGCGCGCAACGCGTGCGGTGCGGGGCGTAACGACGTGAGTCATGGCAAGAGGACCTCCAGCTCTTGGAGCGTTTCGAGCACGCGGGCCGCGCCCGCTTCGGAGAGGCCGCGTCCGCCGAAGCCGAGCGGGACGACCCCGGCACCACGCGCGGCGCGCACGTCGTCGGGCGTGTCACCGACCATCCAGGCTGCGCGTACTCCAAGGCGATCGAGCGCGGCGCGAACCGGGGCGGGGTCGGGCTTCACCGGGGCGTCTTCCATGCACACGACGGCGCCAAACAGCCGCTCGAGTCCGTGTCGCGTCACGAACTCTTCGGCGTCGCGCCTGGGTCGACCGGTGACGAGGGCGAGCGGCCTCATTGCCGCAAGTCGCTCGAGCAACGCGGGGTCGAGGAGCAGTCTCTCCTCGGCCGAGAAGCCCGGGGCTCCGTCGACCCCGTGATAGAGCGCCTCGAAGCGGGCTTTCACTTCCTCGAAGGGTGCGTTGACGCCGCCCTCTCGGACCAGCCGATGCGTGAGGTGCCAGTCGTTGTTTGCATCACCAGCGGCCTTCGCGCGCGCGATGTCCTCGTGCGAGACCGAGACACCGAAGCTTCGAGCCGTCTCCTCGATCGCCCGGCGGTACGAGCGCGTCACGTCGACGAGGACGCCATCGACGTCGAAGAGGAGGGCCTCGGGGGCGAGCGTCGCCTCGATCGCCGCCTCGAGGCGCGCGTAGTGCTCCTCGTTGGACGGGCAGGTGATGCGGACGAGCCCATCGAGACGCGGATGCCCAGGCCAGATGCGGACCGCGATGCCAAGGCCCGCGAGTCCGTCGCGCAGCCACACCGGATCGCGGGGACGCGCGAGGACGAAGTTCGCCTGCGACGGGTGCGCCTCCGCGCCGCATCGCTCGAGCACACCGCGCAGCCGCTCACGCTCGGAGCGCACCTGCGCAACCCCCGCGCGCATCGTCGCCTCACCGCGCTCGAGCCAGGCGGCCGCGAGCGCGACCGATGGCGTGGTCACCGCGTAGGGGCCGCCGGCCGCGCGGATCCAGCGGACGAGCTCGGGCCGCGCGACCGCGTAGCCGACGCGTAGCCCCGCGAGGCCCCAAGCCTTCGACAGGGTGCGGAAGACGATGGCGTTGGGGATGGTCAGCGCGAGATCGGTGAGGTCGTCGTCGGCGAACTCGGCATACGCGAGGTCGACGAACAGCGCGACGTCGGGGGCCGCGCGTGCGACGTGCGCGAGGTCGTCGCGCGTGATGGGCGCACCGGTGGGGTTGTTGGGCGTGACGAGGGCGATCGCGGCGGTGTCGGCGTCCACGGCGGCGAGCACCGCCTCGACGGGGTATGGGCCATTCGGCCACGAGACCTCGCGGATCGGCGCACCGACGACGGCGGCGTAGCGCGGCAGCATCTCGAAGGTGGGTACCGGCAGGACGAGGGCGCGGCCAGGGCCGAGCAGCGCGCGGCACGCACGGTCGAGGGCGTCGTCGGCCCCGCACGTCACGACGACGTGGTCCGGGGGGACGCCGAGCCGCGCGGCGAGTGTGGCCTCGAGCGCACGCGCGTCCGGATAGCGGCGGAGCACCTCGGCCGACGCGAGCGCCGCGAGCACGTCGGCGGGCGGTGGGGCCCCTTCGTTCGCGTCGAGCTTCAGCTCGATCGGCGCGGGATGCTTCGGGACCGCGTAGGCCGCGTTGGACGCGACGGCGGGGTTCGGTACGATCGCCATGCGGGGAACTCGCTCAGGCGACGATCTGGGTGAGCTTCGAGACGACGATGTCCGTCCCGCCGCGCGCCTTGAGCTCGGGGATGAGCGTCGGGAGAGTGTCTCGCGGCACCGCCGCCTTCACCGCGAACGCTTCGCCTCCAGAGAGTGGCGACACGGTCGGCTGCCGCATGCACGGGAGCGCCGCGACGAGGCCGGCCAAGTTCGAGGCGGCGACGTTGACCTCGAGCATCACGCGCTTGCGCGCCTCGAGCACCGAGTTCACGACGAGCTCGAGCCCCTCGATCGCGCTTCGCTTGTGAGGCACGTCGAGCGCGCGGGGGTTCGCGAAGAGTCGGGTCGACGAGCGCATCACCTCGCCGACGATGACGAGCCCGTTCTCGCGGAGCGTCGAGCCCGTCGCCGTGTTGTCGACGATGCAGTCCGCGTCCTCGGGCGGGAACACCTCGGTGGCGCCGTATGAGCGGAGAAAATGCGCGTCGAGCGACTGCTCGGCGATCCAGCCGCGGGAGAGCCGCTCGTACTCGGAGGCGACCACGATGCGGCGCTTCGGCAGGGCGCCGTCGACGAGCAGCGTCTTCGGCGCCGCCGCGACGATCTGGACCGGGTCGAGGCCCGTGTCGCATAGCTCGACGAGCTCGGCCCCGAGCTCACGCACCCAGTCGAGCCCCGCGAAACCCACGTCGCGCGAGCCGGCGTGCAGCATCTCGATGATGTTCTGCGGCTTTAGAACCTTGGTGGTCGTGTCGGGGAGGTTCACCTTCGGGCGGTAGCCACGCTCGCTCAGCCGGACGCCGATCCCGGCTTCCTCGAGGAGCGCGACCACGCCTTGCTGCATCCGACCCTTGGGGAGGGCGAGCCGAAGCGAGGATTCAGACGCGATGGACATCGCGAACATGATAGGTCCGGGGTCGCGCGGGGAGCCAACGTTTCGGCGGTGGCGAGGGGCGGTCAGACAGGCGTGAGGAAACTCGCCTTGATTTGCTTCGGACCTGCGCCTGGGAAGCGAACGGTCACGGTAGGGTCCGGGCCTCCCCCGACGGCGAGCACCTGGCCAATCCCGAACTTCGGGTGCCGGACGTGCGCGCCCTTGCGGACGACCGGTGCCTCCTCTCCGACCGCGTCGTCGTGGCGATCGACGTCATCGTCGCGCTCGATGTAGCGCTCGCCCGCGTCACGCCGCGGCGCCGGGGCTTGGCTCTGTCGGCCGACTGCGGCCCCGAAGCGACGAGCCCCCTCGAACCCGACGTCGTCGTCCTCGAAGCCGCGACGACCCGGCAGTCCGCCGTCGCTCCGGGTCCCCTGGAGGGTGAAGCCACGCGCGATCTCGCCGAAGGTGCGCGTCGCGAGGCGGCGTTGCGTGGCGGGCGGCAGATCGTGCAAGAAGCGGCTCGGCTCGCAATAGCGAAGGCGCCCGTAGAGCGTCCGGGTGTTGGCGTGCGTCATCGTGAGGCGCTTCCGCGCGCGCGTGACCGCGACGTAGGCGAGGCGGCGCTCCTCCTCGAGCTCGTCGGCCTCTTCGTAGGTCTGTCCGCGCAGCGGGAAGAGCTGCTCCTCGAGGCCGGTGATCCACACCTCCTCGAACTCGAGCCCCTTCGCGGCGTGCACGGTCATCATCGGCACCCGTGGAAGCTCGGTGATGGTGTCCGCCGCGGCCTGGAGCGTGATGCGCGCGAGGTACTCGGACAGCGTGGGTGTCTCGCCGGCGTCGCGGGCCTCCTCTTCGTAGTCGCCGATCGCACCGATGAGCTCGTGGAGGTTGTCGAGGCGCGCGTCGGCTTCGGCAGAATCTTGGGTCCGCAGCCACTCGCCGTAGCCGCTCTCCTTCAAGACCGCCTCGGCCAGCGTCCGAGGCGGAGCCGTCTCGGCCGCCCGCACGAAGGCCGTGATCATCTCGTGAAACGCGAGGAGCGCCTGTCGTGCCGCGCGCGGCGTGTCGGGCGCGCGACACAGCACCGGGATGGCGTCGAAGGCCGAGGCGCCATCGGCGTCGGCGACCGCAGCGAGCCGCTCGATCGTCTTCGGACCGAGCTTCCGCGCGGGGACGTTGACGATGCGCAAGAGATCGACGTCGCTCCGGGGGTTCGCGATGAGGCGAAGGTACGAGACGAGATCCTTCACCTCGGCGCGGTCGAAGAACCGCGTCCCACCGACGATTTGGTAGGGGATCCCCTCGGCGCGCATCGCCTCCTCGAGAACACGGGACTGGGCGTGCACCCGGAAGAACACGGCGAGCTCGCGCGCCGACGCGCCGCGCGCGAGCGCCTCTCGGACCGCCTCGACCACATACCCGGCCTCGTCGCGCTCGTTCGCGCAGTGGACGACGGCGATTGGCTCACCGTGCTCGTTGGCGGTCCAGAGCTCCTTTGGCTGCCGCTCGCGCGAGGGCTTGATCACGCCGAGCGCCGCGGTGACGACGTTGGCGGTCGAGCGGTAGTTCTGCTCGAGCTTGATGAGGCGCGCGTCGGGGTAGTCGCTCGTGAAGCCGCGAATGTTTCGGATGTCGGCGCCGCGCCAGCGGTAGATGCTCTGGTCATCGTCGCCGACGACGCAGATGTTGCGCCGGTTTCGAGAGAGGGCGCGCACCAGGCGGTATTGAACGACGTTGGTGTCCTGAAACTCGTCGACGAGGACGTGACGAAAGCGCTCGCGCAGGTGCTCGCCCTCGGGGCTCGCGGACTCGGCGACGCGGAGCGCGTGCAGCAGGAGGTCCTCGAAATCGACGGCGTTCGCGGAGGCGAGCCGACGCTGGTACTCGACGAAGCAGCGGTGGGTGATCTCGTCGACGTAGCTGCTCGTCGACATGTCGTCGGGGCCGCGACCCTCCTGCTTCTCGGCGTGAATGCGCGACAAAACCTGCTGCGGCGGGAAGCGCTTCTCGTCGAGCTTCAGGTCCCGGAGGACACGCTTCATGAGCGCCTTCTGGTCGGCCTCGTCGTAGATGACGAACCGCTCGCCGAGGCCCGCGCGCGCGTGGTAGCGACGCAGGAGCCGAACGCAGACGGCGTGAAACGTCCCGATCCAGAGCTCGCGCGTGAGGTCGGGGCCGAGCAGCGCGTCGAGGCGGGCCCGCATCTCGCCGGCGGCCTTGTTCGTGAAGGTGACCGCGAGGATCGCGAAGGGTGGGACGCGATGGCAGAGGACGAGGTTGGCGATCCGGTAAGTGATGACGCGCGTCTTGCCGCTGCCCGCGCCCGCGAAGACGATGATTGGCCCGTCGACGTGCGCGACCGCCTCGGCCTGAGGCGCGTTCAGCGTGGCCAGGAGGCCGCGAGGCTCAGGGATTTGCGTCATGCGCGTCGAGGCGCGTAGCACGGTTCATCCGTCGAGCGAATCGCCGTGGCGCATGCGCGGCGGCCGACACCCGCGTGCCCTCGACCGCCGCTGGGGCTCGGGTGTAAGAGGTGACATGGCTCACGCTCGACGCACCGCCCTCGCGCCGCTCTTCGCGCTCCTCGTCACCGGCTGCGGCGCCGCGGCTCCGGAGGCGCGCGTGCCCGCTACCGCGACCTTGACCCAGGCCGCGCCGTCACCGACCCCGGCGGCTCCACTGCCCGGCGGTGGAGGGCTCTTGACGCGCAACCTGCCCGAGGTGGCCGCCATGGGCGAGGTGTTCGCGACCTACCGCTGGCGCGATCCGCTGCGGACCCTTGTGTCGGTGAGCGCCGAGGTCGGCGTGACGCGGGATCTCCTCGACGAGGCGCTGCGCACCTTCGGCGTGAAGGCCCTCGAAGGCGGCTTAGGCGAGGGCGTCGACGCCGCGGCGTTCGCGGCGACGCTCGACTGGGCGTCTCCGCTCGACGGGGCCATGGCCGTCGACCCGTTGAGCGGGCGAGGCGACGCGTACGCGGCGGTGTCGATCGGGATCCACTCGCTGCCGCGCGCGCTCGCGGCATTCAAGCGAAAGCCCATTCGTCGCGCAGACGGCGGGTACGGGCTCGCCGCATCCGAATACAGCACGACGCCGCCGTGCGCGCTCTTCGAAGCCGCAGGCCAAGCCCCCGTGCGGCTCGTGTGCGGAGCGGACACCGCATCGCTCGACGCGCTCGGTCCGTACCTCGCGACGTCGCTCCCCAAGCGCGAGCTAGGCGGCGGCGAGCTCCACGCGGAGGTGCGCCTCCGAAAGCTCCTCGATCGGGTCGGGCCAGCGCTCGCGATGAAGGCGAAGGTGCTGCCGCTCCTCGCGGCAAACGAGAAGATCGGCGTGCCGGCCTTCGACAATGCGTTGATGGAGGCGGCCTCGGCCCTCGGCGATGAGGCAGGCTTCCTCCTCGCGGATCTGGACAGCTTCGATGTCGACGGAGATCTCACGCCGGGCGACGGGCTCCAGCTCACGCTGAAGGCGACCTTCGCGGGGCGAAAATCATGGGTCGTCAGTCGATTGCTCGATGCGCCATCGGGGCAACCCAAGATCCCCTACGTCTTCCTCGGCGCGCCGGCGAGCGCGGCGACCGGATCGTATTCGACCGGGCTCGACCTCGCTCCGTACCAGGGCGTCCTCCGGTTGGCGCGCGGGCTCGTCGAGGGGAAGCTGACGCACGTCGGCTTCGCGACCCCCGCCGACCGGAAGGCGATCGCCGCGCTGCTCCGCTCGACGGGCACCGACTACGCCGGCTCGATGTCGTCGTCGGGCAGCTTCGGGAGCCCAGGGGCGATCGTCACGCTTCAGGACGGCATCAACGCCTTCGTCGGCTACTTGCTCACAGGCGTCGAGTCGGACTCGCGCGCGACCGCCGCGTGGCTGAAGGACCTCGTCGCCGCGTACAACCGCCCGGCGGTGCAAGCCTGGATGAAGGGCGAGATGAAGAACGACGCCCGCTACCTGCCCACCGTGAAGCTCGTGCGCGCACCCGCCGCGCTCGGGGCCGGTGCGCTCGACATCGAGGTGCGCATCGATGGCATCGAGGACCCGATAGCGCTCTTGACAGACGTCAAGCAAACCGACGGGGCGCCCGAGGCAGACGGCCCGAAGAAGGCGAAGCTCACGTCGGTCTCGCTCCACCTCTTGCTCGTGCCGGACGGCAAGCGCTTCTTCGTCGGGCTCGCCGCCGACCGCGACAAGCTCGTCGACTTGATGGTGAAGACGAAGGCGAACAAGCTCGGGCCGGACTCGGTCGCTGCGTCCCCCACGCTCGAGCCGGTTCGTCGGGAGGCCCACCGGTCGGCGGCCTACTCGACGCTCCGTGGGACGTTGGGCATGTTCGAGGCGCTGCGACCCCTGCTCGTGTTCGCCCCGGCCGAGATCCTCGACCCCGCGACCCGGCTCTTCGAGGCGCTCGAGCGAATGCCCAACGGCGGTAAGACGCCGATCGTCGCAACCACCGACGTCTCGAGCACGGGCGCCCCGGCGCTCGTTCTCAAGGTGAAGGTCGCGCGCGGGTCGCTCGACGACGCGGGCTTTCTCGGTCGCGCCATCCGCGACGAGGTGAAGAAGCTCCCGCCCAGGCCGCAGCCCTGACGGCGCCGAGCCCCGTCAGCCCTCGTCGTCACGCAGCTTCTTCAGCCACTCGCCGATCCGCCCCTCGAGGCCGCGCGAGGTCGGCTCGTAGAAGCGCTCCCCCACGAGCTCGTCGGGAAGATACGTGGCCCCGCGAGCGACGCCGTCCGGCTCGTCGTGCGCGTAGCGGTAGCCCGCGCCATAGCCGTGCTCCTTCAAGAGCTTGGTCGGCGCGTTTCGGAGGTGAAGAGGCACGGGGAGCGCGCCGGTTGCCGCGATGCGCTCCTTCGCCCGATGCCACGCGAGGTTGGCGGCGTTCGACTTGGGCGCGCAGGCGAGATAGAGGGCTGCCTCGGCCATGGGGTAGAGGCCCTCGGGCAGCCCGAGCCGCCGAAACGCGGCGTCGGCCGCGACCGTGAGCTCGAGGGCGCGCGGATCGGCGAGCCCGACGTCTTCGCTCGCGAAGATGATCATGCGTCGCAGGACGAAGAGCGGGTCATCCCCCGCCTCGACCATCCGCATCATCCAGTAGACCGCGGCGTCGGGGTCGGAGCCGCGCATCGATTTGATGAAGGCGCTCGAGACGTTGTAGTGCTCCTCACCCGCCTTGTCGTAGAGGAGGGTGCGATGGCCCGCGAGGTCCGTCACGTCGGTGAGCTCGACAGCCGACTTGCCGGCGCGCGCGGCGTGCTCAGCGGCGACCTCGAGGAGGTTCAGCGAGCGACGACCGTCCCCTCGCGCGATCTCGGCGATCGCGGCGAGCACCTCGTCGGCCACCGCGATCGAGCGCGCGAGTCCATCCGGGTGGTCGACCGCGCGGCGCAGCATGCGCTCGAGCGCGTCGGGGCCAATCGGCTCGAGCCGAAAGACCGTGGCCCGCGAGAGGAGCGGCGCAACGAGGGCAAAGGACGGGTTGTCGGTCGTGGCGCCGATGAGCGTCACCGTCCCGTCCTCGACGTGGGGCAGAAAGGCGTCCTGCTGCGCCTTGTTGAAGCGGTGGATCTCGTCGACGAAGAGCAGCGTCGGGCCGCCGCCGACGAGCCGCCGCTCGCGCGCCTGCTCCACGATCGCGCGGACCTCGGCGACTCCATGGAGCACCGCGCTGAACGGCACGAAGGTGGCGCGCGTGCTCGCGGCGATCACCTGGGCGAGCGTTGTTTTTCCTGCGCCGGGCGGCCCCCACAGGATCATGCTCGGGAGCCTGTCGGCCGCGATGGCGCGGCCGAGCGGCCCTTCCGGACCGAGCAGAGCCTCGTGACCGACGACGTCGGAGAGCACACGGGGGCGCACGCGCTCGGCGAGCGGCGCGTCGCGTCTTGCGCGGTGGTCGAAGAGCCCCGCGGCGCTCTCGCCGAAGCCTCGCCGTCGCGTCACCATGAGGGCGGGCGTAAGTCAGGCCTCACGCGACCGCAACGCCGCATCCTCGTACGCTCAGGGGACGCCCCAGACCTTGAGGGCAGCCGCGCTGTCGGTGTCGAGTGAGAGCAGCTCCCGCTCGGGCGCACGCGGAGCCGCGAGCTCGACCGCGACGTGCCGCCGCGAGAGCGCGTGCGCGACGATCGGGCGCGCGTGTGTGTGGTCGTAGGCGCAGGATGGATCGCGCACGAGATCGCAGAGCGTCGGGCGACGCCCATCGAGCTTGCCGTAGAGGACGAAGTCGCCCCAGCGCGCGGCGTAGCCGTCCTCGGAATGTGCGACGCGCAGGTGGTAAGGCTCCTCTTCGGGTGAGGCGGCAATCGCGGCGAGATCGCGCCCTCCGAGATCCTGCGGCGGCTTCAGACCGAGCGCGGCGAGGATGGTCCGCGCGACATCGGCAGAGTCGGTGTCGCGGCGCACGCGCTGCGGCGTCGGTGAACTGCCGGGGAAGTGGACGTAGAGCGGCAACGCGAGCGCATCCTCGCTAAGCGGCGCGGCGTCGGCGAAGAGCGTGCGCATCGCGGACGACACGTCGGCGGTGACGACGAGCAGCGTGCTGTCCCAGAGGCCCGACTCCTGAAGCTTGCGGACGAGGCGTCCGATGGCCGCATCCTCGCCGTAGAGCGCGGCAAAATGCATCGCCCTGAGGCGCTCCTCGTCGGCCGGTGCAAGGCGCGAGAACTTCCCCTGCAGCGCGGCAATGGCCTGCGCGGCATCGCGAGCGCGCATCGCGCCGGAGTACTTCTGCGGTGGGAGCTTCGCGGCCTCGGCCGGGGTCACGTCCCACGGGGGGTGCCCGCCGCGCGCGTGCACGACGGCGAGCATGGGCCGCGCGTCGGTCGACTTGGTGCCGACCTCGGAGAGCCATGCTGCGGCTGCGTCGATCGGGGCCGACGCCGGGCGCCCCTCGTTCGGCGGGAACGCGCGGAAGGACTCCCAGTGACGGTCGAAGCCATACGCTGCAAACGTCGTCGGAACGCCCGTGAACATCGCGGCGCGGACGCTGCCCTCGCGTGCGACGTCGCCGAGCGTCGTCACCCCTTTGGGCAGGCGCGCGCCTCCGTCGACGAGGCCGTGCGACCTGGGAGCGAGCCCGGTGAGCAGCGACGCGAGCGCCCCGTTCACGAGCGTCGTCGAGCCGCGATGGTCCTCGAAGACCGCGGCCGTCGCCGCAAGGTGCTTCAGGTTCGGGGCGTGGGGAGCATCGTCGCGCCATGGCGGAAGGTCAGCCCGCTCGACGCCGTCGAGGACGACGATGACGGCCGCTGTCGCACGGACAGGCTCGGTCGCCGCGCGTCCTTCCACGAACACCGACGGATCGCCGAAGAGCAGCCGCCCCGTCCCCGAGGTGTCGAGCGCCGTGAGCTCGAGGCGCACGATCCGACCCGCGTACGGCGCGAGCGAGAGCTCCACGTCCTCCCACCGCGCGTCATTCCCACCCGCGACGTCGAGGCGACGGAGCTCGATGGGCTCGGCCCCGTCTTCACGCAGCGCCACGGTTGCGGTCGCCTTGCCTCCACCCATCATGCCGACACTCGTGTGGAAAGAGGCTCCTTCCGGCACGCGGAGCGTACAGGCGAGGGACGTCGGAGCGCGCAGCGCAAGACCGCGGCGAGGGATCCCTCCGAGCTGTGCCGCGGGAGCGCGGACGTCGATCAGCGTCGGCGCGCCGTAGCTTCGCGACAGCTCGTCTGGAACGGCGATGCGGACCCAATCGAGCTCGGCGAACGGCTCCTCGTCGGAGCCGGCGGCCCCACGGAAGCGAATCGTCACCTGGTGAAGCCCCTCGTCGATGGGCAAGCGGGTCGTCGAGGTCTGGAGGACCTTGGCGTCCTTCGAGAGCGAGACCTGTCCGATCGGCACGTCGTCCAAATAAATCTCGGCTTTGCGAGCGTCTTTCCCTCGAGCCCGAAGCGCGATGAACACTTGCGCGGCGTAGGCCTGGTGGAAGGACAGCGTGAGCTTCGGGTCGTAGATGCGCGCCCATGTCGCCCCCTCGTGCTCGGCGGCGACGACCCCGCGGGGTACGGCGGCGACATCGCCCGTGCGCCCGGTGACTCCGTCTGAGCCCAGGTCGAGGAGCAAGCCACGGTGGTCGATGTCGCACCACCCGAGGTCGTCGACGATCGAGATCACCCGTCGCTTGCCGGGCGGCTCGAGCGGCGCCTCGACCGACGCCGAGGCCGACGCCGCAGCCGCGGGACCCGAGCGCTCCCCGCACCCGACGAGGGCGGCGAGCGCGAGCCAGGCGCACCGAGCGCGTCGAGCCGTCCTCTGAACCATGCGGACCTCATACCGTGGATCGACGCGCGCGTCGCGGACGCGGGCGCTACAATCCGAGCGTCGGTCGCGTCGTCCGTCGGACTACTCACCGCAGAAGACGGGCTTCCGCTTCTCGGCGAACGCGGCGAGCGCCTCGGTCCGGTCCTTCGACCGAAGCGTCTCTTCGTAGTAGACGCTCTCGAGCTCGAGCCCGCGCTCGAGGGGAACCTCGAACGAAGCGCGAATCGCCTGCAGGGCGGCGCGCTGAGCGATCGGCGCGCCGTTCGCGATCGGTGCGAGCCACGCGAGGGTGGCCTCGAGCAGGTCGGCGCCCTCGGGCACCACATGGTTCACGAGGCCCCACGACAGCGCCTCGTCGGCCGAGAGGCGGCGCCCGAGCGTGATCATCTCGACCGCGCGCCCTTCACCGACGACGCGGGCGAGCCGCTGCGTCCCGCCCGCTCCCGGGATGATGCCGAGCGAGGTCTCCGGGAGTGCCAGCACCGCGTGATGGGCGGCGACGCGCATGTCGCACACGAGCGCGAGCTCGAGGCCGCCACCGAGCGCGACGCCATTCAGCGCCGCCACGACGGGCTTCGGGCTGCGATCGAGGACGCCGAGCTCGCTTCGGTAGAGGCCGACCTGCACGCGCACGTCATCGAGCGTGAAGCCTTGCCGCTCCTTGAGATCGGCGCCTGCGCAGAAGGCTCGGGACCCGGCGCCGGTGACGATGATGGCGCGCACCGTCGGATCGAGGACGAGCTCGCGGCCGAGCCGGCCGAGAGCCAAGAGCGTGGCGCGAGAGAGCGCGTTCAAGCGGGCGTCGCGATCGATGGTGAGGATGCCGATGGCGCCGCGGCGCTCGACGAGGACAGGCGTCTCTTCGCTGGTCATGGGCTACTTCTCTGATTCTTGTTGGGGCTCGGCTTGCCGCGCTCCTCGAGGCGCACGAGGCGAGCCTTCAGCTGCTCGTGCTCGCGGCGAAGCTCGTCGAGCTCGGCGCGGACCTCCTTCAGCTCGCGCTTGCCTCGCCCCCCGAGATCGCGCAGCGCCTCACGAATGCGGCGTCGCACTCGGCCGTCGTGGTCGCGACCGAGCCTCGCGCGGAGCGCGCCACGCGCCGCCGCATCTCCCATCGACGACAGCGCCTCGACGACGTCGACTCGGAGGTAGGGGTCCGCGTCGTCGAGCAGCTCCTCGAGACGCTCCCGCGTCGTTCGGGTCGGGGCGAGCTCGGCGAGCGCCGCGATGGCTGCCCTTCGGCTTCGGTTCGGTCGGCCGTAGCGCGTCTCCTCGATGAGCAACGGGGTCGCACGCTCATCGCGGAGCCGCGCGAGCCCCGCGAGCGCGCCCGAGCGCACGACCTCGGCCCAGGAGCTTCGGCCGAGCGCTGCGACGAGGATGTCGAAAGCCTCGGGGCGACGGGTCGCGCCGAGCGCGCGGCACGCGGACGCGACCACGAGGTAGCTCTCGTCGGTCGCGACGACCTCGGCGAGCGCGTCGGCGGCCTCCTTGGTTCGGAACTCGCCGAGGGCCTGAATCACGGCCCGGCGCACCTTCGGGTGACGCGTGTGGCGGGCCGCGAGCAGCGCCTCGAGCGCCGCTTCGGAGCGCGCCGTGCCGAGCGACGCCGCGGCGGTCGCGCGCACGCCCCAGAACTCGCGCGGGCGGGCAAGACACTCCGCCAGCGCCTTGATCGACGCCAAGTCGTCGCGGCGCGCGAGCTCGGCGGCCGCAAGGGTGCGCCCAAGGGCGGTCGGTGCCGAGGCGAGTTGGTCGCGGAGGAAATCGAGCGGCGCCTTGACGCGCACGCTGCCGATCACGCGCAGCCGCGGGTCGACGACGACGTAGCGAGGGCGCTCGGCGACCGGCACGACGAAGGTCTGAGTCGTCTCCTCGACACGTCGCACCACGCGCCGTGGCTTGCGAGCGCCGCGCTCCGCGACGTCGAGCTCGAGCTCGACGATGAACGGGCGCTCTCGAGTCGGCCCCTGCCCGTCGAGCGTCTGGCGCACGGTGACGAGCAGAGCGCCTGCCTCGTACGCGAGCTCGACGGCGAGCCGCGGGTGCCCCGGACGGAGCAGCGCCTGGTCGAAGAATCCCTCGAGACCGCGGCCGTGGACCGACTCGTGCGCGCGCTGGAGATCGCGCGTCTCGACCTCGCCGGCACCATGCCGCGCGAGGTAGCGCCGCGTCCCCTCCCAGAACGCCTCGTCGCCGAGCTCGAGGCGCAGGGAGTGCAAGACGAGGCCGCCCTTTTCGTAGAGGTGCCGGTCGAAGATATCGATCGGGACCTCGTAGTCCTGGCACACGATCGGGCGACAGTAGCGACCTTCCGCCTCGGCGAGGTAGGCCTGCAGGTCGCCGCGGAGGCCGTGCTCGTACTCGTCGCGCCCGTGGGCGTGCTCCTGCCACACGTGCTCGAGGTACGTCGCGAAGCCTTCGTTCAGCCAGGCGTGCGACCAGTCGCGGCAGGTGACGAGATCTCCAAACCACTGGTGGGCGAGCTCGTGCGCGATGAGGCCCTCGCTCGTGATGTCGATGGCGGCGCGCTCGTCGATGAGCACGTGCTCGTACATCGTGGTCGCGCTCGTGTTCTCCATCCCACCGAAGATGAAGTCGCTGACGACCACCTGGGCGTACTTTGACCACGGGTAGTCGATGCCCGTCAGCCGCCCGAAGAGCGCCACCATCTCGGGCGTGCGCGCGAAGGTGCGGCGACCGTCCTCTTCGCGACCGGGCGGGACGAGGTACGTGAGGGGGACCTCGCCGACCTTGCCGCCGTCCAGCGTGACGAAGCTGCCGGCAACGAGCGTGAACAGGTAGCTCGGCATCGCCTCGCGCATGCGGAAGTGAAACCGACCCTGCCGCTCGCTCGAGGCCGTCGAGAGGCGCTCACCGTTCGACAGCGCGACGAGCCCACGGGGCACGCGCACTCGCACGTCGAAGGTCTGCCGCACGTGCGGCTTGTCATGGCACGGGAAGAGGTGGCGGGCGTCTTCGTCCTGGCACTGCGTCCAGATCTGGATCGGTCGGTCGGGGACCTCGCCGTCTGGCGCGAGGAAGTACATGCCGCGGCGGGGCGTCGCCCGGTAGCGCACCCTCACCGCGCCCGCTCGGACGCCGGACGGCACGGCGACGCGCAGCGTCTCGCCGTCATACTCCCAGCGCGCACGCGAGGGTCGAGCCCGCCCCGCCCGCAGGAGGACCTCCTCGATCTCGAAGGCGACGGCGTCGAGGGCGAGCTCGGTCGCGCCAGGGTCGCTTCGCTCGAAATGAAGCTCCGCCTCGCCAGCGAGCGAGCGCGCGGGGTGGTCGAGATCGAGGTCGAGCGCGATGTGCTCGACCCGGAACGGCCGCGGGCGCTCGTAGACCCGCCGCGTGCCCTCGAGCACGAACGGCGAGGCCCCTTCGGCTGCGTACGACGACATGGAGGAGCCGCACGCGCAGCGCTCGTGGTGACGAAATTCGTGGCTCACCGTCCGAGCATTTTGCCTTTACCTGTACGTCCGCTCAAGTAGAAGAGTCGGCGCGCGCCGCACCCTTGGCTCTTCCCCGTGCCACCTTCCGACCAGAAGTCCCTCCCGCTCCCATCCGAGCGACCACGCCGTGTCGAGGGCTTGCTCGAGGGCGAGGTGACGCACGTCACGTACGAGAGCGAGACGACGGGCTTTCGGGTGTTGCGGGTGCGCGTCAAGGGGCAGGCCGAGCCCGAGACCGTCATCGGCGTGTTGCCGGCCGCTCCGCCAGGCGCGCGGATCCGGGCGACCGGCAAGCGCTATGACGATCCGCGCCACGGCAAGCAATTCAAGGCCGACACGCTGCTCGTCCTCGCGCCCTCTACACTCGACGGGGTCGAGCGCTACCTCGCGTCGGGGCTCGTCCCCGGGATCGGGCCCGCGTATGCGAAGCGGATCGTCGCGGCCTTCGGCGAGGCGACGCTCGAGGTGCTCGACCGTTCGCCGCAGCGGCTGCGCGAGGTGTCGGGGCTCGGCAAGAGGCGCGTCGACGCGATCGCGCGCGCGTGGGCTGACCACCGCCAGGTCGGCGCGATCATGGTCTTCCTCCAGTCCCACGGCGCGTCGCCCGCGCTCGCCACGCGCATCTACAAGCGCTTCGGACCAAAGGCGATGGCGGTGGTCTCGCAGTCTCCCTACCGCCTCGCGCTCGACGTCTGGGGCGTCGGCTTCAAGACCGCCGATCAAATCGCGCGCAGCATCGGGATCCCGGCCGACTCGCCGGAGCGCGCGCAGGCGGGCGTGCTCCATGCACTGCACCAGTTCTCCGAGCGCGGGCACGTCCTCGCCGAGCAAGAGGAGCTCATCGCGGCGACGTGTGAGCTGCTCGAGGGTGAGCCCGACGCCGTCCTGCGTGCGCTCGAGGTCCTGGTGGCCGAGAAGCGGGTCGTGCGCGAGGGCGAGGCGCTCTACACGCCCGAGCTCCACGGCGCCGAGGAGCGCACGGCCGAGCGGCTGCTCGGGCTCCTCGGAGATGCGCGTCGACTCGACGACGTCGCGCGCGCCGTGACCGAGTTCCAGAAGGCGACCGGCCTCGAGCTCGACGAGACGCAGCGCTCCGCGATCGCCGCCGCGGCCGCGAGCAAGGTGCTCGTCGTCACCGGCGGCCCTGGCGTCGGCAAGACCACCATCGTGCGCGCCATCCTGACCCTGTTCGATCTCGCACGCCTGCGCGTCGCGCTCGCGGCGCCCACCGGCCGCGCCGCGAAGCGGCTGTCCGAAGCGACGGGCCGCGACGCCCTGACGCTCCATCGGTTGCTCGAGTTCGATCCGAAGACGGGCGCGTTCCAGGCGAACAAGCTCGATCCCCTCGAGGTCGGCGCGCTCATCGTCGACGAGACCTCGATGGTGCCGCTCGAGCTCGCCGATTCCCTCTTGCAGGCGCTCCCCGACCACGCGCGGCTCATCCTCGTGGGCGACGTAGACCAGCTCCCGTCGGTAGGGCCAGGCGCCTTCCTGCGCGACGTCATCGATTCCGGCTGCGTGCCGACGATGAGGCTGCAGCGCATCTTCCGCCAAGCCGAGGGGAGCTCGATCGTCGCGAACGCACACCGCATCCACGAGGGCGAGATCCCGGTGGGCGCGGAGGGCAAGGGCGAGCAGTTCTACGTGCTCGATCGGCGAACGCCCGAAGAGGCCCTCGACGTGGTGAAGGAGCTCGTCACCTCGCGCATTCCGCGTGGCTTTGGGCTCGATCCGGTGGACGACGTTCAGGTGCTGACGCCGATGCAGCGCGGGCCGATGGGAGCGGTCGCGCTGAACGAGCTCTTGCAAGCCGAGCTCAACCCGCCGCGCGAGGGGCTCGCCGAGGTGAGGCGCGGCGCGCGCGTGTTCCGCGTCGGCGACAAGGTGATGCAGCTCCGCAACGACTACGATCGCGAGGTCTGGAACGGGGACGTCGGCCGTGTCGCTTCGATCGTTCTCTCGGAGTCGCGCCTCTTCGTCCGCTTCGACGACCGCGAGGTCGCGTACGGCGACACCGACCTCGACGAGCTCTCGCTCGCCTACGCGACGAGCATCCACAAGAGCCAGGGCAGCGAGTATCCGTGCGTGATCGTGCCGATCCTGACGCAGCACTTCGTGATGCTCTCGCGCAACCTCATCTACACCGCGGTCACGCGCGGCAAGCGCCTCGTCATCCTGGTGGCGCATCCCCGAGCGCTCGGGCTCGCGCTCGCCGAGGTCCGCAAAGAGTCGCGCAAGACCCGGCTCGCCGCGCGCCTGCGCGCCAAGGCGACGGGGTCACGCGTCGGGTAGCGAGGATCGTCGAGAGGGGACGCGATGGACGACACGGAGCGGTGGATGCGCGAGCGCGCCAAGGTGCAGATACGCAAGCGGGCGCGGGCCGTGCGGGGCGCCATGGCCACGAGCGCGCTCTCCGAGCGATCCGTGCGCCTCGCGGAGCGGCTCGGCGGGTTGCCCGAGGTCGCGCGCGCTGAGCGCCTTGGCGTCTTCTGGCCCATCGAGCGGCAGAAGGAGGTCGATCTCCGCGCGCTCTATGCAACCCTCGTCGCATCCGGCAAGCGCCTCGCCTTCCCGCGCATCGACGAACCGGGGGCGCCGCTCGCCTTCGCCTGGGTCCCCGACCTCACCGCGCTCGAGGAGCGGGGCCGCGGCTTCGCCGAGCCGCCCGCCGACGCGTCGACGACCCTCGACCTCGACGTCGTGTTGGTCCCCGCGCTCGCCGCCGACGCACGGGGGCATCGGCTCGGGTACGGCGCGGGGTACTACGACCGAACGCTGCCCCTCTTGCGACCGCCCGCGCTCGCCGTCACGGTGGTCTACGACTTTCAGCTCGCGCCCGAGCTACCCGATCTCGAGACGGACGTGGCCGTGGATCTCGTCGTCACGGAGGAGCGGACGCTCGACCTTCGCCCAGGCGCGTCGCGCATCGATGGAATGCCGAATCGGCCGCGCTGAGCGAGCAGAGCGGCCGAGGAAACGACGAGTCGACGACGAAGAGAGGCTATCGCTCGCGAGAGCGCGGCCTCTCGAGGGCTCACTTCGCGGACTTGGAGGCCTTGGCAGGCGCTGCAGCCGGGGTCTGCTCCTGAGCCTGCTTCTCGCGCCACTGCGCGAGCTGCTTGGAGCGGCGAGCCTTCTGACGACGACGGACGATGGGCTTCTGAGGCATGGGAGGAGGGCTTATAGTCGAAGGCCGCGCGAGGGCGAGTCTTTTTCGCGCGTTTCTCGCCCGCGCACGGGGCCGGACGTATCCTACGATCACCCACATGAGCCCCGAGACGCAAGAGGACCGCCGCCACGAGGACCGGCTGACCACCGCCCTCGTTGCGCGGGTGTTTCGCAACGGACGTCCGACGACCTACCCGCTCCTCGAGCTGAGCCGCACGGGGGCGCGACTCGCGACTCCGGTGGGCGACGAGCTGCCGATGGTGTTCTGGGTCGAGCTCGACCTGCCGGGCGAGCTGCCGGTTCGGGTACGCGCGCGCACCATGTGGTGCGATGGTCCGACGTCCGGGATCCGCTTCGTCGACGTCGAGGAGCTCGAAGGGTTTCTCCTGTCCGAGAGCCTCGACGCGCTCGGACGGGCCTAGGCGGACTCGAGCACCGAAGCGCAGCGGACTCATGTCCGTGAGCATCGGAGCACCGTGCGCGACCACGAGAGCGCCGCTCACACCCCGAGCGGCTCAGCTGCCGCGGACGCCGATCCCGTCGTACACGAAGCCTTGCTTGCGCAGGCCGTAGCCCGACCAGACGTTGCGGCCGTCGACGAGCAGCGGCCGGCGCAAGAGTGACTTCAGGCGCGCAAAATCGGGGTTCTGGTATTGGCGCCACTCGGTGACGAGCACGAGGGCGTCGGCGCCGTCGGCCGCGTCATAGGCATCATCGCAGAGCGTGACCCGCTCGCCGTAGAGAGCGCGCACGCTAGCCATCGCCTCGGGATCGTGCGCGCGCACCTCGGCGCCCTCGCCGAGCAGCACGTCGATGAGCTGCAGGGCCGGGCTCTCGCGCACGTCGTCGGTGCGGGGCTTGAAGGCGAGACCCCAGATGGCCACGCGTTTGCCGCGCAGATCGCCCTCGAAGTGCACCTGCTTCAGCTTGCGGGCGAGCGTGCCCTTGTGGCGGTGGTTGACGCGATCGGTCGCGCTCGCGAGCTCGAGCTCGACGCCGTGCTCGCGCCCGGTGTGCACCAGCGCCACGACGTCCTTCGGGAAGCACGAGCCGCCGTAGCCCGGCCCAGCATGCAGGAATTTCGCTCCGATGCGGTCGTCGCTGCCGACGCCCTTGCGCACGAGGTGCACGTCGGCGCCGACCTTCTCGCAGAGGCCCGCGACCTCGTTCATGAACGAGATGCGCATCGCGAGCATGGTGTTCGCGACATACTTGGTGAGCTCCGCGCTCGCGGGATCCATGAAGATGAAGCGCTCGGACGAGAGCGTCACCGGGTGGTAGAGGCGCGCCATCACGTCGCGCGCGAACGCGTCGTCGTGGTCACACCCGACGACGATGCGGTCGGGCCGCATGAAGTCGTCGAGCGCGTTGCCCTCCTTCAAGAACTCCGGGTTCGACACCACGTGGATCGGAAAGGCCGCCTCGCTCACGATGCGGCGCACGCGCGCGTTGGTACCCACGGGCACGGTCGACTTCATGACGAGGACGGTCTCGCGCGACACGTTCGCGGCCACCGTCTCAGCGACGCGATCGACCGCCTGCAGATCCGCGGCGCCGTCCGAGCGCGGCGGCGTCCCCACGGCGACGAACACCACCTCCGCCTCGGCGATCGCGCGCCCGACGTCGCTCGAGAAGGCGAGCCTTTTGTCGGCGACGTTGCGCGCGACCATCTCGTCGAGGCCCGGCTCGAAGATCGGGATCTCGCCGCCGCGGAGGCGCTCGATCTTCGACTCGTCGATGTCGGCGCAGACGACGTCGTTGCCGGTCTCGGCGAAGCAGGCGCCGCTGACGAGGCCGACATACCCGGTTCCGATCACGCAGAGCTTCATGTCGGGCGGGACCATACCACGGCACCCGGCACCGTCCGTTTTCGCGCGGCGCAGGCCGTGACCGTCGCCTACACTCGTCGGCGATGCCCGAGCTGCCCGAGGTCGAGACCGTCCGACGCGAGCTCGAGCCGTGGCTCACGGGCCGTACCATTCGCATCGCGCGCCGCGTGGAGGCTCCGCCGGGCCCGAAATACCGCGACCTCGAGCGCGCCGCGGGTCAACGCATCCTCGGCGTGGCGCGCCGCGGAAAGTTCCTGCTCGTGCCGCTGTCGGGCGGCGACGAGCTCGTCCTTCATCTCGGCATGACGGGGATCCTCTCGCCGGACCCGCCCACGCAACACCTGCGCGTCGAGCTCGCGCTGTCCGGTCCTGCGCCCGACCGGCTGTATTTTCGCGATGCGCGGCGCTTCGGGCGCTGCCTCGTCGTCCGCGCGGGGCGGTACGCGGCCCTACCGACGCTGGCTGCGCTCGGACCCGAGCCGTTCGATCCGGCCTTCACCGACGAGGTCTTCGCGGCGTCGCTCGCCCGCTCGCGCGGCCCCATCAAGCCGCTCCTCCTCTCGCAGCGCGTCGTGGCGGGGCTCGGCAACATCTACGTCGACGAGGCGCTCTTCGAGGTCGGCGTGCACCCGCTCCGCCCCGCGAACCGCGTGACACCGAGCGAGGCCGGGCGGTTGCGGCGCGCCTCGATCGCGATCCTCGAGCGCGCGATCGCCCACCGCGGCACCACCTTCTCCGACTACCGCACCGTGAACGGCGAGGTAGGAGCGTACGCCGCACGCCTGTCGGTCTACGCCCACGAGGGCGAGCCCTGCCCACGCTGCGGCACGCCGATCGAGAAACTCGTCGTCGGCCAGCGCGGCACCCACGTTTGCCCGCGCTGTCAGCCGAAACCGCGGACACGTCGGGCCCGCAAGTGAGGAAGTGGGCG
>VGRJ01000009.1 GCA_016875405.1 Deltaproteobacteria bacterium | reverse complement strand
TCGTGACATGCGCTTGGATCTCCTCGTATCGGGCTCCGGGACGTCCGCACCAAAACGCAACCAGCCGGCCGGTCTTTTTTTTGATGACAGCAGAAGTCGAGAAGGCAAGGCAAGATCGATTCATTCTTATTTTTACTGACCTAATTAAACACGTCGTCCGACTACTTGACAGGCCAGTTGGCCGGTGCTCGAAATCGCGACCGACGCCGCGCCGGGGGGTGGCTCGGCGCCCATCGACCGTGGTGAAATGGCGACTTGAGCCCTCACTTCATCCCGCTCCCAGTCGATACGCGCTGGCGGCGCATGTTCTTCCTGGCCGCGTTCCTGGCCGCGGTCGTCGCCTTCCGAAGCCTGGCTCCGGTCCTCGTGTGCTTCGTGATCCTAGAGCGTTCACTAGGCTTCGCGACGGGGTACGTCATGCGCCACACGACGCTTCGAAGGAGCGGGGCGATCGCAAGCCTGCTCACCGTCATCGCGCTGCTCGTCGGCGGCGCCATGTTCCTCGCCATTCGACGGACGCTCCCTCTCCTTCAGTTCGTCCGCGAGCACGGCTCCGAGTACCTCGCCGACCTCGCGCATCACCCGTCGGTCGAGCGCCTGCGGACGATGGTCGGCCTCGAGCACGAGCCGCTGAGCAACGTCGTGCGCAAGCACGCGGGGACCGCGCTTCAGTACGCAACGGGGACGGCGCACATCGTGCTGTTCTTGCTCATCGGCTTCGTCCTCGCGATCATCTACCTCTTCGAGCGCGAAGAGCTCCACGCATGGACCGCTGAGGTTGCGCCCGACTCGCTGTCCGGAACGCTCATGCGCTGGTTCGGCTACGTCGCGGACGCGATCGCCGTCACCGTGAAGATGCAGGCCGTGGTGGCAGTCGTCAGCGCGACGGTGACGCTGCCGGTCCTCTTGTTCCTGGGGCTCCCGAACGTCCCGGTGCTGTTCTTGCTCCTGCTCGTGACCGGGCTCGTCCCGGTCGTCGGCAACATGATCGCGGGGCTCGTCCTCTGCTACGTCGCGTACACCGCGAAGGGCTTGTGGGCGGTCGGTGTCTTCCTCGGCGTCACGTTCGTGCTGCACAAGATCGAGAGCTACTACCTGAACCCAAAGCTCGCGGCGCAGCACGTGAAGCTGCCTGGGCTCGTCCTGGTGGTGTCGCTCTTGCTGTTCGAGCAAATGCTCGGATTCGCAGGTCTCTTCCTGTCGTTCCCCTCGCTCTACATCGCGAGCCGGATCGTCAACGAGTGGCGTGAGGACGACCTACGCCGCGCCGCACCCGAGCTCGAGACGCGCGCTTGACGCAACGCCCAACGCCTCTCAGGGCGCGAGCGGAGCCGGGATGGTGAGCTCGAGCGCACCGTCGGGGACGCCGCGGAGGAAGACTGCCCCTCGCCGATCCGCGAGGCCGCAGCGCATCGCTCCGTCGGGAAGCACGACCGCGAACGGTGCGCGAGGGACGGGACGCTCGCCACCATCGGGTACGACGTAGACGAGCACGTCGCGCGTGTTCGGTCCGAGCGGCGCGCCGAAGGCCCTGCCCTCGCAGCGCTGAGCGACGAGCGACGCCCGCTCCTCGACGACACACCGGGCGAGCGCCCGTCGGTCCGCTTGGGTCTCCTCCGTCGCCTCACGAGCATGAGACGTCGCCCGCACGAGCCAGTCTGCCGCCGCGGCGCGAACCACGTCCGAGCGCGACGACGCAAGCACCGCCCGCACGCGACCGGGAGCGCAGCTCACGCCGAGCGCGGAGGCCCCGCGGAGCGCCGAATGCGCGACGTAGGCCCGCGGCGCATCGACGAGCTCGCAGAGGAGCGGCGCGACCTCACCCGCGGCGCCGATTCTGCCGGCGACGGTCGTGAGAGCCGTCACCGCGTTCGCCGCGACCGCGACGTCATGGTCGGCGACGGCGGCCCGAAGGGCGAGGAGCATCGATGGATCGCGCGAGCTCGCGAGGGACCACGCCGCGTTGGCGCGCACGCCGGGATTCGGGTCACCGAGGAGCCGACGTACCACATGATCGCCGTCAACCCGTGAACCCAGGGCTTCGGCGGCCTTCCGGCGATCGTCGGGGTCGTCGGAGCGCGACGCCGCCTCGAGGATGTGCAGGCCCCAGGGAGCGCTCGCGCGACCGACGCCCTCGAACAGCGCGTCCCGGGTGGGGCCACGCACCGACCGAACCGCCGCCTCGAGCAACGGGGCGAGGCTCGGCTCGGAGGCGCGAGCGAGGGCACCGGAGAGCGCGCTCGCGAGTGCGTCACGGTCGTCCGAGGCCGATTCGACCAACCTCGAGAGGAGCGTCCTCAGTGATGCATCGCCTCCGACACGCCCGAGCGCACGAGCAGCGGCGGCTCGAACACGCTCGTTTGGATGAGCGAGCTCGGCGAGGAGCACGGCCTCAGCGGCCGGCGTGGCTCGACCGAGGTCTCCGAGGGCATCGAGGACGGCGACGCGCAGCCCAAGCGGCTCGGCACGCGCGGGCGAGCGACCAGGGGGCACAATCGACAGGAGCAGCGGCGCGGCGCGCGGCGCCCCGGTGCGGCCGAGCAAGCGCACGAGCGCGACTCGCTCGGCCATCCCGAGCCTGGGGTCCGCGAGGCGAACCCGGACGAGATCGACGACGCGGCCGTCGGGCTCGGACGGCTCGAGCAGTCGGCCTGCGATCGTGATCGCGATCCCGCGAACGGCGGCGTCCGCGGCGTCGACGTTCTCGAGCACGAAGGGCAGCGCGGCACGCTCACCAAGCCGACCGAGCGCGTGCATGGCCTGCACGACATCGAGCGCCCCTCGTCGCGCCGCGACGACCAGCTGTTCGGCCACTCGACCGCGGGACGCCTGGCTCGCGACCTGCGCGAGCGCGAGCGCGGCGGCAGAGCTTGCCCGCGCGGACGCAGGCTGGGCGATGGCGCGTAGCAACGGCTCCTCGGCGCGAGCGCCCGCGAGGCGCAGCACACGCCTCACCAAGGCGGTCGCCTCCTCGTCGTACGGGACGGGCCCCTCGCGCTCGAGCGCGCGCACGAGCGCGTGAAGGGCGTCATCGGTGCCGAGCCTCCCGAGCGCCGTGAGGCCGACCTCGCGAACGGAGCGAGAGCTTACGGCGCGACCTCCGACGCTGGACTCCTCCTCGAGGAGTGCGGCGATGACCGGCACCGACTCGCTCGCACCGGTCTTCCCGAGCGCCTCGAGCGCGGCGAGCACGACGTCCGCGTCCTTGTCCGAGAGCGCGACCTCGAGCGACGACGCCGCCCGCGGATCGCGGAGCGCCCCGACCGCGCGCGCCGCGGAGGCTCGCACCTGTGGCTCCGGATCCTGAAGTTTGCTGAGGATCGGGATCGTCGCGCGTGAGTCACCGAGCTGCCCAAGGGACCGCAACACGACAGCGCGCACCCGCGGCGAGGCATCATCCATCCGACCGAGGAGCGGCGAGACCGACCCCGTCCCACCGATGGAGCCGAGAGCTCTGGCCGCGGCCTCGCGCACCTCGGGCTTTGCGTCGGAGAGCACGCGGGCGAGCGCGGCGACTCCTTCAGGCGTCGGCGACGCGCGGACGACGTCGCAGCCCGCGATGCGCAGCCGCGCGTCGGACTCCTGCAGCCAGGGCAACACCTCGTCCGCTACCCGCGTGAGCCCGAGGCTCACCGCCGCCCGTGCCGCGTGAAGGCGAACCTCGATGTCGGGGTCGCGAAATCCAGGGAGCACGAGCTCGCGCGCGCGACCCGCGGGAAGCTCGAGCAGTTTGGCCGCCCCGGAGCGGCGCTCCGCGGCCTCGGAGGACCGCATCATGGAAACGATGCGCTCCTGCGAGGCCGGCCATTCGGAGGCGTCGACGCGTGTCGTAGCGACTCCGCTTGCGAGCAAGGCGGCGAGGACGAGGCGCTTCACGCGACGAGACTAGCAGAGCATGTCGAGGCGCGCCGTCGTGCCCGTGAACCGTCCGCGCGCGTCACTGGACGCTGGGCTGCGAGACCGCGAGGAAGATTTCCTTGAGCCCCGCGACGCAGCGACGGTTCTGCGGCTCGTCGCCGATCGTGATGCGGACGAGGCTACGACCTCCACGATGCGAGCGGAGCGAACGAAGGAGCACGCCGCGAGCGAGCATTCTCGCGACCACGCTCTCGGCGGACACGCCGGTGGCGCTTGTGTCGACGAGGACGAAATTCGCTTCGCAGGGCGTCACCTGAAGCCCCGGTAGCCGAGAGAGCTCGGCGACGAGGTACTCAGCCCCCTCGTGGAGCGCGTCGAGTCGCTTCGACTGCTCGGCCACATCGTCGAGCGCGGCGAGGGCCGCGGCGATCGAGACCGTTGGCAGATTCCACGGCACCTTCACGCGTCCCAGCAGGCGAATCTGCGCCGGGTGCGCAATCAAGTATCCGACACGCAACCCGGCGAGGCCGTAAGCCTTCGAGAAGGTCCGGAGCACGAGCGCGTTGGGGTACTCGGCGACGAGGGGAGCCATCGTTCGCGCGTCCTCGGCGAACTCGACGTAGGCCTCGTCGACGACCGTCGGGAGACCGAGCGCGAGGATGCGCCGCAGGTCGGCTTCGGGGAGCCGGTTTCCGGTTGGGTTGTTCGGCGTGCAGAGGAAGATGACCTTGGTGCGCTCGGTGATCGCCGAGATCAGCGCGGCGACGTCGAAGCCCGCGTCTTCGGTCATCGGGACGAGGACCGGGATCCCGCCGACGACGCGCGTCCGAGCCTCGTACATCGAGAACGTCGGCACGCTGAGGAGCACCTCTTCACCAGGCGCAACGAAGGTGCGTACAACGAGGTCGATGAGCTCGGCCGAGCCGGCACCGAGGAGCACGTGCTCGGCATCAACACCCTCACGCTCGCCGAGTTTTCGGCGGAGGTCTCCCGCGCGGGCGGGGTATCGATTGCCGCCGAGCGCGGCCTCGACGATCGCGGAGAGCACGCGCTCGCTGGGCGCGAAGGGGCTCTCGTTCGACATCATGCGGGCGAGGCCTGCCTGCCGCTCCGCGAGAGCGAAATGGTCCTCGTCGTAGGGCTTGGCCGCGCGCACCCAAGACGGCGCGAACATCTCGACCGACTCGGCGTCGATGCGGCCGGCACCCGGCTCGTCGCCGAGGGCCTCACCAAACACCCGCAACATCGCCTCGGCGCGCGCCGCCGCGTCGGGCGTGTCGACGTCGATCCAGCGAGCCTCACCTACGCTGCACGCAAGGAAGCGGCCTCGACGCGCGAGGGCACCGACTCCCTCGGAGAGCGAGCAGTCGCCGCTCACCTCGTAGACGCGCTCGAGCTCCTCGATCAACGCCGGCCCGATGCGAAAGACGCCGGTGTCGATCGCGTCGTAGGCGTCGAGCTCTTTCGCGATGCCGGTGATGCGCACACCGTCGAGCTTGACCTTGGTCGCGTCGTCGAGGTCGAAGCAGCGCTCGATGTCGTAGTCGACGCCGAGCGCGCACGCGCCGCGCGGCATGTCGAAGGCCTGGAGCCTTCTCACGATCTCGGGCGAGTACAGGTGGTCGGCCATGGTGAGGAGGCACTCGCGATCCACGAACTCGCGCGCCGCGAGCAGCGAGACGCCGTTCTTCTTGTGGAAGTCGAGGTTCTCGACGAAGCGCAGCTTGAGGAGCAGCGACGGGTCGGTGAGCAGGGCCTTGCGGATGCTCTCGCCGCGGTCACCGATCACGACCACCGCCTCGCGGATCCCCTCGGTCTGCAGGGTGCGCAGGATGCGAACGAGCAGCGGCACACCGGCGACCGGCTTCAGCGGCTTCGGGAGCTCATGCTCGGCCACGAGGCGCGAGCCTCGGCCGGCCGCGAGCACGATGGCTCTCGCCATGGGGACGCCGACGGAGGACGAGCGAGGGGAAGGAATGGAAGCGTCGGGCATGGCGGTCAAGAAGGTGCGGCTAATATCACGCGGCTCTCACAACCACTAATTTCTTCTTGGGCATCGGGGACTTAGCGACCGACAGGTGTGCCCAACGTTCACAGCTGTTGCAAAAAACTCACACCGCGTGACTCGATTGTCGTGAGGGGCGCGCGTCGACTGTCGGTGGTGACGCCGCGCACGCCAAACCCTCGCAAAACTGGTGCCGAACTCTGTGCATGGCCGACGATTTGCTGTACACGCGACCACCATGAAGCGTCCCAGCGAGATCGCGTCCCCCGAAGGTAAGCTCGGCGTCCTGCTGCCGGGCATGGGCGCGGTCGCAACGACCACCATCGCAGGCGTGATGCTCGCCCGTCGTGGGCTCGGTGAGCCCGTCGGCTCCCTCACTCAGAACGCGACGATCCGTCTCGGCAAGCGCACCGAGAACCGCACCCCGCTCGTGCGCGACTTCGTACCGCTCGCCGGGCTCGACCAGCTCGTCTTCGGGGGCTGGGACATCTTCCCCGACAGCGCCTACGAGGCCGCCAAGCACGCGAAGGTCCTCGAAGATCGTCACCTCGAGCCGATCCGCGAGGAGCTCGACGCCGTTCGCCCGATGCCGGGTGTCTTCTACCCCGAGTACGTCAAGCGGCTCAACGGGACGCACGTGAAGACGGGAGCGACCAAGGCCGACATGGTCGAGCAGCTGCGCGAGGACATCCGCCGGTTCAAGCGAGACAACGGCTGCAGCCGCTGCGTCGCCGTGTGGTGCGGGTCGACGGAGACCTACTTTCCCCCGAGCGCCGTGCACGACAGCGTCGAGTCCTTCGAGAAGGGCCTCGCGTCGAACGACCCCGGAATCTCGAACTCGCAGATGTACGCTTGGGCCTGCATCAAGGAGAAGGTGCCCTTCGCGAACGGCGCGCCGAACCTCACGGTCGACTTCCCCGCCGCGTTCGACCTCGCGCGGGACGAGGGCGTCGCGTTCGCGGGCAAGGACTTCAAGACCGGTCAGACCCTCATGAAGACCATCCTGGCGCCGGGCTTCAAGGCTCGCATGCTCGGCATCGCGGGATGGTTCTCGACGAACATCCTCGGCAACCGCGACGGCGAGGTCCTCGAAGACCCGGGCTCGTTCAAGTCGAAGGAGGTGACGAAGCTCGGCGTGCTCGATTACGTGCTCCAGCCCAAGATGTACCCGAAGCTCTACGGGGAGCTCTTCCACGTCGTGCGCATCAACTATTACCCACCCCGCGGCGACGCGAAGGAAGGCTGGGACAACATCGACATCTTCGGTTGGCTCGGATATCCGATGCAGATCAAGGTCGACTTCCTCTGCCGCGACTCGATCCTCGCCGCGCCGATCGTGCTCGACCTCGCGCTGTTCCTCGACCTCGCGCAGCGCTCGAGCATGAGCGGGATCCAGGAGTGGCTTAGCTTCTACTTCAAGAGCCCGACCGTCGCGCCGAACCTGTACCCAGAGCACGATCTGTTCATCCAGCTGATGAAGCTCAAGAACACGCTGCGCTGGCTGAAGGGCGAAGAACCGATCACGCACATCGGTCACGAGTATTACGACTGAGCGGCGAATCCTTGTTGCGACAGGGGGAACTTGCTAAGTCGGTCGCGGGGTCGCGCCGCGACCGCTGCGTTCGATGATTTCGGAGGCCTCGTACCTCCGCTGGACGGCTCCTCGAGGAGCCTGGAGCTTGCTTCTTCATGGCGCCCAAAAAGACGACATCCAAGGGGAAGGGAGCGGCGAAGGCCGCACCGAGCAAGGCCGGAGCCGGTAAGGCTTCGTCGAGTAAGGCTTCCTCGAGCAAGGCCGGAGCCGGTAAGGCTTCCTCGAGCAAGGCCGGAGCCGGTAAGGCTTCCTCGAGCAAGGCCGGAGCCGGTAAGGCTTCCTCGAGCAAGGCGAAGCCCGCGGCGAAGGCCAAGCCCGCAGGTGCGGGGAAGACGAAGCCCGCGGCTGCGAAGACGAAGGCCGCTCCGACCAAGCCCAACGGCAAGCTCGACAAGCGCAGCGCGAAGCTGAAGGCGATCAAAGAGGCCGCCGCAAAGGCGGACGAGCTCGACGACGACAGCGACGAGTCGAAGCGCAACTTCGGGTTGCGCGGCGCTGCCCCCTGGGTCGCGCGCCATGCCGCGAAGCACGCCGAGGAGCTTCGCAAGCGCAACGCCGAGCCGCCTCCCCCGGGGAGCGCGCGCGCCACTCTCCGCACGCCGAAGGAGGCCGAGGAGATCAAGGGGAAGATCTCGCTCCTGCATCAGCGCATCGGCACCATCAACTCCCTCCGAAAGAAGCTCGACAAGACCTACTACGAGATCGGCGAGCTCCTCGGGGAGGTGCAGCGCGATCGGCTGTTCGAAGCGAAGGGCTACGCGACGTTCGAGTCGTTCCTCGACCGCGAGATCGAGATCCCTCGGCCGCAGGCGCTCAAGCTCGTGCGCATCGTCCACACGTTCGACCGCGAAGCCGCGCGCGACTACCCGCTGGACCGGCTGCTCTCGGCGCTCTCGGCGCTCGATGGCGAGCTCGTCGCAGCGACCGCCTCGCAGGCGACCGCGTCGAGCCGCAGCATCGTCGGCTCGAGCCGCGGCTTTTCGTCCGCAACCCTCCCGCCCAAGCCTCCCATACGCTGGGAGTGACGACCCACGGCGCACTGCCGCGCCCTCGAGGACCTCATGCGTTTCATCGATGAAGTGACCATCGAGGTCGTGGCGGGCCGCGGCGGCAATGGCGCGGTCGCGTTCAGGCGCGAGAAGTACATCCCCTTCGGTGGACCCGCGGGCGGCGACGGAGGCAAGGGCGGCGACGTTCTGTTCGTCGGCGACGAGGGGCTTGGGACGCTGCTCGACCTCACGTATCAGCGGCGCATCGAGGCCGACGGCGGCGAGAGCGGCGGCAACAAGGACATGAACGGTCGTGCCGGCCGCGACCGAGTCGTGCGGGTTCCGGTCGGCACCCAGGTCTTCGACGCGAGCTCGGGCGACGCCCTCGGGGACATCACCACGCACGGCACGGAGCTCGTCGTCGCCCACGGCGGACGAGGCGGCCTCGGGAACATTCACTTCGCCACGTCCGTGGATCGCGCTCCGCGCAAGGCGCAGCCCGGCGAGAAGGGTGAGGTGCGCCACCTCCGCCTCGAGCTGAAGGTCCTCGCCGACGTCGGTCTGCTCGGCTTCCCGAACGTCGGGAAGAGCACGTTCGTCGCCTCGGTGAGCGCCGCGCGGCCGAAAATTGCCGACTATCCGTTCACGACGCTGGTGCCAAACCTGGGCGTCGTCGAGCACGCGGGCGGGACGCGGCGCGGCGGCTCGAACTTCGTCGTCGCAGACATCCCGGGGATCATCAAGGGTGCGTCCGAGGGCGCAGGCCTCGGCCACCGGTTCCTGCGTCACGTCGACCGGACGCGCGCGCTCCTCCACCTCGTGACGCTCGATCCCGGCGAGGATCGCGAGCCCGTCGCCGACTACCGCGCGCTACGCGAAGAGCTCGCAAAGTTCGATGAGGCGCTGACCGAGCGCCCCGAGGTCGTGGCGCTCACGAAGGCCGATTTGCCGGAGGTGCGCGAGGTGTACCCCGAGCTCAAGCGACGCTTCGCCGAAGAGCTCGGCGTCGAGCTCTTCCTGATGTCGGCGGCGACGAAGGACGGGACCAGTCCCGTTCTCGACACGCTCGCGCGGATCGTCGCCAACGCACGACACGGAACCCTGCCCGAGCGCGACGCCCCAACGGATTAAGGCTACACTTCGAGCGTGGCTCTGAAGATCGACCAGGATCACGCGCGCTTCCGCCACATTGTCCGCGGGCGAATTCGAGAGAACCTTCGGCAGTTCATCAGCAAGGGTGAGCTCCTCGGCCGTAAGGGCAAGGACATGGTCTCGATCCCGGTGCCGCAGATCGACATCCCACGCTTTCGCTTCGGGAGTCGTGACGCCGGCGGAGTCAGCCAGGGCGACGGAGACGTAGGCGATCCGCTCGGGGACGGCCAGGAGCGCCCCGGCAGCGGAAAGGCTGGGCAGGGCGAGGGGCAACACTCGCTCGAGGTCGAAGTGAGCGTCGACGAGCTCGCAGACGTTCTCGGCGAAGAGCTCGAGCTACCGGCGATCAAGCCGAAGGGCGAGGCGCGCATCGACGAGGACGCCGAGCGCTACACGGGGATCCGGCGCGTCGGACCGGAGTCCCTGCGGCACTTCCGACGAACGTACCGCGAAGCGCTGAAGCGGCAGATCATCAGCGGCACCTTCGACGTCGAGCGCCCGGTGATCCTCCCTACCCCGGTCGACAAGCGGTTTCGCGCGTGGAAAGCGACGAGCGCGCCCGTCGCGAACGCGGTCATCCTCTACATGATGGATGTGTCGGGCTCGATGGGCGACGAGCAGAAGCAGATCGTCCGCATGACCTCGTTCTGGCTCGATGCGTGGCTTGGTCGTCACTACAAAGGCCTGGAGTCGCGCTTCATCATCCACGACTCGAGCGCGCGCGAGGTCGACCGCGAGACGTTCTTTCGGACCAAGGAGTCCGGCGGGACGATGATCTCGAGTGCCTACAAGCTCTGCAAGAGCATCATCGAGAACGAGTATCCGCCGGACGAGTGGAACATCTACCCGTTCCACTTCTCGGACGGCGACAACTGGTCGATGGACGACACGCTCGCGTGCGTCGACCTCCTTCGCCAGTCGCTCATTCCCTGGTCCAACATGTTCGCCTACGGCCAGGTCGAGAGCCCCTACGGCTCGGGCCAGTTCGTGAAGGACCTGCGCGGGCACTTCAAGGGCGACGACAAGGTCGTCCTGTCGGAGATTCCGAACAAGGACGCCATCGTCCAGAGCATCAAGGATTTTCTAGGCAAAGGGCGATGAGGGAGCTCGGACGATGAGCCAGGACGCACGCAAGAACCAGCTCCCGGGCTACCTCCGCGCCGAGCAGGAGCGCATCGAGGCCGTCGCGCGTGGTTACGGGCTCGACTTCTTCCCGACCGCGTTCGAGATGGCGTCCTACGACCAGATGAACGAGCTGGCGGCGCTCGGAGGGTTCCCCACGCGCTATCCGCACTGGCGCTTCGGCATGGAGTACGAGCGCCTCTCGAAGAGCTCCGAGTATGGCCTCTCGCGCATCTACGAGATGGTGATCAACAACAACCCCGCCTACGCGTATTTGCTCGAGGGCAACTCGCTCACCGACCAGCGCCTCGTCATGGCGCACGTCTACGGGCACGTCGACTTCTTCAAGAACAACTTCTGCTTCCGCGCGACCGACGAGGACACGGACGGCCGCGTGATCGACGCCGCACCGCGCGGCGCCGACTACTCCCCGCTTCGACGCTGGATCGACAGGTTCGCGAACCACGCCTCGCGAGTCCGACGTCACGTAGAGCGACACGGCATCGACCGCGTCGAGTCGTTTCTCGATCACTGCTTGTCGCTCGAGAACCTGATCGACCCGTGGCAGCCGTTCCGAGGCCGAGTCTCTCCGCAGACCGAGGTCGACGAAGAACCCATCGAGGTCCCGCGGCTTGCGGCGAAGGACTACATGGACAAGTTCATCAACCCTGAGGATTACCTCGACGCGCGACGTCGGAGCCTCGAAGCCGAGCGGGAGCGAAAGAAGCGCTTCCCGGCCGAGCCGGCGCGCGACGTGCTCGCGTTTTTGATCGAGCATGCCCCGCTCGAACGGTGGGAGCGTGACGTGCTGTCGGCGATCCGCACCGAGGCCTACTACTTCGTGCCGCAGATGCAGACGAAGATCATGAACGAGGGCTGGGCCAGCTACTGGCACTCGCGCATGATGACGGAGAAGATCCTCTCCGCCGCGGAGATCGTCGACTACGCCGACCGCAACGCGAGCGTGCTCGCTACCGCGCCTGGCCAGCTGAACCCGTACAAGCTCGGGGTCGAGCTCTACCGCCATGTCGAGGAGCGGTGGGATCGCGGGCAGTTCGGGCGCGAATGGGAGGAGTGCCGGGACTACGACGCGAAGCGCAGCTGGGACATGCGCCTTGGAGCCGGTCGCGAGAAGCTGTTTCAGGTGCGCGCGCTCTACAACGACGTGACGTTCATCGATGAGTTCCTCACGCCGGAGTTCGTCGCCGAGCAGCGCCTCTACACCTTTGGTTATTCTGGCAAGAAGGGCGCCTTCGCGATCGAGTCCCGACAATTCCGCGAGGTAAAAGAGAAGCTCCTCTTTCAGCTGACGAACCTAGGGAACCCGATCGTCGAGGTGCTCGACGCGAATCACGCGAATCGCGGTGAGCTCCTGCTCCGCCACGTTCATCAAGGCATCGACCTCCAGAAGGACTACGCGAAGGCGACGCTCGAAGCGCTCGTCCGCTGTTGGAAGCGCCCCGTCGCCGTGGCGACGATCCTCGAGCAAAAGCCGGTGCTCCTGCGCCACGATGGTCGCCAACACTTCGAAGAGCCCTTCAGCGCCTGAGCCATGCGCCTCGCCGTCCTCGCCCCCCTCCTCGCGCTCGGCTGCTCGACCGCCGCGATGCACCCCCCGAGCCCGCCGGTCAGCCCGCCCTCGGCCTCGAGCGCGGCGGCGTCGAGCGCCACCACGGGGCGCATCGCGACCGGGCGCGGAGGACCGGAGGCCCTCGACCTCGCGGCCGGTGACGCCGCCTTCGAGCGCGAGGAGTGGAGCGCCGCGCTCGCGGCCTACGAGCGCGCCGCGAAGGTCGCCCCCACCGCGGCAGAACCCGTCCTCGGCATCGCCCGTGCGAAGCTCGCGGCCGCCGAAGTCCCGGAGGGAGTCGCTGCCGCCACGGGGGACCCCACCGCTCTCGCGGTCGCCGCCATGCTCGACGAGGCCTGGCGACGTCACCCGACGGACGCGCGCCTCGCTCTCGAGCTCGGTCGGACGTTGCTCGTCGCGGGCGAGCTCAGCCGCGCACGAGGGCCGCTCGAGGAGGCCGCGCGCCTCGCGCCTAAAGACGCCGAGGCCCTCTCGACGCACGGCATCGCGCTGCTCGTCGCAGGCGAGCGCGACGCGGCCGTCGCGGCCCTCTCGCGGGCGGCGGCCATGGAGCCGAAGAGCGCCGAGCGCCGTTCGAATCTCGCGACTGCAGAGCTCCAGGCGGGTCGCCTCGCCGACGCGATCGTGAGCTACCACGAGGCCGCCCGCCTCGCGCCGAAGAGCGCGGCCATTCGTACGAGCCTCGGCACGGCGCTGCTGCAGGCGGGCGACGTAGCGGGAGCTCTCCCGGAGCTCGAGGCGGCCGTCGCGCTCGAGCCGACGCGCGCCACGGCGTGGAACAACCTTGGCTTCGCGCATCAGCTCCACGGCGACCTGCCGCGTGCGCGCCAGGACTACGGGCGTGCCCTCGAGCTCGACCCTCGGCTCGTGAGCGGCCTCCTCAACGCGGCGGCGGTGACAGCGAAGCTCGGCGATCTCCGCGGAGCCCGCGAGCACCTCGAGCGCGCCCGCGCGGTAGACGCCGAGGATCCGCGCGTGATGGGGCTCGACCGCGAGCTCCGCGAGCTCGAGGCTTCGAGCACCCGCGGGCGGTGACGAAGCCGAGCGGTTCCTCGTTGACGGTCCTCCCGCGTGCGAATATTTCGCACACGAAAGAATGCCCGGTGAACCTCGCTCCCTGCTCCACGCGAAGCGCAAGCGGACCGTCGACGCGATCGTCGAGACGGTCATCTACCTGTACACCGAGAGCCGACGACTGACGAAGGAGCGCGCGCGCGCCTATGGCCTCACCGGACCGCAGCTGACGGTGATCTCGATCCTGAGCCAGCTCGGGGACCTGTCCCTGTCGTCGCTTTCGGAGCGCATCAAGGCGCAGAACAGCACCGTCACCGGCATCATCGACCGGATGGAGCGCGAGGGGCTCGTGCGCCGTGAGCGCTCGGACGAAGACCGACGGATCGTGCTGATCCGACTCACCGACAAGGGGCAGACGCTGGCGCGCGAGGTCGCGCTCGAGCCGATGGAAATCTTCCGTACGGCGCTCGACGGCATCCCTCGACGTGACATCGACGAGCTGTTCCGCGTCCTCGACCTCGTACAGGCACGAGTGCGCGAGCTCGTTGGAGAGACCGACCACGAGGCGACACCGAAGGAGGAGTGATGGAACTGTCGTTCACCGGAAACCCGAAGGCCCAAGGCCGTGACCCCGACGTCTGCATCGTCACCTGTGCGCTCACCGGCGTGCTCGCGAACCGAAAGCAGAACCCCGGTATTCCCTACACTCCCGTCGAGATCGCCGAGGAAGCCCGGCGCGCCTACGAGGCGGGCGCCTCGGTCGTTCACATCCACGCGCGCAACGACGACGGCTCTCCGACGTTCGAGCCCAAGACCTTCGCGGCGATCGAGCGCGAGGTCCGAGCGCGCTGCCCGGTCCTCTTGAACCTCTCGACCGGCACGTTGTTCGACGACGTGAGTCAGCAGGTCGCGTACCTCACCGAGGTACGCCCCGAGATCGGCGCGCTCAACATGGGCACGATGAACTACTCGAAGTACTCGCGGCAGCGGAAGTCGTTCGTCTTCGACATGGTGTTCCCAAACACTTACGAGAAGATCACCAAGCTGCTCCGCGCGATGAACGACGCCGGCGTGAAGCCTGAGCTCGAGTGCTTCGACTCGGGGCACACGCAGGGCGTGTGGCCACTCCTCGACATGGGGCTGCTCGCGCCTCCGCTGCAGTTCTCGTTCATCGTCGGTGTGCTCGGCGGGATCCCGGGCGAGGTCGAGTCGCTGCAGCTCCAGACGAAGATCATGCCGCAGGGCTCAGAGTGGGAGTGCATCGCGATAAGCCACGGGCACTGGCGCATGCTGGCCGCCGCTGCGGTGATGGGAGGCAACGTACGCACCGGGCTCGAGGATCATCTCTACATGCCCGACGGCGCAATGGCCGCGTCGAACGGCGCGATGGTCGAGCAGGCAGTCGCGCTCGTGCGCGGCATCGGACGGCGGCCGGCAACGGTCGAGGAGGCCCGCGCGATCCTCGGCGTCGGTGCCCAGACATGATCGAGCGCGCCTACCGCTCGGTGAAGCTCGCTCCCGTCGACGAGCGCGGGGCGCTCGGCGTGGCGCTGTCGAACCCTGCCCGCAAGAACGCCATCGGGCCGCGGATGGTGAGCGAGCTCTTGTACGTCCTCGAAGACGCCGCGGCCGACGACGCCGTCCGAACGATCGTCTTGACGGGAGAAGGCTCGGCCTTCTGCGCAGGCGGCGACTTCGCGCAGATGTCGGGCGGCGTGGAAGGTGACGAGCTCCCCCCGAAGGGCGACTACGTTGACCTGATGCTCGCGATGGACCGATCCCCGAAGCCGATCGTGGCGCGGGTGAATGGCCACGCGATGGGCGGCGGCCTCGGACTCGTGGCGGGCTCGCACTTCGCGATCGGTGTCCGAGACGCGAAGCTCGGGACGCCCGAGATCGACGTGGGGCTCTTCCCGATGATGATCATGGCGGTCTTGAGGCGGCATGTCTCGCGCCGGAGGCTCGTGCAGATGATGCTCTTCGGCGAGCGCCTCGACGCGTCCGAGGCCGCGAGCGTGGGCCTCCTGAATCGCGTCGTAGACCAAGGGGACCTCGACGCCGCCGTGGCCGAGGTCACGCAGCGCGTCGCCGAGAAGAGCCCGATCACCGTAAGGCTTGGGCTCGAGGCGCTAACGTCGCAGGACGATCTCGCGCTCGAAGAGGCGCTCCCACTCTTGCGCGACCAACTCGCGGCGTGCCTCGCGACGGATGACGCGCGCGAGGGACTCATGGCTTTCCTCGAGAAGCGGAAGCCCCGCTGGACCGGGCGCTGACGCCCTCAGCGAGAGGACTTGCCGGGCGCAGGCCCGAAGAAGCAGACAGTCATCGACGGGTCGCGCCGCGAGGGCTCGAAGTCGAGCGGCAGCGTGCAGTCGGTGACGACCTCGCCGGGGTGCAGCTGCGCCGAGCACGCCATCTTGCAGCTCGGCCCCTGCATGCGGATCGTCATCGAGCGGGTCGCGCCGCCCGCGCTCGAACCACCACATCCGAAGAGGAACAGGGCCATCGCGAGCGCATAGGTACGCATGATCACCTCGTGACAGGGTTGGACGTCGGCTCTGGAACGGACGAGGCCTGAGCCTCATCGGTCGGGATGGCGCGGGGCGCTTCGGTGTAGAACGACTGCGGCCCAGAGCGCACCCGGACCAGCGTCGCGTCGTCATCGACGAGGTGAGTACCGCCGACCGCCCCCGGATCGCGCGTCGTCACGGTGCCGGTCAGCGCAGAGATTCCGTACTCGGCGCCGTTGTCGTCTGCATGGAGCGTCGGGACGACGACGTAGAGGCCCGGGCGAAGGAAAGCGCTACCGCCACACGGCTCGGAGAGCGTGACGCCGATGTGCCGATGCCGTCCGCCCTGGAGCTCTTCGAACATGTCGCGCGGGATGTGATGATCCTGCGACACGCGCGGGCAATAGATCTCACCGCTCACACTATGAACCATGAACGACAGCTGGCGCGCGCGCAACGCCGCCCAGAGGGGCCGCGCCCCGACGTTGTGAGCCTCGACCTCGAACGCGACGTCTCGCCACGAGGAGGCGTCCGCGAACCGATCGGTGGTGAGGGACATCGCGGCGGCGAGTCCATCCTTCGGCGTCTGGTAAGGCGATGGCTTGACGAGCGGTGCCGTGCGGCTCGCGGCCTCGGCACTCGAGGGCCGTGCGTCCGCATCTGCGGCGCTTCGAGCCGGGCGCTCGGCGAGCGCGGGGAAGACGGCCGGAGGCGCGTCGGAGAGCACGAAGGCCTCGGCGGCAAGGCGCTTGATCGGTGACAAGTCGCGGGGGCCGCGCGCGGTATCGGCCACGAAGGGAGGCTCCTCTGGAGCCTGGACCTTGCGCCATGGAACCTGCGCCTGTGGCGCGAAGCCGTACGTCGCGGCCACCGACATGCCAGGCTCGAGCAGCGCAGCCTGCTTTCCGAAGCACAGGAGCCGCGGATCAAACGCCTCGACGTACGAGTGCCCCGGCTCGAGCACGAGCTCACGACCGAACGGAGCGCGCTCCGAGAGGCCGAACACCTGCGGCCCATCGCAGACCTCACCCTTCGAGGCGTACTGGCCCTTCTTCGCGTCCCAGCGACGCACCTCGAAGCGGAGGAGGCGCACGTCGGCGGAGACGAGCGCGGGAGCGTCACCCTTGTTGTCGAGTCGCAGCAGCCACTGCCCGCGTACCGAAGGTGCGAGGACTTGCAGCGTGACGCCGACGGGAGGCAGCGCTGGCGGAGGAGGCGTAGCCGGCCTGCGCGCGCGCGTCGCGGAAGACGGCAGGGTAGGTGCCAGGCGAGCGGAGGCCCGCTTTGCAGGGGCTAGCGGAGTCGACGCCGACGATGGGCCAGACTGCTCGCCCAGTGCCCCAGCCGCCGCAGAGGTCGAGGCTGGGCTCGAGGCGACCGTGGGCGCGCTCGCCGTGGCGTCGCTCCGTGCCACCGCAGCGCCCCGAACGACACCGTCGGCGCGGCCGGCGAGAGCATCCGCTGCCGTGACGACGAGCGCGAGCGACAGCACGAGAGCCCTACTCATGGTACGAAACGGTTACCTCATGCTCGGGCTGTACGCCATCGTCGACGTCACGTCGGTGCTCGCCGCCGACCTCGAGGTGCTGCCCTTCGCCGAAGCCGTGCTCGCGGCGCGTCCGGTCGCGCTGCAGCTGCGCGACAAATCGAGTCGACGCGGCGGGCGACGGATGCTCGAACTCCTGCGTCAGCTCGCCCCGATGTGCCGCTCGCGCGGCGTGCCGCTCCTCGCAAACGACCGCGTCGACCTCGCCCTGCTCGCCGGCGCGGACGGGGTTCATGTCGGGCAGGACGACTTGCCAGGCGGCCTCGCGCGCGATGTCCTCGCCCGGGGGCGCGGCGGGCTCGTCGGGGTCTCGGCGCACAACGAGGCCGAGGTCGAGCGAGCGCTCGCCGAGCGCCCCGACTACGTCGGACTCGGGCCGGTCTTCGGCACGACCACGAAAGAAAACCCCGATCCGACGCTCGGCCTCGCAGGCCTCGAGCGGCTCGTCGCGATGGTGCGCGCCGCGGGGCTCCCGCCCGTCGCGATCGGCGGCATTCGAGTCGAAAACGCCGGCGACGTCGCGGCGCGGTGCCCGTCCGGCGCCGTCATCGCCGGGCTGTGCGACGTCGAGCGAGGACTCCCGCAGGACGAGCGCTACGCCCGAGTCACCGCGCGCGCGCAGGAGCTTCACGCGAGGCTGTCGGGCGGCGCCGCCAGCCCATGAGGCGCACGCACCTCAGCTGACGTGCATCAATTGCCGAAAATCAAGCCAGCGAGTCGCGGGACCGCGGCGCGCGGCGCTCAACGCCGAGGGGGAGGCCCTCCGGGAGGCTTGTGCGGCCGAAGCTGCCTGCCCGCCTTCAGCGACGCGACGAGCGCCCCGAGGACGAGAGTCCCCTGCCCGTTCCGCTCAATCGACGCGACCGCATCTTCGACGAGCTCGTGGCGCCGCGCGGCGACGAGCGCCCGTGACGACGCGCTCGCGACCTGCAGACGAGCGTCAACGGCGAAGCTCGCGGCGAGGGCGCGGAGGCCATCGACGAGGCTCGCTCGGTCGCGCTCTCCCGTCTCGGCGAAGGCGATCGCGGCACCGAGGCCGGGCGCACGCATCGCCTCGAGGACCCCGCGGACGAACGCCTCTCGTGCGGCGCTCGCCTCCGGGTCGGAGAGCGCAAGCGCACGCGCCATGCTCCCGCCTGCGAGCTCGCAGAGGCCCGCGAGGCGCTCTTCGGGGACACCACGAGCCCGCAGCAGACCCGCCACCACCGCGTCGGGCAGCGGACCAAAGCGGATCGGCAACGTCCGCGAGCGAATGGTGTCGAGCAGCTGCTCGGGCTGCGATGTGAGGAGGATGAACTGAGTGTGCGGGCGCGGCTCCTCGAGCGTCTTGAGGAGCGCGTTCGCGGCGCTCATGCTGAGCTCCTCGGCCCCACGCACGATGAAGACTTGGTGCCGCGCCTCGTGAGGCGGGTAGCTCGCTCGCGCGAGGATCACGCGTCGAATCTGCTCGACCGAGATCTCGCTCGACTCCTTCTTGCCCCCCAGGAGCTCGGGCGGATAGAGACCGCGACCGACGAGCACGACGTCGGGATGGAGCGGGACCTCGGGAGCCCGCTCGCTCCGACGTCCAGCGCGTGCGCAGGCCTCGCAGCTGCCGCACGCCTCGACGCCTCCCGCGGTGCAGACGAGCGCTTGCGCCAGCGCGACAGCGGCGAGCTCTTTGCCCACTCCCTCGGGCCCCTCGAAGCGGTACGCATGGTGAAGCCGCCCGCGAGCCAAGGCACGACGGAGCGTGGCCGTCGCGGCGTCCTGACCGAGCACTCGCCCGAGCGTCATGGGGGCGTCATAGCGCGTCCTGCTCGGAGGTGGGAGGCGGCATGACGAGCGCTCCCCTTCTCACGGCCCGAGACGAACAAGCGTCAGGACAGGACGGCCCGCTTCGTTCGAGCGGACGAGGTCGACCGACAGCTCGAGGAACCAGTCGTCGTGCTCGTCCGGATCGCAGAGTCGCTGAACTACTCGCCAGCGGTCACTCGCGCTCTCGTCGATGGTGACCATGCTCGTGCCGCGCGCGCGCGGATCCACCGAGAGCGCGGCGTGCTCTTCGCCGTAAGGACGAAACGCCTCCGCGACGGCCGCGACCGACCACTCGACGTCCCCGGACACGCGCTCGAGTCGCCCAGCGAATCCCTCGAAATCTCCGGCCGCGAGAGCCTTCACGAGGCCAAAGGCGGCGTTCCGAACGAGGACGGTGAAACCCCGGCGATCCGCGACGAGCGGGCGCTCCCGCGGCACCTCGACGACGCTCGGGGCCAGGGCGAGCACGCGGTCGGGATCGCGGAGCCGCTCCCACTCCTCGAGCAAGCTCGCGTCGACACCGCGAACGACCGACTCGAAGAAGGCAACGAGCTCGTCGAGGTCCCGTGTCATGGCGCGCTCGGGAACGTTCTGAACGAGCGCCTTCGTCACGTCCGTCAGGTAGCGCAAGAGCAGCCCCTCGTGACGCTCGAGGCCATGATCGAGAATGAAGCCGTGAAAATCGAAGCAGCGCTCGAAGAGCTCACGCGCGACACCCTTCGGCCTTACGGTGTCACGACCAACCCACGGATGAACACCGCGGAAGGCGTCGAAGGTCCCGTAGATGAGCTCTTGATTCGGCTTCGGGTAGTCGAGTGAGTCGAGCCGCGCCATGCGCTCTTCGTACTCGACCCCCTCGGCCTTCCACTTGGCGATCGCCTCGTCCTTCACGCGATCGAGCTGCTTGCCAAGGATAGGCTTCGGGTCCTCGAGGATCGCCTCGACGAACGAGAGCACGTCGAGCGGGTAGTCCGGGCTCTCGCGGTCGAGCACCGCGAGGGCCTCGACCAGGTAGAGCGACAGCGCGTGGTGGAGGGAGAAATCCTGCTGCAGGTCGACGTTGACCTGGAGACGTCGCCGCCACGGAACACAAGGGTCATCGACGAAGCCGACGACCTCAGCCTCGACGAGCGAGCGCAGCATCTGCAGCGCGGTGCGCCCGAGCTGGCGCTTCATCGCAGGCCGTTCGTGGCACGTACGGACGAGCGCCTTCATCGCCTGACAGCCGCCCTCGGCGCGACCGAGGACCGCGAGCAACATCGCGTGGCTCACCGCGAAGCGCGACTCGAGCGGCTCCGGCCGAGCCGCCTGGAGCGCCTCGAAAGTGGCGCGCGTGTAGTGAGCGTAGCCGCGGGTCGGAGCCTTCCGCTTGACGACCTTCTTGCCCTTGCCGGCCTTCGCCTCGAGCCGGAGGTTCTCGATGACGTGCTCCGGCGCCTGGGCAACGACGCTCCCCTGATCGTCGAAGCCCTTGCGCCCCGCGCGCCCGCAGAGCTGATGAAACTCACGCGCTCCGAGGATGCGCGTGTTCTCCCCATCGAACTTGCACAGCTGCGTGAGCACGACCGTGCGGATCGGGATGTTGACGCCGACCCCGAGCGTGTCGGTGCCGCTCACCACCTTCAAGAGCCCCCTCTGCGCGAGTCGCTCGACCAGCCGGCGATGCTTCGGGAGCATCCCGCCGTGGTGCACGCCAATGCCGTGCCGCACGAACCGGGCGAGAGCGCGGCCGTAAGGAGTGTCGAAGCGGTGCCCCTCGAGCTCGGCTGCGATCGCGTGCTTCTCCTCGCGCGAGCACACGTTGATGCTCATGAGGTTCTGCGCCTCGTCGTGACACGCTCGCTGGGTGAAGCTCACCACGTAGATCGGCGCACGCCCCTGCTCGAGCAAGCCGAGGATGGTCTCCTGCAGGGGGACCTCGGCGTAGGTGTAATCGAGTGGTACAGGCCTCACGTCCGAGGTGACGATCGCCGTCTCGCGACCGTTGAGGTCCGACAGGCGCTCCGCGAAGAAGGCGGGGTCGCCCAGCGTCGCCGACATGAGGAGGAAGGTCGTCTTCGGCATGGTGAGCAGAGGCACCTGCCAGGCGACACCGCGATCGCGGTCGGCGTAGTAATGAAACTCGTCGAGGATCGCGAAGTCGACATCGACGGCCGCGCCCTCCGCGAGCGACCAGTTCGCGAGCACCTCGGCGGTGCAGCAGAGGATCGGCGCGTCGCGGTTGACGGTCGCGTCTCCGGTGAGGAGCCCGACGTTGTCGGGGTGGAAGAGACGACACAGCGCGAAGAACTTCTCGTTGACGAGCGCTTTGATCGGACTCGTGTAGACCGAGCGTCGATCACGCGCCATGGCGAGGAAGTGCATCGCCTCGGCGACCAGCGACTTGCCGGAGCCCGTAGGCGTCGCGAGGATCACGTTCTTATCCGCGCAAACCTCGAGGAGTGCCTCCTCCTGCGCCGGGTAGAGCTCGACCCCGCGCTCGCTCGCGTAGTCGAGGAAGCGATCGAAGACTTCGGTGGTGTCGAGCGTCCCCCCGATGGCAGGCAACCGAGCGAGGAGCGGGTGTTCGGCGGCGGTCATCGGCGTATCGGGGAGGAGCGTGTGGCGCGAACTTGACGGTTCGGCGCGAACCTGAGACGAGGGTCGGTCATGCGCACCTTACCGTTTCGGCTCGGGCGCTTCACGCTCTTCGACCACGTCGCCAGCGGCGGCATGGCGGACATTTACCTCGCGCGGGTCAAGACCGAGCTCGGGGGGGCTCGGCTCCTCGTCATCAAGGAGATCCTGCCGCACCTCTCGCAGGATCCGCGCTCGAGCGAGCTCCTGATCGATGAGGCGAAGCTCTCGGCGCAGCTGACGCACGCGAACATCGCGCGCGTCGAGGAGCTCGGCCGCCAGGAAGACACGCTCTACATCGCGATGGAGTACGTCGAGGGGCTCGATCTGCGGGAGCTCCTGAAGCAGTGCAGCGTGCGCAAGCTCCCGCTCCCCATGGAGTACCGCCTCTACGTCGTGCGAGAGCTCCTCCGGGCCCTCGACTACGCGCACCACTACCAGCTCGAGGACGCGGTCGGTGTCATTCATCGCGACGTCTCGCCGTCGAACGTGCTCCTCAGCTTCAGCGGCGAGGTGAAGCTCTGCGACTTCGGGATCGCGAGCGTCCTGCGAGTCGGCGGGAGCGCGAGTGAGACGATCGAGGGGAAGGCTGGCTACATGAGCCCGGAGCAAGCCCGCGGCGAGCGGCTCGACGGACGAGCCGACATCTTCGCGGCGGGCATCCTGCTGTGGGAGCTGCTCGCGGGTCGCCGCATGTACAAGGCGGCCGAGGGGACGTCGCTCATCGAGCTCGCGCGGAAGGGCGAGGTGCCGGCCCTTCGCAAGCTCGACCTCCCCGACGCGGGCGTGCTCGAGCGAATCGTGGCTCGGGCGCTCGCGGCCGCGCCAACAGACCGCTACGCGACCGCGGCGGAGATGTTCGACGACCTCTACGGCTACTGCCTCGGGACGCGGCAGATGGCGAGCGCACTCCGCTTCGGTGAGTGGCTCTCGTCGCACTTCGCGGAGGAGAAGCTCGCGCGTCGACGCGCACGCGAGCGGGCGCTGATGGCGCTCGAGCACGGCCCGGTGCTGGTGATGGAGCCGATCCCAAGCGTGGCAGGCTCGATCGCGACGCCGCCGACCGCGGCCTCCGAAGAAGGGCCGCTCGACGCCCTCGTGGGTGACGCTCCGGCAGAGCCCGCCCGCACACCGAAACCCTCGCCGTCGGCCGCGACGCTCGCGTCGAACGGACCACTCCGCGCGTCGCGAGAGGCTCGAGAGAGCGGCGCCACTACGACGAAGACGCTTCCATCTCCCGCTCCGGAGGACCCGAGTGACGAGGTACCTTTGGGGACCGACCAAAGCACCGCGCGCACGAGCTCGCCGTCGACGCACCGCTCCCGCGACCTCATCGTCGACGCCACGCGCGCTCGGAGCGCGGAGGGGGCGTCTGCGGGCGGGCACCTGAAGACCGTCGTCGCGGTCGTACTCGCGCTCGCCATCGCGGTCTTGCTCGCGAAGTTCCTGGGATGACGCGCTTCGGGCTCGCGTCGAGGCCTCGCACGGTGCAAGCTCCGACGGTGGGTTCGCCTTCTCGCCGCACCTTGAACGCCCTCGCGCTGCTCTCCGCGCTCGTGCTCGGTGTTCAGGGCTGCAAGGAAGAGGAGCAGACGATCAACGTCCCCTTCGACGGCCCGGACGCGCCGCTCGACCCGAAGCGACCCGACGCGAGTCGGGGCGTCGACCCAACGCCCGGGGTCACGGCCACCGCGGAAGCCAGCGCGACCCCAGGAGGGTACTCGAGCGTCGCCACCATCCAGGCATGTTGCCAGGCGCTCCGCACGAGCGCGAAGGCGGCCAAGGACGAGGCCGTGCGCGCGAACCTCACCTCGGCCGCGAACGCCTGCGACACGCAGCGGCTCCAGCTCGAGCGAGGCAAGGTCACCCGCACGCAGGCGCTCCTCGCGGTGCGCCTCTCGCTCCTCGATCAAGCCCCCGGCGCCTGTCGCTGAACGGCATCGCGAGGCGGATCGCGGCGCGGTCTCGACGGCTCAACGCACCGTGCCGTGACGACCCTACCCCAAATGCAAACGAGCCGACCGCAGGACGCGATCGACTCGTCATCACGCGCGAGGCTCGCGGTCAGTCTTTGGTGACGGGGAGGATCGGAGCCCAGCGGAGCTTGAACAGGAGCTCGTCCTCACACATCCGACCGCGGTCGCTGAAGACGAGGACGTTGCGCTCCTCGCCCTCGTGCTGCTCGCCAACGAAGAGAATGCCCTTACCCTCTCCGTTGTAGCCGAGCTGGACGACCGCGTTCTGGAGCCAGCGTCCGCCGCCCTCGAACACGATGTCACGCGGGAGGGTGTAGAACCCCTCGGACGGCAACTTCACGAGACCGTCGGCCCAGCTCTGCGCGCGAAGAGGGATGGTGGGCTCGCCCCAGTACCAGCGGTTGTTACGGTTTGCGCCAGGGCGTACGACGAAAGGGAGACCGCCGTTCGTGGGAACGCCGACGTACACCAGAACGCCAGCCGGGATGGCCTCCTCGTGTCCGGGGTAGGCCTTGTGCGTGCGGTAGAGTCCAGGATCGGGAAGCTTCATCGAAATCTCCGAGATGGTAACGGTTCGAGGCGGCCTAGCTCTGCCACATCACCAGCCGCATGTCTCGTCCTTGATCTCGTCCTTCAGGAAGTTCCGAAGCGGCGCAAAGTACTCCATCAGCGCCCCGGCATCCGCGTTCGCCTCGCCGCTCAGCGCCTTCAGCGCCTCCTGCCAAGGCTTCTCGGCGCCCAGCGCGAGCATGGCCTTGAGCTTGTCGCCCGCCGCCTTGTTTCCATAGAACGAGCACGTGTGAAGCGGCCCCTGATGCCCGGCTTCACGGCACAGCGCGCGGTAGAACTGGAACTGGTAGAGGAAGGCCAAGAAGTAGCGCGTGTAGGGGACGTTGCCGGGCACGTGGTACTTCGCCCCCGGATCGAAGTCGGCCTCGCTTCGCACGACCGGGGGGGTGATGCCTTGGTAGGACGTGCGCAACTTCCACCACGCGGCGTTGTAGTCGCTCGGCGCGGTCTTGCCCGCGAACACGTCCCACCGCCACTCGTCAATCAGCTTGCCGAACGGCAGGAAGGCGATCTTGTCGAGCGCCATCTTCATGAGGTAGTTCACGTCGGCCTTGGCGTTCGAGGGCGCGCTGTCGACAAGCTTGATCGATGCCAAGTAGCGCGGGGTCACGCTGAGCGCGATCGTGTCGCCGATCGCCTCGTGGAACCCGTCGTTGGCCCCGGTTTTGAAGAGGACGGGCTGCTTCACGTAGTAGTGGAAGTAGTAGTTGTGCCCGAGTTCGTGATGGAGCGTGTAGAGCTCCTCATCGGTGCGCTGGATGCACATCTTGATGCGGAGGTCGTCGTTGTAATGAACGTCCCACGCGCTGGCGTGACACTCGACCTCTCGGTCGGCCGGGCGCTTGAAGAGCGAGCGCTTCCAGAAGGTCTCGGGCAGTGGGTCGAGCCCCATCGAGGTGAAGAAGCGCTCGGCCATCCGCACCATCTCGAGCTCGTCGATCTTCTTCTTCTCGAGCGCCTTCGTGACGTCGATCGCGCCCTGCCCGGGGTACGGCTCGAGCTCGGGGTAGAGGTTGCTCCACGTCTGCGACCACATGTTGCCGAGCAGGTGAGCCCGGATCGGACCGGTGCGCGGCACGAGCTTGTCGCCGTAGCGCTTGCTGAGCCGCTTCCTCGCGTAGCAGTGGAGGTCGCGATAGAGCGGCTCGACGTCGCGGTAGAGCCGCGCCGCTTCCGCGCGGAACGCGTCGGCCGACATGTCGTAGCCAGAGCGCCAGAGGGCCCCGACGTCGTCGAAGCCGATCTCGCGCGCCCCTTCGTTCGCGACCTCGACGAGCCGCGCATAGCTCTTGCGCATCGCGGGCGCGATCGAGTGCCAGCCGGTCCACGCCTCGCGGAGCGCCGCCTCGTCGCGACCGTCGCCCATGTACTTCCCGAGGACGTCGAGCGTGAGGCCCGCCTCATTGGGCTTCGCCGGATCGCACGCGAGCGCCGCCTGGTTGGCCTTGTCCTTCGCGAGCTGTCGGCGCAGGGCGCCGTCCATCGTCGGGCAATACTTTCCGGTCGCGTACGTCGCGCCGAGCTCGGCAGCGAGCGTCGCGAGCTCGGTGGTCTTCGCGGCGTCGCGCGGGGCTGGGAGCGTCGCGTTTCGCTTGAGGAGGGCGAGCTTGCGCGCGGTCGCAGGCGTGAGCGCCAGACCCGAGAAACGAGCCGACTCGGCGACCTTCTTCGCGAGGAAGGTGAGCGTCTCCTCCGAGGCTCGGGCCGCGATCTCCTTCGTGTCCAGGGTGACGAAGTTGCGCGCGACCCACGAGGCTCGCTCCTCGTTGATGTAGAGCCGCTCGAGATCGCGCTCGACGTCGGCGACGAAGGCCTCCGCCTCCTCGACCGACGCTGCCCGCTGCGCCACCGGCGGAGGTGTGGCCGAAGCAGCGGCCTTGTCCGAGGTCGGACAGGGAGGTGGTGGCAAGGCCGTAGCGCCACAACCAATGGCGACGACGGCGGTGAGAATCACGGGAGCGAGGCACTTCTGCACGGGGTTCTCCTGGTAGCGAGGCGGGATGCTACACCAGCTAGGTCGAGGCCTCGCCGGCGAAGCGCGAGGCGTGCGTGCATGCAGAGGACGGGCTAGCCTTTCGGAGAGGGCGGCGGCATGAGCGGTCGAGGCTCGTTGGTGATCGCGCGGCTCCGCGGCATTCCGATCGCGGTTCATTGGTCGCTGGCGCTGTCGGCGCTGGTGCTGGGTCGCTTACGGTTCGCGCCTTGGGCGTGGCTCGGGCTCGTCCTCGTCGTGCTTGCGCACGAGCTCGGCCACGCGGCGCTCGTGAGGCGCAATGGACTCGATGTCGAGGGCATCGAGCTCTTTGGGTGGGGCGGAGAGTGCAGACACGGGGGCTACGCGACGCGCTGGCAGCTCGCAGAGATCGCGTGGGGCGGAGTGCTCGCGCAGGCGCTGCTCCTGCCGGTCGGCTATCTCGTCGCGCCGCGGCTCGGGGCGAGCATCCCGGGGGAGCTGCTCGCGAGCTTCGGCGAACCAAGCCTCCTCATGATCGGACTGAACCTCCTCCCGATCCCGCCCCTCGACGGCAGCCGGGCGTGGAGCCTCGTCGCGATGGCGTGGCGTCGACGGCGAGCGGCCCGTCAGCGAAGCTCCATCGCGCGACGTGGGGCGGCGCTCGCAAAGCAGCGAGAGCGGGACATGCGCGCGGTGCACGAGCTCGAGCGCGACAAGGTAAGCGAGCGCGGCGAACCAAGCGCGGTCGTCCTTGAGGGCGAGGTCGCGGAGCAGGTCCGTCGAGCCATAAAGCGCGCGGTCGATGAGCACGAGCCGCGCCGTTGACGCGGCGTGCGCTAGCGGTGAGCGACGCGTGTCGCTCGACGTTGCCGGCGCGACACGACGAGGGCGAGCGCTCCGAGAAGCGCAAGGCCATGCGACATCGTTTGCGATCGCTCGCCGACGAGGTGGCAGCCGCATCCGCCCTGCTTCGGCGGGACCGGCGGAGGAGCCGCGGGCTCATTCGAGCGCGCCGTGGCGCCCGAATTCGACGCGTCCGGGATGTTCGAGAGGTCGGGCCCCTGATCCTCTGCAGCCCCGCTCTTCGTCGCGGGCTCCGCGGCCTTCGCCCCGGGCTCGACCTTCTTCTTTGAGCCGCCCGCCGCAGACGGCGCGAAGCTGAGGCTCCGCCTGTCGATTGGCTTGTTCTCGCCCTTCAGCTGAAGCCGCACCGTGCCGAGCGTCTGGCCGCCCACGACCTTGACGGTGAGCTCATACTCCCCCGCCTCGAAGTCCTCCTTGCGGCGGAGCGTGATCGGGAACCTCGTCGCGTTGAAGCGCTTGCCCGTACCGGGTTCGCTGAAGGCGACCTCTTGCTCCGAGTTCATCGCGGTCTGGTTGGTGAGCGGCGCCGTCCGCGTCACGGGCTTGTCGGGTGACTCGTCGGTCAGCGAGCGCTCGTAGGTCGCCGTCTGCTTGAAGCTGAACACCATCGGCACCACGTCGCGATCGGGCGTCGAGCCATGATCGATGGTGAGCTTCAGCTTCCACGCATGCGTGTCGGGGTCCTCGTCGAGGGTCGTCTTCTCGGCGCGCACGCCGCGGGCCGCGAGCGCGGAACCTTCGACGAGCGTGAGCCCGAAGACGAGGGCGAGGAGTGCGAAGAGCAGCGGCAGCCGAACGGAGCGGAGCGTCATGGCGGCCGATTCTGGAGGGACGCGCTCGCCCCGGCAAGCGGGATCAAAGCGGCGGGAGCCAGACGCGATTTCGGAGCGACTCGCGGTAACACTCGGTGCGGACGGCGTCCTCGTCGTCCTTGCAGGGGGTCTCGTCGAGGCAGGTCGCGATGGCGTGTTGCGCGGTGAGGTTGTACGCGCTCGTAAGCCCCGCCTTCTGCATGGGAGCGAGCGTGTCGACGGCCGAGAGGCACATCTCGGGGGCGACCTTCTGGCAGCGCTCGAGGCGCGCACAGCTCGCGCGCACGGGCGCCGCGCGGGTCGCCTCGGGCGCGTCGGACTCACCGAGGATCTCCTCGGCACAGCGGGACACGAGTCCGCCGAGGTCGATGGCGTTCTCCCCTTCGGACTCGTGGTGCTTCGTGTAGCACTCCGTCATGCGCGTCACGAACACGGCCGAGCCAGTCGGTGTGGCCGCGTTGCAAGCCGCGATGTGGCCCCAGCTCTGGTCCTTCGGAGCCTCGAAGCGCGCGAGCGCGGCACACCACCCCTTCTGTGCCGACGTGACCTTCGAGGCGTCGGGGTGAGCGACGACGGCCGGCTTGCACGCCGCGAAGGACGAGGCGCCGAGGACGAAGGCGAAGACGTGACGGATGCTCATCGCGAGTTTTTCGCACGACCTCGCGGAGGCCACATCGAAAAAAGAGAGCCCGCGCATCAAGGCGTGGAGGGCATGAGGTCATGCCGTGGGCGCCCGAACGGGAGGAGGCCACGGACTCGCTGAGCGACCGCCGCCGCGTCGGGATCGACCGGCTCGGGCAGAACGAGCGAGGCGTCGCCCCCTGCGTCGGTCGCGAGCATGGTCGCAGAGTCGACGAGCGCGCTCTCGCCCGACGCGAGCTTTGAGTCGACGTACAAGCAGCGCTTCGAGCCCACCTTCGTCACGGTCGCGGTGTACGAGCACCAGCCTGACGCATCGGGCTCCTTGGCGACGGGCTTGAGCTTGGCCGAGGTGGTCGCAGCGTCGCAGTCGAGGAGCGACGGGAGCACCACCTCGCATCCCTTGCCGACCGGCGGACGCGCCCACACGGTCGCCACGAGGCCGAGCCCCTTCGGCGGCGCGGCGCCGCGACCAAAGAGCACGGTGTTCGGCTCGAGCACGCCGCAGCGGAGGCCGGTTCGACAGAGCCCGCCAGTCTCTGCGCGCAGGTAGCGCGTCGCGGTGCCGGACTTCGTGAACGCGTACCAAGCGTTGGCGTCACCGTACCCTTCGACCGTGATCGAGAGCTCGAAGTCCCCGTCGACGAGGAGGTTCTCGGCGGGGCCTCCCCACGGGCTGCGTACGTCGATCGTGCGGACGATCGGCAGGCTACCGCCCTCCCCGCCCGAGCTCGTGGACGACACGCTCGACGAGGAGCCCGTGGGAGCCGGGTCGATGCGCTCTGCGCCGCCTCGACAGGCAGCGAACCCGAGCCCGAGGAGCGACAGCGCCGTCACGACGCGTACGCTCATGGCTTCAGCTCCGTTCGCAGCCAGTCGACCGCTCGCTGCACCATCGTGTCACGCCCCGCGACGAGATCGGACTGACGCTGCAAGACGACCTCGTCGGGCTCGACACCATGGCCGAGGAGCGGCGAGCCATCGGCCCCGATGCTGTCGCCCGAGGCGAGCTGAAACGCGAGCGAGCCCGGCGGGTCGAGCGTGTAGTAGGTCGAGAACGCCCCTGCGGTCGGGCCCGCCCCGAAGATTCGCACCTTGGGAGACGCGCCCTTGATCCCGTAGGGGAAGAAGTCGCTCGCGGAGCCGTCGCGATGCAGCAGCACCGCGACGGGGAGCGCGGGATCATGCGACGAGGAGCCGACCGAATACGGCGTCGCGCTCTTCCACGCGTTGAAGATCGCGAGGCCCTCGGCCTCTGTCGCGGGCCCATCGTCACGGGCGAAGTCGATGGGCGAGCGGAACACGAGCGCGGTGCCTGGCCCCCGCATCAGGGTCGTCGCGGTCTCGGCACCATCGAGCGTACCGCCGTTCCCCGCGCGGTGATCGAGGATGACCCCTCGCGCGTTCGCCTTGAAGGCCGCGTAAGCCTTCTTCAGGCTCGAGTTGACGTAACCGTTGGGCTCACCGCTTCCGTAGAGCGTGTCCCAGATGAGCGCGCGGATCTTCTCGCCCTCGGCGGTCCCGGCGACGGCTCCCTCGTAGAACTTGTAGCCGACGTCGTGGTCGGACCCCGGATTGCCGCTCGTCAGGTAATAAGCTGGGCGGTTGTCGCACGTGAGGTAGCCCTCGTCGCTCACGAGCGTCGCCACCTCGACGGTGCGGGGGGTCTCCTCGCAGGCACCGGACGCCGCGTCGCACGCAAAGTAGGTGATGGTGCGCGCGTAGGCGGGGATCAGCTCGCGGAGCCGCTCGATGGCCTCGGCGAACACCCGATCGTCGCAGGCCTGCCAGAAGCCCCAGTCGATCGCCTTCAGGCCGAGGGCCCAGGCGACCGGGTGCTGACCGTCGATGGCGACAAGCCTATCGCCCTGCGCGAGCCCGCTCGCCGTCTTGCCGACGTGGGACACGAGCACGTCGTCGTACATCGGGTCACGCGGCCAGTAGAGCGCCGTGACATCCGCGACTCCGGCGATGAAGCAGGCGTTGAGCCGCCCGCCGCCCCCAGCGAACTGAACGTCGCCGCGCGAGCGCGTGTGCCAGTCGTGCAGCTCGCGCACTGCGAGCGCAAAACCATTCCAGAAAGCCCATGCGCTCGTCGCGCTACGGAGCGACTCGAGCCGCTCGAGCGCGCGGGGCAGATCGCGGGTTCGAGTCTTGCGTGCGCCGAAGAACAGCTCGAACAGCCCGCGCATCCGATCGACGACCTGACCGCGCACGTCCGGGTGGGGCAGCGGTGGGACGTGCAGCCGCCCCAGCACGCAGCGCCCATAGCGACAGAAGCCCTCGTCGCCGCAGACCGGATCGAACGCGCCCGAGCACGCGGCCTCCTCGACGTAATCGCCGCTCGGGACGAGCTCGAGCGCGTCGAGCTCGGAACCCACCGAGTCGAAGTCGTAGACCTTGAGGTAGAGGCTCTCGAGCGACTCACCGTCGACGGGAAGCTCGTTCGATGCGAGCTCGACCCAGCCGTCACTCGTCGCGCGACCGGTCGGCGCGAGCTTCGCGTAGCGCGTGGTGAGCCCAGACTCCTTCGAATAGAGCGCGGTCAACTGCGCATCGACCGCGCCATGGCGCAGCCACACCGTCGCGCGGTAGGACGCCTTCTTCGCGGGGACGCCTCGAAATCGGAAGCGATCGGCGCAGCCGAACTTCGTGAGATCGACGTGGAGCACTTGCCCGCCCGAGAGCGCGGTCGGCGAAGGCACTAGGGTCGACCCGCGCTTGCAATCACCTGGGCTTTCTGGGGGCTCGACGTAGTCGGTGTCGAGGTCGAAGGAGTCGCCCTCGAAGTCCACGAAGGCCACGGCCTTCGCGTCCGGAAGAAGCACGCCGCGCTCGTCGAAATCGCTCGCGCGCGCGCTCACCCCGAACAGCCCGGTCGCCGTCCCGACGGCCAAGGCCAGCAGGCGGCGCATTACTCGGACCTCCGGCGCTCGAGCTCGGCGCGGAAGCGCCGCTCGGCCTCATCCATCGGGCGCGGCATCGGACGCGCGTGTTCGCGGAGCGCCCGTCGCACGTCCGCGACCTCGGCCACCGACAGCGACGGCCCCGCCGCGACCGTCCCCGCGAGCGGCTGCTGCGCGGCCCGACGAACGACCGCGTCGTCGACGACGACCTTCTCCTTGCTCTTGTTCTGCACGAAGAGCCACGTCGCCGAGGAGCGCTCCTTCGCGACCGCTTCGTAGCGACAGAAGGCGCCGACCTTCTCCTTGGGAGCGAGCCCTACGAGGTCGTCACCATCGTCGAGGCTCACGAGCGCGGCCGTGACCCCTGCGCAATCTCCGTCGAGCCGCACATGAACCGACGCCTCGAGCCCGCTCCCCTTCGAAGAGACGGCGTACCCGACGACTACGGCATTGGGCTTCAGCTCGACGCACTTGACGCCGCTCTTGCAGCGCGCCCCGACGACCTGACGAGGGAGCTGGTATCCGATCGTCGCGGTCGAGTTGCCTGCGAGCCACGCATACTGGTCGGCGAAGGCCGAGAGCCATTCGAAGTCCCCGTCCCAGAGGAGGTTGTCCGCGACGGCGACGTTCCCGAGCGGGTTCCGCGTGAGGACGGTACGCTTGACGGGCGCCTCGCCACCCGCCCCGCCCGCGCCAGTCGAGCTCGAGCCTACCCCCTGCCCACCGACGCCGGCCTCAGGCGCGGGGTTCACGACTTCGTCGATGCACGCCGGAGCCGAGGCGACGAGCGTGCCGCCTAGCAGGATAGCCACGAGCCATCCGACACGAGCCTGCGTCATGAGTCGCGCGTACTCGCTCACGGCGTGCCCCCGTTCTGCGCTCGCAGCCAGGCGAGCGCGGCCTCGAACACCGTGTCCCGGCCTCGCGCGAGGTCGGACTGCCGCGGGACGACGACCTCGTCCGGCGGGACCCCGAAGCCGTTGATGGTCCGCCCATCTTCGACGTACGTGTCGCCCGACGCGAGGGTGAAGCTCATACCGAGCCAGTAGCCGAGTGCGAGCCGCGTCGAGAAGGCCCCGCTCGTCTCGTAGGGCCCGAAGAGCCGCACGTTCTTCGCACCCTTCATGCCGAGCGGGAGCCAATCGCTCGCCGAGATGTCGCTCGTGATGAGGAGCGCGATCGGCACCGGGTTCGCGAGCTTGCTCCCAGCGTAATCGACGGTGCCATCGGCGACCGCCGCGGTGAAGAGCGCCTTGCCATCGGCGAGGGTTGGCTGCTCGTCTTCGGCGCGCCGGCGGCTCTCGAAGAAGGTGAGCGGCCGCCGCTTGACCGCGTACGACCAGAGGATGCTCGGGCCGGCGAGCGTGCCCCCCGTCCCCCGTCGGTGGTCCAGCACGACGCCGGTCGCGCCCTCGCTCCCGATGCGAGCGACGGCCTTGCCGAGCGCAGGGCCGACCCCGTCCTGGCCCGTCGTCGTGTAGAGCGAGTCCCACTCGATTCCGAAGAGCTTTTCGTCGGCCGGGCTCCCTTCGAGGAAGCCCGCGAACACGTCTTCGGCGCCTTGATGATTGTCAGGTGCGCCTGGAACGTGGCGGAGCGGTCGGTTGTCGCACAGGCGACTCGAGAACTCCTCGTCAGGGCCGAGCGGCTCGAGCGAGAGGACATCGATCGTCTCGAGCGCGCCGCAACCCTGCTCGCTGCACCGGACGACCTCGAGCGTCCGCGCGTAACGAGATACGAGGCTGCGCAGGGCCGCCGCGTGTTCGGCGAAGGTGCTGTGATTCGAGGCGGAGCCGAGCGACCACGACACGTCGGTCATCGAGCGCGCCCAGTCGATCGGGTGGCGCCCGTCGACCCTTACGAGCCGATCGCCGGACCGCAGGCCGAGGTTTCGGAGCGGCCCCACGTGCGAGACGAGCACGTCGCGATAGAGCGGGTCTCGCGGCGCGACATCGTGCGACCAGTCGGCGTCACCCTCGAGGAAGCAGGCGTCGATCGGGCGCGGGTTCCGGAGCGCATACTCGGCGATCGACCCGCCGATGCCGGTGTGGCTGTCGTGCAAGCGCCGCAGCGCGAGGAGGAAGCCGTTCCAGAACGCCCACGGCTCTTTCGCATCGCGCATCGCTTCGATGGCCACCTTCGCCGCAGGCAGATCGCGGGCTCGGTTCTCGTACGGCCCAAACAGGAACTCGAGGCGATTCTCGAGGTAGTTCGTCACGGACTCACGCTCGTCGGGGATGGGGGGGACCCAGCCGCTCACGCGGCGACACGCGCCCCACGTGCAGACCTCGCCGGGTACGCAGCTCGCGGTGTCGGACACGCCCGAGCAGGCACGCCCCGGCTCGCGCGTCGTCTCGCCGTCCTTGACGAGCTCGAAGGCGTCAACCTCGGCGCCGGCGGGCGCGAACACCCCGAACGCGATCGGACCGCGCGCGCCGTCGAGCGGGATGCGCACGTTCGCGAGCTCGACCCAGCCATCGCTCGTCATGCGGCCGGTGGGATAGAGGACCGCTGCCTCGTCACGCCGCTCGCCGTCGTAGCTCGAACGGACGATGCCGACGGCCTCGCCCCCGCGGATCCAAACGCTTGCGCGGTAGGTCTGAAGCGCAGGCGGGAGGGTCACCGAGAAGCTCACGGACTCGTAGGCGCCGAGCTTGAGGACATGCTCCCCCGAGAGCGCGTCCGCAGCGACGACCACCTCGGGAGCGGTCGCCTCCGGGTCGCTCAAGGGCGGCAACGCCTCGCCCTCGAAGTCGAGCCGGAAGCTTCCAAATGGGGAGAACGCGAACGTGCCGTCGGAGGTGAACGAGCCTGCGAACGCCGCGCCGCCGTGGAGCACGGCAGAGGCGATGACGATGCACGTTGCCCTCCGCATGGACCGTTGAGTAGCACGAGTGCCGAGGGTCGTCCCGTCCACTCCCGCGCGGGCGCTACCCCTCTGCCGTGACGACGGGCCCCAAGAGCTCACGCTCGACCTCCTCGAGCGTCGCGCCGCGCCGATCGTCGACGGGAGGCACCTCGTATTCGAGACCGCGCGCGAGCATCGGCGCTGCGGCGAGGGCGATCGGATCGACCTCGAGCGACACCCCCGAGAGTCGCGCGACCGAGGAGACGCCGTACTCGCGGATCCCACACGGGACGATCATCCCGAAGGCGTCGAGGTCGGTCGTGAGGTTCAGCGCGAAGCCGTGCATCGTCACCCAGCGCGAGAGGCGAACCCCGATCGCGCCGATTTTCTCGAGCCGCGAGGACCACGCCGAGCCGGCCCACGCATGCGGCGACTCGGCATCGGCCCACACCCCGATCATTCCGTCGACGACGCCCGCCTCGATGCCGTGCTCGCGAGCGAAGAGCACCATCACCTCCGCCAGCGCGCGCACGTAACGGCGGACGTCGCAGCGCTCGGGCTTCAGGTCGAGGATCGGGTAACCGACGAGCTGGCCTGGACCATGGTAGGTGACGTCGCCGCCGCGCCCGGTCTCGACGAGATCGACACCCCGCGCCGCGAGCGCCTCTGAAGCGAGGAGCACGTTGTCCCTGTCCGCGGCGCGACCGAGCGTGATGACGGGCTCGTGCTCGACGAGCAGGATGACATCGTCGCCCCGCCCTTCGCCGCGTGCCTCATGGAGCGACTGCTGCAGGCGATGCACGGGGTCGTAACGTCGTCGCCCCAGCCACAGCGCGCGCGCGCGCCTCATCCCTCGTCCTCGTCACCGGTGACGAGCTCGCCGCGGATCGTCCTCGGCGCCTCGTCGAAGTCGAGCGGGTTGCGTCCTCGCAAAGACATCGGCGCCGTCGTGCCTCCGCTGCGATGGCTCGCGGGTGCGCCGGGGTACACGCTCTCCGACGCGCGCTCGCTCGGCGGGGGCTCGTCCGGGCTCATGACCCGCGCCGCCGAGCCGCCGAGGGCCTGCTTTTGATCAAGGAACCGTAGGACCGACTCGTCGGACGCGCGGAGGAGCGCGACGCGCAGATCGGGGGCGAGGGGAGCCTCGATCAAGACCCGCTGCCCGGTGTCCGCGTGGTCGAGCTCGACGCGCACGAGGTGAACGAAGCTGCGATCGAGGCCGTGCTTCTCCTCGAAGTAGCGGTTCGTCGGCGCGTGGCCGTAGCGCATGTCGCCGAGGACGGGGTGACCGACCGCGGCGAGGTGACGGCGCACCTGATGAGGGGCGAGGCGTTCCGGCACCACTCGAAGGACCGAGTGCCCACCGCCGATCGCGAGGCGCCGGTAGCGCGAGCGCGCAGCGACGGGGCCGTCCTCCCCGAGGAGCTCGCGCGCGATCGCGCCCTTGACCGGTGCGACCCCGCGCGCCGCGGCGAGGTAGACAATTCGTCCGCTCCGCTCGAGCGAGGCGCGAAAGCGCTCGGCCTGCTCCTTGGTGCGTGCGAATAGGCACACGCCGCTCTCGCTGGGATCGACCGTGAGGACCGGAGCGAAGGCGCCGCCGTCGAGCGCATCGCACGCGCGCTCGGCTAGGCTCGACGGGTAGTCGACGAGCGGCACCGACGCCTCGTGCGGAGGCTTCGCGAGCGCGAAGAGCACGCCGTCATCGAAGAGCACGACGGGCAGACGCGACGCTGCGCGCTCGAGCACCGCGACGACCTCGACCTCCCCGGTGAGCGGCAGCATGTCCTTCGGTTGGAGCGAACGGAGCGCGTAGCCGAGCCTCGCGAGGTGATCGAGGTCGCGGCTCAGGTTGTCGAGCTCGCAGGCGACATAGACGATGCGTCGCGCCCCAAGGCTCGCGATGGCCTCACGCGCAGCCGGCGAGATACCACGTCGCGGCGGGTTCACGACCACCGCGTCGAAGGGCACGCGCACCCCGGCGAGCGTCTTGACCACCGAAGCGACCTCGCCCGTCACCACGTCGACCGGGAGCTTCTGTGCCTGCGCCGCTCGCGTCGCGAGGGCGACGGCGGCGGGCTGCGACTCGACCATCGTGACGTGATGCCCTGCGCGCGCGAGGACGAGCGCGATCGCGCCTGTGCCCCCGTAGAGGTCGAGGATGCGCGCCCGCTCCACGCCAAGCCCGTCGCCTACGAGCCGGGCAAGCGCGCCGTAGAGGGCGCCCGCCTGGTCCCGATGCACGTGCAGAAACGAGGTGTGCGACACGAGCTGATAGGTCGGCTCCGCGGCGCCGGGGTCGATGACGTCTCGGAGCTCGGCGGCGCCGGACAAGAGCACGAGGTCGGACGCCGAAGGTGAGGGGCGCCCCACGACGCGAAGCTGGGCCGCGACACCGCGGACCTCGGGCAAGCGCTGCCGGAGGACACGCGCGGCTTCGCGGAGGTCGTCGACCGGACGGGCTGACGCAGCGTCGAGCGTCAGCGTGACGAGCAAGCCACCGGTCTCGTCCGCAACGTCGGCCAAGGACCCCGAGAGTTCGCGGACGTCGACGCCCATGAGGGCCCCGCCAAGCTCGTCGCCGTGTGGCGCGACGAGCGACGCGAGGGCCGGCGGCGGCTTGGACGCAAGTCCGCGAAGCTCGGCGACGAAGGCGAGGATCCGCGGACTGAGGACCTGGCAGCCGGGGACGTCGACGACGAGATGGTGGTCGTTGCGCCCGTGGAGCCCCACCGACACCCCGCCGTCGCGCCCGCGAGTGACGACGAGCATCGCGCGACGCCGATACGCGACGACACCGACCGAGGCGTCGAGCGGCTCGACCCCCCCGACGGGGTTCAGGCCGTAGCGTCCGAGAGCCCGCTCGATGCGCGAGCGCTTCTCGACCCGCTGCGCGTCGTAGCCGAGGTGCATGAGCGGACACGCCCCGCACTCCGCGAGGTGCGTGCAGCGTACGTCGCCGCCTTCCCCTGTCGCCGATCCCGCCAAGCGTCCCTCCCGCCTCTCGCCCCGAGGTTCTTACCCAGCGTCGACTGTATCAAGAAGCCTGTAGGCCCGATCGTATTTGCACGATTGCGAATATTGGAATAAACCCTCGTCGTGAACGCCGCGCCTGCCCTGCCCGACCCGCGCCCCTCGGCACGGTGGGAGCTCTACCGGCTCCTCGGCGACCCGACGCGCCTGAAGCTCCTCGCGCTGTGCGCCTCGGAGGAGCTCGCGGTGGGAGAGCTCGCGGAGCTCCTGCGCGAGCTGCAACCCAAGGTCTCGCGCCACGCCGCCGCCCTCCGGGAGGCCGGCCTCGTCGACGCTCGACGACAGGGCACCTGGGTCCTCCTGCGCCTCGCGCCCGCCGCCTCGCGGGACTCCGTGGTCTCCGACGCGCTCCGCGCGGGCCTCGAGCTGTGCCAGGCGGACGGCACGCTCGAGCGTGTCGCCTCGGTGGTCTCGGCCCGGGACGCCGAGACGCGCGCGTACTTCGCTCATCGCGGGAAGGCGGTTGGCGCAGGTCCACCCGACGAGCTCGGCGCGTACCTCGCGGCGGTCGCGCCGCTCATTCCCGATCGGCGCCTCGCGATCGACGCAGGCACCGGCGATGGCGCGCTCCTCGAGGTGCTCTCTCCGCTCTTCGAGCGCGTCGTGGCCCTTGATCGCTCGGAGGCCCAGCTCGACCTCGCACGCGAGCGGGCCGCAGCGCGGAAGCTCACCAACATCCGCTTCGTCCGCGGCGAGCTCGACGGTAGGGAGATCGAGGGCGCGATGCAGCGCTCGGGTGGCAAGGGCGGGGCCGACGCGGTGTTCGCCGTGCGCGTTCTCCACCACGCGCCTGCCCCGGCCCGAGCGATGAAGTCCCTCGTGAGGCTCGCGCGACGCGGGGGCTCCGTCATCGTCGTCGACTACGAGCCTCACCGCGACGAGGCTCTCCGAGAGCGTCAAGCCGACCTGTGGCTCGGCTTCGACGGGAGCGAGCTGACGACGCTCGCCACCGCGGCTGGACTGTGCGAGGTCCGCCGCACCCGACTCCCAGCCGCCTGGTGCGGCGAAGGACCCGATCGACACCTGAAGTGGCAACTCCTAGCCGGGAAACGAACATGAGCACGATGCGCAAGAACTACAAAGTGAAGGATCTCTCGCTCGCGGACTGGGGCCGCAAGGAGGTCCGCCTCGCCGAGCACGAGATGCCTGGCCTGATGGCGCTCCGCGCCCGACACGGCAAGACCAAGCCGCTCGCGGGCGTGAAGGTCATGGGCTCGCTCCACATGACCGTGCAGACGGCGGTGCTTATCGAGACACTCGCCGAGCTCGGCGCCGACGTGCGCTGGTGCAGCTGCAACATCTTCAGCACGCAAGACCAAGCCGCCGCCGCGGTCGTCGTCGGCAAGGGGGGCACCGTCGAGAAGCCGGCCGGCATCCCCGTCTTCGCGTGGAAGGGTGAGACGCTCGAGGAGTACTGGTGGTGCACGAACGAGGCGCTCACCTGGCCCGACGGCAGCGGCCCCGACATGATCGTCGACGACGGCGGTGACGCGACGCTGCTCGTCCACAAGGGTCTCGAGTACGAGAAGTCTGGCAAGATCCCCGAGTTCGACGCGGCGAACGAGCCCGCCGAGTGGGGCATCATTCTCCAGACCCTCCGCGACATCGCGACCAAGCAGCCCGGCCGCTGGGCGAAGGTGGCGAGGAACATTCGGGGCGTGAGCGAAGAGACGACGACCGGCGTGCACCGCCTCTACGAGATGGAGAAGCGCGGCGAGCTCTTGTTCCCGGCGATCAACGTGAACGACTCCGTCACCAAGACGAAGTTCGACAACGTCTACGGCTGCCGACACTCGCTCATCGACGGGCTGAACCGCGCGAGCGATGTGATGCTCGGCGGCAAGGTCGCGATCGTCTGCGGCTTCGGCGACGTCGGCAAGGGCTGTGTGCAGTCGCTCCGGGGCCAGGGCTGCCGCGTCATCGTCACCGAGATCGACCCAATCTGCGCGCTTCAGGCCTCGATGGAAGGCTACGAAGTCGCGACGGTGGAGGACTACCTCGAGAAGGCCGACATCTTTGTGACCGCGACGGGCTCGTGCGACGTCATCACGGTCGAGCAAATGGCTCGCATGAAGGACAAGGCCATCGTCGGCAACATCGGCCACTTCGACAACGAGATCCAGATGGCCGAGCTCGAGCGCTCGGGCGCCGAGCGCATCAACGTGAAGCCCCAGTTCGATGAGTGGCGCTTCCAGGACGGTCACTCGGTGCTCATCCTCGCCGAGGGGCGACTCTTGAACCTCGGCTGCGCGACGGGTCACCCGAGCTTCGTGATGAGCACCTCGTTCACGAACCAGGTGCTCGCGCAGCTCGAGCTGTGGGCGACGAAGGACGAGCTCGAGGCGAAGGTGTACCGCCTTCCGAAGCACCTCGACGAGGAGGTCGCGCGCCTTCACCTTGACAAGCTCGGGGTGCGCCTCACGAAGCTCACCGACAAGCAGGCGAAGTACCTCGGCGTCGACGCGAACGGCCCCTACAAGCGCGACGACTATCGCTACTGAGCCCAGGCGCTGCTGCTTCGTGGGGGCCGCCCCACGAAGCCACGAAGGCCGGCCACACTCTCCAAGTGTGCCGGCCTTCTTCGTTGCGTGTCGCTGACGAGCGCCGCGTTTACGCGCGCGACGTCGGGCGCAAGGCTCACTCCTTGTCGTCGTCCTTGTCGTCGTCCGCGTCACCCGCGGCAGCAGGCGCGACGGCAGGAGCCGCGGCTGCGTTCGCCGGGTTTGCCTCGAAGGCACACTTCTTCGTGCGACGCGCGCCGAGGTAACGGCGGGCCTTCCGCCTCGCGATCGAGCCCGGGAGCCGCTGCTCGGGCTGCACGTCCCCCGCCTCGACGACTTCGGTGAGGAGCTTCTCGTAGCTCGCCTTGTCCTGCATCGTGCAGAAGTACTTCGCCGCGAGGTTGAACTTCGCGAGGAGCGACTTGCCCTCGGTGAGGAGCAGTGCGCGGTCGAAGTGCGTCTTGGCGAGCGGCAGCTCGGTCTCGGCGGTCTTGCTGCGCGAGTGGTAGGCCCCGAGGATCACGTGACCCGAGGCGTTGTTGTAGGTCTCGTCGAGCACGACCGAGCGCTCGGCCAGCGCGACGCCGACGTGGAGCGTTCCGGCGGCGAGGATGTCGTCGGCGACGACGAGGTTCACGCGCGACAGCCACGCCTGAGCGAGCCACAGCATGGGCTCGGCGTCGGACTTGTCGGTGAACTTCGCGAGGTACGCCTGCATCGACTCCGGGCTCTTCTGAGCGCCCTCGAAGCCCGGGTGCTTCGCCTCGAGGAGCGTCGAGCCATAGTGGATCGCTCGCGCGTACGCCGTCACGGCTCGGGCGCGGTGATAGAGCGCGAGCTCGCTGTCCTCGCCGTGCAGATCCTCGGCCTGCTCCATCTCGTCCTCCATGAAGCCGAAGGCGCTCGCGGCCCAGCTGCGCAGGAGGAGGAACTGTGCGTTCGCGTTGTCCGGCGCGAGGTAGTGCATCCCCTCGAACTGCGCGAGACCGGCGAACGCGGCACCGCGCGCCACCTCATAGTCGCTCACGGAGTTGAGTGCCGCCGAGGCCTTGCGGGTCGACTCGATCTGCCCGTTCAGCAGGATCTTCTTGAGACAGCCGGTGCTGCCAAAGGCGAGCGCGCCAGCCAAGGCGAGCGATGCGAGGTTGCGATAAAGCATGGTTCCGGAGGTGTATCTGGGCACCCCGCGGGATTCAATGGGGACGTCGCTCAGTCGTCGTCATCCTCGTCATCATCGTCCGGCGACGCCGCGGCGGGCGCTGGGCTGCCGGACCCCGCAGGCGACGCGGCAGGCTTCGTGTCGTCGTCGTCGTCGTCGTCGTCGTCGAAGTCGTCCTCGTCGTCGTCGGAGGTCGTCTGGACGGTCTGGTTGCCCTTGCCGTCCTTGCCCCACTTGGCGAAGTCCTCGGCCTTGCAGGGCAGGAGGTTGTTGCGGTCCTCCTGGATGCACTCGAGCGCCCAGGCTTGCTGAGGCGCGACCCCGAGCTTCGCCGCCTCGGCGCGCAGCCGCTCGGTCTCGTTGTGTACCGTGAAGCTCGACAGGCTCGGGAAGAAGATGATGACGAGGAGCCCGGCCACGAGCATGCCGAGGAACGGCAGGACCACGCGGTAGATCTCGACTACCGGGCGACGGAAGCGGAAGCTCGAGATGTAGAGGTTGAGACCGACCGGCGGCGAGATGTAGGCGATCTCGAGGTTCAGGAGGAACATCACCGCCAGGTAGAACGGGTGCAGGCCGAAGTTCGCCGCGAGCGGGACGAGCAGCGGTAGCCCGACGAGCAGCACGCTGAAGCCGTCCATCAGCATGCCCATGATGAACAGGAACACGTTAAGGACGAGGATGAACTGCCAGGGCTGGTTCATGCCCTTCTCGACGAACCACTCGAGGAGGCTCCGTGGAATGCCGGCGTGGATGATGTAGTTCGTAAGCGCCGCGGCCATCGCGAGGATGACGATGATCGCGCCCGCGAGCGCGATCGAATCCTTCGCGACCTTGAGCACCTTCTTCCAGGTGAGGTCTCGGTAAATGTAGACCTCGACGATCAGCGTGTAGAACGCCGCCGCGGCGGCCGACTCGTGGAGCTCCATGAGGCCGGTCCCGAGGCCGACGAGCACGAGCAGCGGCGCCATCGCCTCCCACTTGATCGCCCACATCTCGCGGCCGAACGTTCCCAGCTCGAACTTCTGCCGCGGGACCTTGGTGCGAATGCCGACCACGACGGCATGAAGCGCGAGGATGACGACGAGGACAAGGCCCGGGACGACCGTGGCCTTGTAGGTGCGACCGACGTCGATGCCGGTGACGTAGCAGTAGATGAGGACGAGCGGGCTCGGCGGCAGCAAGAGCCCCACCGCGCCAGCGGTCGTCACGAGCCCGAGCGAATACGCGCGGCTGTAGCCCTGCTGCAGGAGAACCGGGAAGAGCAGGCCGCCGATCGCCACGATCGCGACGCCGCTGCCGCCCGTGAGCATGGTGAAGATCGCGGTCGCGAAGATGCACACGATGGCGAGCCCGCCGGGGAGCCATCCGAGCGCGGCGCCGGCCGCTCTGACGATGCGCTGCGGCGTGTTCGACTCGGCCATCAGGTAGCCGACGAACACGAAGAGCGGGATCGTGACAAGGATGGTCGAGTCCGCGAACTTGTCGTCGAGGACGTTGGCCGCGACGTGTCGCAGGAAGTGGTGGCGAGCGTCGGAGCTCCCGAACCAGCTCAGGATCGAGATGCCACCGAGCACCGCGAAGAGAGGCATGCCCGCGACGGCGAGCACGGCGAGGACGACACCGAGGAGCGCGAACATCAGGCAGCCTCCTTCTCGGCAGCGGCGTCGGCGTTCGTGGGGGTCTCCTCCGGCTCGGGCTCTTCCTCGACCGAGAGCTGCCCGCTCTGGACGAGCAGGATGCGGAGCAACATGCGGAGGCCGATCATAAAGAAGCCGATCGGAAAGAGGAGGTCCATCGCGTGGATCAGCACGCCGGAAGTCGACTCTCCCGGAAGCACGACGAAGGGACGACGAGGCGCCGTGAGCTCATCGGGGGCCGCGCGAAGCGTCGCGACCTTCTCTGCGCCGAAGCGCTCGACGAAGCCGCTCTCATCAAGGAACGTGTTCCAACGCTTGCCATCCATGCGCTCGTCGGCGTTCCAACTGCCGCCGCCGAGCACCGTCGGGAGCGCCGAGAGATCGAGGCCGAGCTGCTTGCGAAGCGCGAAGAAGTGGTCGCCCAGCTCGTGCGAGACCTGCGCGGCCTTCTCACGGGCGCTCGCCTCGGGCTTCGCCTCGAACCCGCTGACGGCGATGAAGTCGAAGAAGCCCCACGACGAGACCAGGCACACGACCGCAGCGCCGAGGAGGCCTGCCATGTGCGCGCCCTTACGCCAGCTCTTCGGGATGAAGCGAACGACGACGTCGATGTTGATGTGCGTCCCGGTCGAGCAGGCGAGCGACGCGCCGATCAGTGACACCTGCATCGTCAGGCGCGTGCTGATCCCCTTCAGACCTCCGAAGAGCGCGATCGACGAGCCCTGCTGCAGCCAGTCGAGCAGGTTGCCGAAGTAGGCGATGCCGACGGTCCGCCAGGTCTTCGCGAGGAGCGCACCGAGGACGACGGCGCCCAGCGTCGCGAGCGAGCGCTGGCGCTCCTCCCAGCCGAGCTTGCCCGAGCCGTAGCGGACGACGCCGCCGAGCGCGCTCATGCCGACGAGCGCGCGCAACACCGTGCCTGCAGGCGAGCCCGTCTCGACCGGGTCCTTCATGCCGCGAATGCCGAACCAGATGCAGAGCGTGACCACGAGCGCGCCGAGCGCGACGGCGAGCATGCGTGTTTCGAGCCACGTCCAGCGCGCCTCGAGCCTGACGAGGGGGTGCGCCCAAGCCTCCCCCCGAAGCTCGAGCGGCTCATCCCCGTCGGTCGACGGCGCGGGGACGCGCTCCTCGTTGGAGGGTGCCGCGCAGGCCTCGGCCTCGACGGCACCGCCGTCGTCCCGAGCGGCGGACGCGGTGTCGTTCACCTCGGCGTTGCTCGTATCGCGCTCGCTCTCGTCGGTCATCGCACCCGTCTCCTCGGCTTGCTCTCGGACTCTTCGCCGCGCCTCGGGATCGCGACGCGTCATCGCGCCCGGGCGAGGCGCTCGCTTGCGCTTCGACGGCTTTCCCATGGGACGACGGAGGATACACGAGTTCGGTTACAGCCTGATCGTCTTCCAGTCGCCGCTCTTGAACTTCAGGCTCATCACCACCGCAAGCGCGATGGCGTAGACGAGCGCGGACGCCCAGATCCCCGGGAGCCCGAAGTGCAGGACCACTCCGAGGACGTACGCGAGCGGTACGAGCACCCCAAAGTGGAGGCTCGCCTGAACGATCATGACGAAGCGGCTGTTGCCGGCACCGAACAGCGCCTCGACGACAATCATGCCGATCGCGATGATCGGCGTACAAATGCCCATGATCTGGAGCGGGACGAGCGCGTGGGCCTGAACGAGAGTGCTGTGCGTGGCGAATGCGAGGAGCGGCCGCGCGAACAGGAGCTCGGCGAGCCCGACGACGCCGAAGAAGAGCACCCCGAGCCGCACCGAGGTCCAGCCGAACCTCTCGGCCTTGTCGGGCTTCCCTTCACCGAGGCTCTGCGCAACGAGCGTCGCCGTCGACGTCCCGAAGGCGAGGCAGCCCGAGAAGGTGAGCTTCAGGATGCCGATGATCACGGTCGTGGCGGCGCCATTGACGGGCTCGGCCGCGCCGCCGGGGCAGATCGGCGACACGGTCCCGAGCGGCAAGACCGTGTCGAGGTGGATGGCGGTCTTGACGAACATCAAGACGCCGGACATCACCACCACGGTCGCCGCCGCCGAGGGGAGCGAGAGCCGGACGAGGTCCCCCGTGACAGCGCGGCTCAGGTTCTCGCGGCGGAACGGCGAGAAGGTCACGCGGCAGTCGCCGCGGAGCGCGTATACGACCATCACGAGGAGGCCGACGTAGGTCGACGCCACGCCGGCGATGCCCGCTCCCTCGATGCCCATCTTGGGAATCCCGAGCGACGGGTTCCCGAAGATAAGCAGGGTGCAGAGGATCACGTTCAGCACGTTCATCGCGATCGAGGCGACGAGGTGCACGTGGGTCTTGCCGATCCCGTCGAAGAACGCCTTCAGCGCGAAGGTCGCCGCCATCGACGTGATGCCGAAGAGGCGCCACTTCAAGTAGGCGTAGGCGGCCTCACGGACCGCCTCGGTTGGCGCGGCGAGCCGGACGATCGGCTCCATGAACGCGTAGCCGATGACGGTCATCGCCACGCCCGCGGTCAGCGCGAAGAAGAGCGCGTTCGCGAGCACCGCGCCGGCCTCGCCGAGCTTCCCCTCGGCGAAGCGGCGGCCGGTGTAAGACTGTGTGCCGACCGAGATCGCGCTGAGCGAGCCGCCGAGGGCCCACAGGATGACGAGCGACGGGAGCAGCGCGGCCTGAGTGTTCGACGACTCGGGGCACGGCAAGCGCCCGAGGAACACGATGTCGACCTCGTTCACGATGCTCTGCGAGAGCATCGCCGCGAGCGTTGGCAAGGCGAGTCGAAGCACCGCCTTCCAGGGAGGCCCCGACGTGACCGCGTTCGTTCCGATGGCTGCCAACGCTGGCGGTTTACCAGAAAGACGACCCCCGGACCAACAAGCCTAGGGCGCCGCGCTCAGGGCTCGTCGGGGGCTTCCGTCTGCGAAGGGATCACGACCCGCAAGGGTGGCCTCCGCGAGACGGTCGAGTCCGACCCGTCGCGTGGAGTCGGAGCCCCCTGTCCTGCGCGAAGCCACGGCACGTGCTCGGGGAGCCGCGCGAGGTAGGGCCGCATCTGCCCTAAGAGGAACACCAGGGCGAAGCCCATCGCCGCCGCCATCAGCGAGGCGCCGACGGTGCGACGGCGCGAGCTCGCTCGCGTCGGCTCGTCGAGCGCGTCCGACAGGGCCGCGACCATCTCCGCCGCCGACTCGAAGCGACGGCTCGGGTGCCGCGCGAGCGCCTTCATCACGAGCTGGTCGACGTAGCGCGGGAGACGCCGCGCAGGGACACGCTCACGCAGGCTGACCGGATTGCCTCGGAGCTTCGCCTCGAGGAGCAGCGTGTCGGACTCGTCGACGAACGGGAGCGACCCGGAGAGCAGCTCGTAGAGGACGCAGCCGAGCGCATAGACGTCCGCGCGCCCGTCGACTCGCCCGCCCTGCGCTTGCTCCGGCGCCATGTACTCGGGCGTCCCGAAGAGCGTGAGCGCGCCGAGCGGGTGGCTGTCGGGCTCGGCCTCGCCGAGGATCGAAGCGCCCGCCTCGCTCGCGGTCTTCGCGATGCCGAAGTCGAGGAGCTTCAGCTCGCCGCGGGGCGTGAGGATCATGTTCTCGGGCTTGATGTCCCGATGCACGAGCCCGGCGCGGTGCGCGACGTGGAGGGCGCGCGCCGCCTGAAGACCGATGCGCAACACCTGTCGCGGTTCGAGCGCTTCTCCTCGCGCGAGGTGAGCCCGCAGCGTCTCGCCCTCGACGAGCTCCATCGCCGAGTACATGCGTCCGTCGGCGGCCTGACCGAAATCGTAGACGCGGACGAGGTTCGGGTGCTGCAGCCTCGAGAGAGCGCGCGCTTCGCGGCGGAATCGCGTCGTGAACTCTCGCGAGTGCGTCCGCTCGGCGTCGAGGATCTTGAGGGCCACGCGCCGCCCGAGCTCGATGTGCTCGGCCTCGTACACGATGCTCGACGCGCCGCGCCCGAGCTCACGGATCAGGCGGTAGCGCGTGCCGGCGAGGAGGTTGGGGTCCACCGAGGGCTCGCTCGTGTCGAGCGGGCTCACCCACTCTTCCGGCTCACGATCGCGGGCCTCGCCGACGAGCTTCGCAAACTCACGTCGAGCGCGACCTGGCTGGGTCGGATAGAGGCCGTACATCAGCTGCGCGACCCGCGCGCGCACGCTCCGCTCGCCGGTCGGCAGCGGCGCGGCGTGTCGGAGCAGCGCGGCGAGCTCGACCGCGGCTTGATTCGTCGAGGGGTAGCGCTCGTCTCGCTCGTGCGTGGTCATGCGCGCGAGCACGGCGTCAAGCTCGACGGGAGCCCCGATCTGGGCCGCGATCGGAGGCAATGGCAGCGCGTCAGCCGCGACCTTCGCGGTGTGCTCCTGCGCGTCGCCTTGCAAGAACCGCCTGCCCGCGCAGAGCTCCCACAGGATGACGCCAGCCGCGTACATGTCGACGCGGAAGTCGCCCGAGTCGCCGTTCGCCACCTCGGGGGCGACGTAGCCCGGCTTCGCGAACACCACGCCCGCGACGGTGTGGCATCGACGGTTTTGGCCGCGCGCGGTGCCGAAATCGATGATCTTCACCTCGCCCGAGTACCCGATCATCACGTTGTGGGGGGACAGGTCGCGGTGCACGATCCGAAGCGGTTTTCCGCTCGCGTCGGTGCGCTCGTGAATGTGCGCGAGCCCCTCGCAGACCAGCATCCCGAGCGCCACCGCGTCTTCCCAACGGAGGCGGAGCCCGACCTCGGCGACACGCCGTCGAACGTTGCCGAGGCTGCGGCCCTCGACGTACTCGAGCACGACGTAGGGATCCCCGGTAGGCTCATGGATTGCGGCCTCGTGCACCTGCGCGACCCCCGGGTGCTGCAGCTGCGCTTGAACCCGGGCCTCGTCGAGGAAGCGCGCGAGGAAGTTCGGATCGCGGGCGTGCTCGCGGCGGATCACCTTGATGATGACGGGGCGCTCGGCGCCCTCGACGCCGCTCGTCGACGCGAGGAAGACCTGACCCATGCCGCCACGGGCCAGCAGCTTCAGCAGGTGGTGGTGACCGAAGCGCCGCGGGAGGCCGGTCTGCGAGAAGCAGTCGTGCTCGGGGGCCCCATCGATGCCGGGTGAAGGCCGGGCAGCGCCGTGGTCGGCCTCGCCGGTCGAGCCCGGCGCGGCCGCGCCGTCGAGGTCGCGGTCCTGTTCCATCGGGACCGATGGTGCCAACGTCCTACAATGTAGGCAAATAAGTTACCTTGGACGACATGGCGAGCGGCGACCTGGTGGGCGCGTCGAGGCCGCACCGAGCACGCGCCGACGCAAAGACTCGCTCGCGGAGCACCGCTGCCCTCAGGCCTCCGAGACGACGATCCGCGCCATCTCCTCGGCGGCGAGCTCGCAGAGCTCCTCGACGGCGGTGAGCCCATCGCGGTCGATCGGCATCCCGAGGTCGTCGGCGTAGAGCAGAACGATTACCCGGCCGCGGAGGCTCATCGGCAGGACCGCGACGGGTCCCCCGGCGTCGAGCCCACCGAGCGACGTGCGCACCGTGCCATCGGCGGAGTCGGACGTCAGCTCCCCGACGAACGGGGCCCCCGTGCGCGCCGCCCGCGCAAGCAAGCCGTCCCCCGAGAGATCGACGAGCAGGAGCGGCGTCCGCGGGCCGGTGCCGTAAGCGAGCCGCGCCTCGGCCGTCTCTCCCTCGACGGCAAAGACCAAGAGACGCTCGAAATACTGGCGAGCGAAGCGCGCGACGATCTGCAAGACGAGCTCGACCTCGTCGGCTGCGCGCGCGAACGCGGTAGCCTCGGCGGCCGAGAGCGGGCCCCGATGACGAAACGTCCGCTCGATGCGCGTCGCCGCGTCGACGCTCGAGACATGCCTATCGGCGCGACTACGGTCACCGAAGAGGGGAGCGCCCGGGGCGGGCACGGTCCGGGGAAGCGCTGTCGAGGGAAGCGCTGTCGAGGGAAGCGCTGTCGAGGGAAGCGCTGTCGGGACCGCGCCGCCGCTCTCGGCGGGCGCGAACTCGATTCGGAGCTCGTCGGTGTCGGGGCCTCGAGCCGCGTTCTCCGGCGGCAAGGTGGGGGCCATGGCGAAGGCCCCGCGCTGCAGACTCGAGGGCGAGGCGTCGAGCATCGCCGACGAGGCGCCCGACGTCGGGAAGTCGGAGTCGAACGGCAGCACCGAAGGCCGCGACGGCGGGACCATCGACGGGACGGCACGGCCGCGCTCGAGGACGAAGGCGTCGAGCCACAACCCCTGCGAGTCCGGGGTCGGAGCGTCACTCGGAACCGGCTGACTCGGCGGCAGCGGGGGCGGGCCGCCCGGTTGCTGGCGCGAGGTCCTCACGCCCTCGGGCACCTCGCTCATCCGTCGGTACGCGACGCCGCCGCGACTCGCGCCGGCGGTCGGCGCGGGCGACTCGTCGAGTCGAGCGAGGACCTCGGCTACTCCGACCGGCAGCGGCAGCTCGCCGCCGTCGGAGAGCGCCTCGTCGACGCGAACGGCCGGGACGATCGCGACGCGGAGCTGGAGCCCCGCGCGGTTACGCAGCTCGAGCTCGACGTCGGGAGCGAGCGGCCCTGGCGCCGCGACGTGCAGCGTGCGCGACGTTCGCTTGAACGGCACGACCCCGAGGCGCCGCGCCATGGCCGGGGGAACGAGCGCGGTGACCTCAGGAGGAGGCGCGGCCAAGCGGCCCTTCGGCCCCGCCGGCATCTCGTGGTGATCGGCGAGGAGCCGCAACACCGCGTGCTCCTTCAGGCAGCCCAGGGCGAGCAGGTTCGTCGCGGCATCGCCCCCGTGAATCAGCTGCCGCTCGAGCGCGCGTTCGAGGTCCTCGAGCGACACGAGAGCGCGGTCGAGGAGCGCAAAACACAGGGTATCCATGGCGGGAGCGAGGAGGCGCAGCAGCGGGCCGACGCGCCGCGGGACGTCGCCCCCCGGCGCGCGAGCGTCGTCAACGACCGATGCGGTCGAGCCAGCGCGCGAGGATCATCCGTCCCTCGGCGAGCAGGGTCAAGCTCGTCCACTCGTTCCGCTGATGGGCCTGGGCGTTGACGCCCGGCCCAAAGTTCACCGCCGCGATGCCGAGTGCGGCAAACCGCGCGACGTCGGTCCAGGCCTGCTTTGGCTCGACGCCGGCGACGCCCGACTCTCGCAGCGCGACCACCAGAGGGTGGTTGGCGCGTGGCGGCGCCGCGGGGCTGAGGTCACGCCACTCGACCTCGGCTCGACCCGCCACCAAGGCGGCGATCTCGGCCTGGGCCTCCGCGAGCGTCGTGTCGGGTGCGAAGCGGTGGTTCACGTTCAGCGTGAAGCGGTCAGGGACGACGTTGCGACCGCGGCCTCCTTCGGCCAGCGTCACGCTCGTCACGGTACGATACACGAGGCCATCGATGAGCGACTCGCGAGGCGCGCGCGCGGCGAGCTCGGTGAGGAACGGGCCGGCCTTGTGGATGGCGTTTTCGCCTTGCCAAGGTCGCGCAGAGTGCGCGGTTCTTCCCTGAAAATGGAGGACGGCGTGGATCGACCCGGAGGCGCCGAGGCTCATCCTGTTGTCGCTCGGCTCGAGGCAAATCGCGAGGTCGATCCCGCGAAGCTCCTCATCCTGCTCAAGGACCGGCCCGAGCTCGTTCTCGAGGTACGGCCCCTCCTCGCGCGCGTAGAACACGAGTGAGAGGTCGGCGCGCTCGGCGAGCCTACGGTCGTGCTCGAGCAGATCGAGCATCGCCGCGAGGCCAGACTTCATGTCGGAGGCGCCGGGGCCATAGAGCGCGTCCCCCTCGATGCGGACAGGCCCGTCGTGCTCGGTGCGGACGACGTCGGTGTGTCCGACGAGCGCCACCTTCGGGCCGCCGGTCCCGCGGCTCACCGGAACGACGAGCGAGTGGCCGTAGCGCCTCACCGGGCCGGCGAGCGCGGCCCCTCGGAGCCGCTCCTCGAGCGCGTCCGCGATCGGGCCCTCCTCACCCGTGAACGAGGGGATCTCGCAGAGCCACGTCAACGTCGCTCCGAGTCGAGCCGCAACCTCACCCATCACACTGGCACCCCGAAATCGCGGAGCGCGCCGTTCAGCGAGGTCTTGCGATCGGTCGATTCGCTGCGCTTGCCAATAATCAAGGCGCAGGGCACGCCGTAGTCTCCCGCTGGGAACCGCTTCGGGCGCGAGCCTGGGATGACGACGCTGCGCGCGGGGACACGACCACGAAACTCGACAGGCTCCGGGCCGGTGACGTCTACGATCGGCGTCGAGCTCGTGAGCACGACGCCTGCGCCGAGCACCGCCTCGCGCTCGACGAGGACGCCCTCGACCACGATCGCGCGCGAGCCGACGAAGCATCCGTCTTCGAGGATCACCGGGCGCGCCCCTGGCGGTTCGAGCACCCCGCCGATGCCGACGCCGCCGGAGAGGTGACAGTCTTTGCCGACCTGAGCGCAGCTCCCGACGGTCGCCCACGTGTCGACCATCGTTCCCGAGCCGACACGCGCGCCAATGTTGACGTAGCTCGGCATGACGACGCAGCCCGGCTCTAGGAACGCTCCTCGCCTGACGGTGCCCGGCGGCACGACCCGCACGCGCGCCCCGTCGAGCCCGCGCTTCAGCGGGATCTTGTCATGGAACTCGAACGGTCCGACCTCGTGCACCTCGAGGCTGCGCACCTGAAAGTAGAGCAGGATCGCGCGCATGACCCAGGCATGCGACTGCCACTCTCCATCGAGCTTTTCGGCCGTGCGCAGCTCGCCTCGATCGAGCGCCTCGATGGCGGCCTCGACCGCGTCGCGGTGCCGCGCATCGGTGAGGAGGGCGCGGTCATCGAAGGCCGCGTCGATCAGCGGTTTCAGCGTGAGGGCCTGGCTCATGGCGTCCCGATAGCACGGCTGACCGCGGGAGGCGCGACGAGCGCGGTGCGACCGCGCGCACAAGAACATGCCCGCACTCCGAAGGCGCGGGCGTCGCAGCGGACCGGGGTGAACGCGGACGTGCGCCCGGAACCACGGTCTCAAGCGGTCGGGCGAACGTCCATCCCGGGGAAGAAGTATCCGATCTCGCGCGCCGCCGTCTCGACCGCATCCGAGCCATGAACCGCGTTCTCGCCGACGTTCTTGCCGTAGAGCTTGCGGATCGTGCCATCGGCAGCCTTCGCCGGGTCAGTCGCGCCGATCACCTCGCGGTACTTCGCGATCGCGTCGTCGCGCTCGAGGGCCATGACGACGATTGGGCCGCGCGACATGAACTCCACGAGCTCGCCGAAGAACGAGCGGCCGCGGTGCACGTCGTAGAAGCCCTCGGCCTGCTCCTTCGTGAGGTGGAGCTGACGCAGCCCCTTGACGGCGAAGCCCTCCTGCTGAAGGCGGGCGATGATGGCGCCGGAGTGACCGGCTTCCATCGCATCGGGTTTGACGATCGAGAGAGTGCGCTGAAGTGCCATGGCGGGCCATGTACTGAAGCCACGCCGCTTTCGCAAGTGATAGGCTCCGCGGCGATGAAAGGAGGCCCCGTGAACGCACCGCGTCTGACCACGCTCGTGCAGGGCGGTGGGTGAGCCCGCAAGCTCCCCGCTGAGGACCTGGTCGAGGTCCTGAAACCCTTCGCGCACGCAGCGCACCCGTGGATCGACGAGCGAACCGGGCTCCTCGACGACGCGGCCGTGGTGCGCCCGGAAGGCGCCGCGCGCTCTCTCGTCCTCACGATGGACGTCATCACGCCGATCGTCGACGACCCTCGAACCTTCGGGGCGATCGCGGCGTGCAACGCGCTCAGCGACGTGTACGCGATGGGCGGGCGACCCGAGCTCGCGCTGAGCTTCCTGGGGGTCCCGAGCGATGTTCTCGGGCTGGAGGTGGTGCGCGAAATCCTGGCCGGCGTTCACGAGGTCTGCGCGCGCGCGCGCTGCGCTGTCGTGGGCGGCCATACGATGAAGGACAGCGAGCCCAAGTGCGGCCTCTCGGTCGTCGGGAGCGTCGAGCCAGACGCCGTCTGGTCGCAACGGTTCGCGCGCGAGGGCGACGCGCTCGTCTTGACGAAGGCGATCGGCACGGGGCTCCTCGGGCAGTCCGTTCGACGCGGGGACGCGAGGCCCGACCAGCTCGACGCCGCGGTGCGCCGCATGACCCAGCTAAATGACGTCGCGTGCGAGCTCGGGCGCCGCTTCGGAGCGCACGCGTGCACCGACGTCACCGGCTTCGGCCTCCTCGGTCACCTGCGAAACCTCGTGGAAGCCTCCGAGATCTCGGTCGAGCTCCACGCGAGCGCCGTGCCCCTCCTCGCGGGCGCGCTCGAGCTCGCCGAGAGCGGCTGCATTCCCGGCGGCACTCGCCGAAACCTCGACTATGCGCTCGCCGTCACGCGCTTCGACGACGCCATCGCGGCCGCGCTGCGCCTCGTCCTCGCCGACGCGCAGACGTCAGGGGGCCTGCTCCTCGCGGTGCCGAGCGACGCGGCGATCCCGCTCGTCCGGGCGCTGCTCGATGCCGGTGTCGACGACGCTCGCGTGGTCGGGCACGTCGCCGGTCGAGGCGAGGCCGTGGTTCACGTCATCGCGTAGGGCGTCACGTCCGGCGGCTCAGTTGCGAGCGCCGCCGCGGAAGAGCTCGTGGTCCTGCTCCTTCTTGAGCAAGACGCCGAGGAACGGCAGCTCGCGCGCGATGCGCTCGCCAGAAACCCCCGCGCGAGACAGGACGAGCAGCCAATCGATGAGCTCGCTCGTGCTCGGTCGCTTGCGGAGACGATCGTTTTGACGGAGCCGGTAGAACGCGGAGAGGGCCTGCTCGACGAGCGCCTCGTCGATCGCCGGGTGGTGCACGCGAACGATGCGGCGCATGCGCTCGGCGTCGGGGAAGTCGATAAAGTGGAACACGCAGCGGCGCAGGAACGCGTCCGGCAGCTCCTTTTCGTTGTTGCTCGTGAGGATCACGACGGGCCGCCGCTCCGCGCGGACCTCCTCGTCCGTCTCGAGAATGCGGAAGCGCATGCGGTCGAGCTCGTCGAGCAGATCGTTCGGAAACTCGAGGTCGGCCTTGTCGATCTCGTCGATGAGCAGGACCTTGCGCTCGCCGGCCGCGAACGCCCGTCCGAGCGGTCCAAGCTTGATGTAGCGACGCAAATCCTTGACGTCGCCGTCACCGAAGCGAGCGTCGTAGAGGCGCTGCACGGTGTCGTGAACATAGAGCCCGTCCTGCGCCTTCGTCGTGGACTTCACCGACCAGTGAAGGAGCTCGAGACCGAGCGCCTCTGCGACCGCCGTGGCGAGGAGCGTCTTGCCGGTGCCCGGCTCGCCCTTGATGAGCAACGGTCGCTCGAGCAAGAGGGCGCAGTTCACGGCCGCCTCGAGCGCGGGCTCGGTGAGGTAACGGACGGTGCCGGAGAAGCGACGAAACTCGGTCATCCGTTCTCGGGTAGCACGGATCGTCGCGGGCGCGCGGACCGCTCCCGCTCGACCGCCCGGGCCAACAGGAATTTCCGCGGCGCAGCTGAGGTAAGTAATACGATACCAGCGCTATGAGCCCGCACGACGACGATCGCCCGCACACCGCAGACGAGCACACCGCCGACGCGCGAGGCGACGCGGCGACGTCCGAGCTTCCGAGCGACCCTGCACGCAGGCGCACCCTCGGCGTCCTCGTCGCCGCGGGGAGCGCTGCCTACGCGTGTGCCTTGGTGGTCCCCGCGGCGCGCTTCCTGGAGTCGCCCACCGGCCCCGGCGGCGCGCGGTGGCTACGCGTCGCGCAAGCGGCCGGACTCGAAGACGGCAAGCCCGTCCGCGTGCAAGTCCGCGGCGAGCTCCGTGACGCCTTCACGGTCACGCCCGACGTCACCCTCGGGTCGCTGTGGCTGACGAAGCGGGGCGGCGAGTTCCTTGCCCTCAGCGCCGAGTGCCCGCACCTCGGCTGTGCAGTCGATCTCGCCTCGAACGGCGCCGTCTTCGGCTGCCCCTGCCACACCTCACGCTTCGCGCTCGACGGGCGCGCCGAGTCCGGGCCGTCACCGCGAGGCATGGACGCGCTCGCGACGCGAGTGGTCGATGGCTGGATCGAGGTCGAGTTTCGACGGTACCGCCAAGGCTCCGCCGCGCGCATCGAGGTGGGCTCGTGAGCCGGCTCGGCGATTGGCTCGACGAGCGGACGGGACACCGCAAGCTCCTCGCCGAAGCGCTAGACGAACCGGTTCGGGGCGGCGCGCGCTGGGCCTACGTGTGGGGCAGCGCACTCACGCTGTCGTTCCTCGTGCAGGCGGTGACGGGCTGGCTCCTCATGACCGTGTACCAGCCGAGCGCGACGACGGCGTGGTCGAGCGTCTGGTACGTCCAGAATCGGGTGAGCTGGGGCTTCGTCGTGCGCGGCCTCCATCACTTCGGCGCCCAGGCGATGGTGGTCCTGCTCGTCGCGCACCTCGGTCAGACCGCGATCTACGGCGCGTATCGACGCCCCCGCGAGATGAACTGGCTGCTCGGTCTCGTGCTGATGGGGCTGACGCTGGGCTTCGCGCTCACGGGGTACCTCCTGCCCTGGGACCAGAAGGGCTATTGGGCGACGCGCGTGGCGACGAACATCGCGGGCAGCGTCCCGCTCGTCGGCCCATCGCTGCAGCGGCTGCTCGTGGGCGGGAGCGACTACGGTCACCTCACGCTGACGCGGTTTTACGGGCTCCACGTCGCGCTCCTTCCTGCGGCGCTGGTCCTCGTGCTCGCGGCCCACGTCGCGCTCTTTCGTCGACACGGCGTCACGCCTCCGGCCGACGCCAACCCCGAGAAGACCGAGCCCTTCTACCCGCGCCAGCTCGGCAAGGATCTCGTCGTCGGGCTCGCCATCCTCGGCGTGCTCTTTGCGCTCACGCTGCGCGAGCACGGTGCGCCCCTCGACGCTCCGGCCGACCCCTCGAGCGACTACCCAGCACGCCCGGAGTGGTATTTCCTGGCGCTTTTCGAGCTCCTCAAGTTCGTCCCGGGGCACCTCGAATGGATCGCCGCACTCGGGCTGCCGCTCGTCCTCGGCGGCTATCTCGTCGCCCTCCCCTTCCTCGACCGAGGCGCCGACGCTCGACCATCGGCGAGGCTCCGACTGCTCGCCCCGCTCGCGCTCGTCGCGCTCGGCGGCGCCGGCCTCACCTGGCGTTCGATGTCGAACGACAGCGCCGATCCCGCATTCCTCGCGGCGCGCCGAGTGGCCGAAGAGCGCGCGGAGCACGCCTCGAAGCTCGCCGACAAGGGCATCCCCCCCGCAGGGCCCCTCGCGATGCTCGCGAGCGACCCCGCGACCCGAGGACCTCAGCTCTTCGCGAAGCACTGCGCGAGCTGCCACCGCCTCGGCGACGTCGGCCCGGCCGCCGACAAGGCGAGCGCCCCCGATCTGTCCGGTTGGGGCTCGCGGGCCTGGGTCGCCGCGCTCCTCGACGACCCGGACGCGATACACCTCTTCGGACGCACGGCGATGAAGGGCATGATGCCCTCGTTCAAGCGCGCCCCCGCCGACGAGACCGAGGCCGCGACCTTCAAGCCGCTGTCGAGCGCCGACGAGACCGCGATCGTGGATTTCCTCGAGGCGCAGGCGCGCGGTGACTCGGCCAAGGGGAGCGAGGGCGAGAAGCAGGTCAAGCAGCGCTGCACCACCTGTCACCGCCTCGACGGTGAGGAGCCGCTCGACCCCGAGTCCCTCGCGCCGGAGCTCCGCGGCTGGGCGTCGCTCGCTTGGACCCACGCGCAGATCGCGAGCCCAGGCGGAGGCAAGACCTACCCCGCCGGCGTGATGAGCGAGAAGCTCGAAGGACACATGCCAGCCTTCGCGGAAACGCTCGAGCCGAAGGACCTCGACCTGCTCGCGGGCTGGCTCCACGACACCGCCTCGCGGCTCCCCGTCGCGACCTCGAAGCCCTGAGGGTTCTGGGTTTACGGCGCGGTTCCGACCGATTAACGTCGGACGCCGACGCCATGGTGAATCGCTCCGCGCTCGTCCTCCTCGCCGCTCTCTCCTTCGTCGCTGGCTGCAGCGAGAAGGAGGTCACGTACACGCCCAAGCCGGCCTACAGCGGCAAGAAGCCGAGCCTTCCGGCGGTGCCGTCGCTTCCGAACAAGGCCAAGAAGGAAGGCGACGCCTACACGGTGTGGGGCGCGGTTCACGACCTGCGCAACGAGGTCCACGCGAAGGACTTCGAGGGCAAGGAGATCACGATCGTCGGCTACATCGTGAAGACGAACTACGCGAACGCCTGCGCCGACGAGAAGACCCCGGGCGAGAACGAGGAGCCGTGCGTTCCGAAGTGCGCGGTCCACAAGCAGGGCAAGGCCGACCCGGAGGGCTGCAACGCGCCCATCCCGGCCTTCTGGATCGCAGAGTCGGCCGACGAGAAGGACTACAAGACGAAGGCGATCCCGGCGAAGGGCTGGGCGTCGAACTTCGCAGCGCTGTTCTCGATGGTCGAGGAGATCGACGCCAAGAACGAGAAGGCCGAGCTCGTCGACACCTTCACGCAGTCGAAGCTTCCGAACCCGCTCCCGAACGTCGGCGCCAAGGTGCGCATCACCGGCAACTACGGGGTGACCGCCGCGACCTCGAGCCGCGGCAGCGAGTCGAACCCCCGCACCGGCATCGTCAAGGTGACGAAGCTCGAGTACGTCGACCCGCCGAAGCAGCACGCGTTCTTGCCGGGCCAGAAGCTCCGCAACGCCGACGTGAAGAAGTGAGCGCCGACGCGCCGCCGGTGCGGAGCGTTCAGGCGCTCGCGGAGTCGATTTTCCTGAGATGAAAGAGTAGCGTCGAAACGATGGTGGCGAGCCGACCGGTCGATCCTTCGCAGGTTCTGGTGATGGTCCTCGCCGGCGGCGAGGGCAGACGCCTCGGCCCCCTCACCCTCGATCGCGCCAAGCCCGCCGTCCCATTCGGCAGCCGCTACCGCATCGTCGACGTCGTCCTCTCGAACTTCGTCAACTCGGGCTACACGCGCATCAAGGTCCTCACGCAGTACAAGAGCGCGTCACTCGAGGAGCACATCGCGCGCGCCTGGCGCCTCTCGCCGATGCTGGACAGCTTCATCGAGACCATCCCGGCGCAGCAGCGCACGGGCAAGAGCTGGTTCAAGGGCTCGGCCGACGCGGTGTTCCAGTGCCTCCACGTCATCACCGATGAAGAGCCCTCGACGGTCGCGATCTTCGGCGGCGACCACATTTACAAAATGGATGTGCGCCAGATGATGTCGGCGCACGTTGCGAGGGAGGCCGACGTCACGATCGCGGCGGTCCCCGTACCGCTCGACGAGGCGCGCTCGTTCGGAGTGCTCGAGGTCGACGCCGAGGGACGGATCATCGCCTTCCACGAGAAGGTACAGAACCCCCCGCCGATGCCGGGGCGCCCCGACATGGCCCTCGCCTCGATGGGCAACTACATTTTCCGGACCGAGGCCCTCGTGCGAAACCTCGAGGAGGACGCCACGGTCGAGACGAGCCGCCACGACTTTGGCCACGACATCCTGCCCCGCATGGTTCAGACCGATCAGCGCGTCTTCGTCTACGACTTCCAGACGAACGAGGTCCCGGGCGAGGTCGCCAACAGCTATTGGCGCGACATCGGGACGGTCGAGTCGTACTTCTCGGCGCACATGGACCTCGTCCACACGAAGCCGCAGTTCAACCTCTACAATCGGCACTGGCCGATCCGCACCGGCATCACGCACGACCCGCCGGCGAAGTTCGTCTTTCGCGACACGGCGCAGGACCGCGTCGGCACCGCGACCGAGAGCATCGTGTCGCTCGGGTGCATCATCTCGGGTGGTCGCATCCATCGCACCGTGCTCGGCAGCCGCTGCCGGGTGAACTCGTTCAGCGAGGTCGAGGACAGCATCTTGCTCGACAACGTGACCGTGGGGCGCCACGCGAAGATCCGCCGCGCCATCATCGACAAGGACGTCGAGATCCCGCCGGGCGCGCGCATCGGCTTCGATCTCGAGCGCGACCGCCGGCGCTGGTACGTCAGCGAGGCGGGCATCGTCGTGATTCCGAAGCGCGCCAAGATCGAGCCCGAGGGCTGACACGGACGGGCGATGGCCGAAGGCAAGACGAAGAAGCGCAAGAAGAAGCTCGCGAAGCAAATCGGCAGCGCCGGCCGGACGATCGTCATCGGCGACGTGCATGGCTGCGCCCGAGAGCTCGGAGCACTCCTCGACAAGCTCGGCCCGACGCGCGGCGACCGCGTGTTCATGGTGGGCGACCTCGTGATGCGCGGCCCGATGCCGAACGAGGTGCTGCGGCTCGTTCGAGAGGTCGGCGGGCTCTCGGCTCGCGGGAACCACGAGGGCCGACTCCTCGTCTGGCGCGAGCTGCAAGCTCGCCGCGGACGCAAGCGCGTCACGCCCGTCCTCGATCCTTACGAAGAGCGGATCGTCGCGAGCAAGATGCTTCGCGCGACCGCAGCCGAGCTCGACGACGAGGGTTGGGAGCAGCTCGAGCGGATGCCGCTCTGGCTCGAGGTGCCAGACCACGAGCTCTTGATCGTGCACGCCGGCGTCGTCCCGGGGATCCGCCTTTCGAAGCAGAAAGAGCGCGACCTCCTTCACATGCGCGGCGTGCGCAAAGACGGGACGCCCACCGAGCGTCGTGACGAGGGCGTGCTCTGGGGCAAGCGCTACGAAGGCCCGCCGCACGTCGTGTTCGGCCACAACGCGAGCACGAAGCCGCAGCTCCATCGCTGGGCGACGGGGCTCGACACCGGCTGCGTGTACGGCGGTCGCCTGACCGCGCTGGTGCTGCCGGAGGGCTCGACCGTGCCTCGTGGCGCGAAGCCGCGCGAGCGCTTGCTCGTCAGCGTGAAGGCACGGCGTACGTACCAGGCGATCGAATGAGCGCTCCGCGCGACGCGAGGGCGCGCGTCGAGCGCATCCACGCCGAGCTCGAGGCGCTGCTTGTCCGTGAGCTCTCGCGAACCTGGCGAGAGCTCAACGGCTCGCATTTCAGGTTCCGGCTCTCGCCGCCCGTCATCGTGCTCGTCGAGGCGACCACCGTGCTTGGGCGCTGGGACCTCGGCCGCCGCACCATCGAGATGTCCCGCCCGCTCGTAACGGAGCGTCCGTGGGGTGAGGTCGTCGAGGTGATGAAGCACGAGATGGCCCACCAGTTCGTGCACGAAGCCTTGGGCGTGCGCGACGAGACGCCGCACGGGCCGGCCTTCCGCAAGGTGTGCGAAGACCTCGGCATCGACTCGTCTGCGACGGGTTCGCCGGCGCCGGGCGAGCCCGATCCGGAGCGTGATCGCATGAGGCAGCGCGTCGCCGACCTCCTCGCCCTGGCCCAGAGCTCGAATCGCCACGAGGCCGAGAACGCCGCCACGCTCGCGCACCGGCTGATGCTGAAGCACAACATCGCGCTGGCCGAGCGACCGGAGCGACACCGTTACGGCTATCGGCAGCTCGGCGCGCCCAAGGGACGGATTCAGGAGAGCGAGCACATCCTCGCCGCCATCCTCGGGGAGCATTTCTTTGTCGAGGCGATCTGGGTGTCCGCGTATCGACCCGAAGACGGCAAACGCGGTCACGTCCTCGAGCTGTGCGGAACGCCCGAGAACCTCGACATCGCAGGCTACGTACACGCCTTCATGCTGGCGACCAGCGAACGACTTTGGCGTGAACACGCGCGCGCCGCCGGCGTGCGAACGAACCGCGAGCGCCGCACGTACCTCGCGGGGGTGATGGAGGGCTTCCGAGAGCGCCTGGCCTCGGAGAAGCGGCGCAGCGCTGAGCAAGGGCTCGTCTGGATCGGCGACGCCGATCTGCACCACTTCTACCGGAAGCGTCACCCACACGTCCGCAGCGTGCGTCTTCGTGGCGCGGCGCCGACCGACGCGCGCGCGTACGGCCGAGCCGCGGGCCGCGGCATCGTCCTCCACCGAGGCGTCACCGACGGACCAAGCACCCCCGAGCCACGCGCCCTGCCGCCGCGTCGCAGCTAACGCAACCTTCGTCGTCGCGGAAGTGTAAGCGCCGTCCGCACCCCGCGTTCTCTGTGCGTCACGACCACGGAGGACCCCTTATGCGAACCCAACTCACCGCTCTGACGCTCTTCGCCTTCACCGCTGCCTGCTCTGCGACGCAGACTCCCGAGCCTCGCTCGGTCGGGACGACCGACGGCTCTGCCCCGAAGACGACGGTCGCCGATGCCCGGTCGACCGCGCGGGCGGACGGGTCCGCCACTACCGAGTCGAGCCGCGAGGCGGCCGAGGAGCCCGTCAGCGTCGGCGCGGCGGCACCTGAAGCGCCGGCAGCTGCCCTGGCCAAGCCCGGTGGCGCCGATAAGGGCGCGGCGCCCATCGCGGCCGAAGGCGGGGCGCGCGACAGCGAATTCGAGCCGTCGACGACGAGCTCGCGGGCCGGCACCGCCGCGAAGCGCATCGCCAAGTCGAGCGACTCCGCGATGCACGACGACAAGCCACGACCCAGCCGCCCGCTCGTCGCCCGCAGCGAGGCGTCGGTCCGTGCCGGCGAGTGGGACGACAACGCCAACTACCGCGAGTTCAAGCGCTACCTCGCGAGCGAGGCGTCCCTGCCCTACGAGCGGCTCGACCTCTCGAGCCGCCGCTTCCTCGTCGTGCGTGACGCGAACGGCAAGGGAGTCCCCAACTGCCGCGTGACCGTCGCAGACGGCATGCAACACACCGCGACCCTCACCACCACGGCCTCGGGCCGCGCGCTCCTCTTCCCGCGCGCGGAAGGCCTCGTCGGCGATGCACTCTCCGCGACGGCCTCCTGTCAGGGCAGCGTCGCCTCGGCCGCGATCGACGCCCACGCCGACGACGGCATCGTCGATCTTCGCCTCTCGATCGCCCGCGCCGAGCCTGCGCGCACGCTCGACCTCGTGTTCGTCCTCGACACGACGGGCTCGATGGTTGAGGAGATCGAGGCGGTGAAGGACACGCTGCGAAAGGTCGCGCGAGACGCCGGCCGGATGCAGACGACGCTCCGCGTAGGCCTCGTCGAGTATCGCGATCGCGGCGACTCGTTCGTCACCCGCGTCTATCCGTTCAGCACCGACCTCACCGAGTTCTCGCGCCGCATCGAGGCGATTCAAGCCGGTGGCGGAGGCGACACGCCCGAGCACGTCAACGAGGGCCTCCGCGTCGCGCTCTCGCAGCTCGCCTGGAACGATGCCGCGAGCGCCCGGCTCGCCTTCCTTGTCGCTGACGCGCCCCCGCACCTGGACTACCAAGACGACGCCGGTTACGCGCGCTCCCTACGGACCGCAGCGGCGCGCGGCATCCAGCTCTACACCGTCGCAGCCTCGGGGATGGACGCGCTCGGCCAGGTCGTCTTCCGCCAGACCGCGCAGTACACCGGCGCGACGAACATGTTCGTCCTCCGCGGCGGCGCCGGCCCGCAGTCGACCGGCGGCGGCGACCCCAAGTCGAGCTGCGGCGGGACGCAGTCGAACTACTCGAGCGCCAACCTCGACCAGCTGATCGTCGCCAAGCTCGAGCTGACGGAGCGTCTGCTCGAGCTCGACCCGATGCGCATCGCGGGCGTCGGACGCGACGAGACGGCGAAGCCCTGCGGCGAGCGCCTCGTGCTCGCGCGTTGACGCTTACCGCCCCCGCCTCAGATTGGCGCGCGGATGACTCACGGGTCATTCGCGCGTCGGTGCTTTAGCCCTTCGTCGCGCGGCGACGCTTCGCCGGCTTCGTCGCAACCCCAAGCGTCGCGTAGACGCGTCTCGTCGGCCCCTTCCGCTCGGGATCGAGCCTCAGGTAACCGCCCTGCAGCATGCCGAAGATCGCCTCGACCACCTGCTCTCGAGTGCGCTTGCCCGTCGTACGCCCCGCCGCTTCGTTCAGCACCTCCCGCAGGCCGCCGACGGTCATGCTCGCGTAGAGCCGCGTGTCGCCCTCCTTGACGATGCCGAGTCTCTGTCCCTCCTCGAGGCTCGCCGACAGGAGCGCCTTCAGCCCGTCGTAGAACGAGTCCATCTTGTGGCGAAACCCCTCATCGACGCCGCTCGCCTGATCGAAGAGCAGGCTCGTCACGTGAGGGTCCTGGGCGAGGACGCCGATGACGGCGCGGATGTTGTGCTTCACCTGCTCGACGACGTCGGCCTCGGTGTCGACGGGGATGATCGACGTCGAGAGCTGCGCCGCGAGTCCGTCGATGAGCTCCGTGAAGATGCCTCGCTTGTCCTGGAAGTACAGGTAGAGCGTGCCCTTGGCGACGTCGGCAGCAGCGGCGATGTCGTCCATCTTCGCCTCGTGGTAGCCCTTCGCCGCGAACACCTCGCTCGCGACCCTGAGGAGCACCTCGCGCCGGTCCTGCTTCTTCGTCGACACGGCGAGCGACGCTAGCGAGGCTCGAAGCGCGCGTCACGCGCCGGCTTGCTTTAACCAGCCGTGTGACCATGCTAGACCCTCCGGCCGGACTGACTGACGGGTCAGTCACCCTGCCACCACGCGCTCTCGGAGCCCTTCGCCATGTCGCCCACCGCGCACGCTCGCACCGCCCCCATCGTCATCGGAATGGACGTCGGCTCGACCACGGTGAAGGCCGTGGCGCTCGACCCGGACACCCTCGAGATCCTGTGGAGCGACTACCAGCGCCACAACACCAAGCAGCCCGAGAAGGTCCACGAGCTGCTCCTGGCGATCGAGGCGGCGTTCCCAACCTCGGACCGCGCAGCGTGGCGCCTCTTCGTCACCGGCTCGGGCGCCTCCCCGCTCGCTCCGCACCTCGGCGCGAAGTTCGTGCAAGAGGTGAACGCGGTCACGCTCGCCGTCGAGAAGCTCCACCCCGACGTCGGCAGCGTCATCGAGCTCGGCGGCCAGGACGCCAAGATCATCATGTTCACCTCCGACGGGGACAGCGGGGAGAAGATCGCGGTCCCGTCGATGAACGACAAGTGCGCCTCCGGCACGGGCGCGACCATCGACAAGTGCATGATCAAGGTCGGACTCCCGCCCGAGGAGGTCGTGCAGATTCACTTCGACGACTCGAAGCTCCACCACGTCGCCGCAAAGTGCGGCGTCTTTGCCGAGACCGACATCGTCAACCTGGTGAAGAGTGGGATCCCGGCGTCGGAGATCCTGTGCTCGCTCGCGGACGCGATCGTGCTCCAGAACCTCAGCGTGCTCACGCGCGGCAACACGCTGAAGCACCGCGTGATCCTGCTCGGCGGGCCCAACACGTACCTGCCCTTCCTGCAGGAGTGCTGGCGCAAGCGCATCCCGGAGACCTGGGATGAGCGCGGCTACGCCTGGCCCCGCGAGCTGCCGATCGAAGAGCTCGTCTTCGTGCCCGAGAACTCGCAGTACTACGCGGCGTTCGGGGCGTGCGCGTACGGCCTCGGCGAGGCGGCGAACGTCGGCCTCTACCGCGGCACCGTGGGCCTCGTCGACTACATGACGAACGGTCGAAAGGCGCGCCTCGCCGAGACCGCCGGCCCGCCGCTCGTCACCTCGCAGGTCGAGGTCGACGAGTTCACCCAACTCTACCGAATCCCGAAGTTCGAGCCGATGAAGCTCTCGCGCGGCCAGAAGGTGCGCGCGGTGATCGGCCTCGACGGCGGCTCGACCTCCTCCAAGGCCGTGCTCGTCGACGAGAGCGAGCAGATCGTCTGCAAGGCGTACCAGCTGTCGAAGGGAAACCCGATCCAAGACACGAAGGAGCTGCTCGAGAAGCTGCGCGAGTACGTCAACGAGCAGGGCGCCGACCTCGAGGTCCTCGGCATGGGCGCGACCGGCTACGCCGCCGACGTGCTCGAGGCGAGCATGAAGGTCGACGTCAACGTGGTCGAGACCGTCGCGCACATGATGAGCGCGGTGAAGTACTGCGGCGACGTCGACGTGATCTGCGACATCGGCGGCCAAGACATCAAGGTCCTGTTCATCAAGAACGGCGACATCGCGAACTTCCGGCTCTCAAACTCGTGCTCGGCCGGCAACGGCATGCTGCTCCAGGCGATGGCCGATCAGTTCGGGCTGCCCGTGACGGCGTACGCCGACACGGCCTTCAAGGCCGAGCTCGCGCCAAAATTCAGCTACGGCTGCGCCGTCTTCCTCGACACGGACCGCGTGAACTTCCAAAAAGAGGGCTTCTCGAAAGAGGAGCTCCTCGCCGGGCTCGCGCAGGTGCTCCCGAAGAACGTGTGGCAGTACGTCGTCCAGATCCCGAGGCTCGCGGCGCTGGGTCGACGCTACGTCCTGCAGGGCGGGACGCAGTACAACCTCGCAGCCGTCAAGGCACAGGTCGACTACATCAAGCAGCGCGTGCCCGACGCGGAGGTGTTCGTTCACCCGCACACGGGCGAGGCAGGCGCGCTCGGCGCGGCCTTTGAAGCGCTCCGAGTCGTCAAGCGCCGAGGCCGCTCGACCTTCATCGGCCTCGACGCGGCGATCGACATTCGCTTCGCCACGAAGAACGACGAGAGCACGGTCTGCCACTTCTGCCCGAACGAGTGCAAGCGCACCTTCATCGACACCGAGTGCCCTGACGGCTCGACCGCGCGCTACATCTCGGGCTTCTCGTGCGAGAAGGGCACCGTCGAGAGCGAAGAGGCGATGCTCGCCCTCGTGAAGGAGCGCAAGGCGATCGCGAAGGAGTTCCCGAACCTCGTCGCGTACGAGGCGAGCCGCGCCTTCAAGCACTTTTACCAGCCCGCGCCGCTCCCTCCGAACGGGACGCCGGTCGAGGACGTCTCGGTGCGACGGGGCCTCTTCGGCATCAAGCGCGAGCGCGTCGTTCGCCCCTTTCGGCGCGGGACCGCCGAGGCTCGGGAGCGGCTCCGCAAGGTACGGATCGGGATGCCGCGCGTCTTGAACATGTACTCGACCGCGCCCTACTTCCGCACGTACTTCGAGGCCCTCGGCCTCGCGAAGCAGAACGTGGTCTTCAGCGATCCGACGAGCGAAGAGCTGTGGGTCGAGGGCGGGAAGTACGGCTCGGTCGACCCCTGCTTCCCGAGCAAGGTGGCGCAGGCACACATCCACAACCTCCTCTTCAAGCACCACGAAGAGAAGACGCTCGACTTCGTCTTCTTCCCGATCTTGATGACGGTGCCGAACTTCCTCGCGAAGACGATGGACAGCACGAGCTGCCCGATCGTCGCGGGCGTCCCGGACGTGATGAAGGCAGCGTTCACGAAGGAGGTCGACTTCTTCGGGCAGCGTGGCATCGAGTACCTCGATCCGGGCATCAGCTTCTCCGAGCCGCACCTCATGGCGCGGCGCATGTTCGACACCTGGGGCGTGCGCCTGGGAGTGACCGAAGACGAGAGCGATCACGCGCACCGCGAAGGCCTCCGAGCGCTCGAGGCGTTCGACCTCGATCTGCAGGACAAGGGCCGCGCGATCCTCGAGACCGTCGAGGCCGAGAACCGCATCGCGGTGCTCGTCATCGGCCGCCCCTACCACTCCGACCCAGGCCTGAACCACGGCATCCCGGAGGAGTACCAGGTGCTCGGCTACCCGATCCTGAGCGTGCGCTCGCTGCCGCGCGACCCCGAGTTCCTCCGCCGATACTTCCGCGACGACGAGAACCCGCTCGACATCAACGACGTGTGGCCCGAGAACTACTCGGCGAACAGCGCGCAGAAGGTGTGGGCAGTGAAGTACGCCGCGCGCCACCCAAACGTCGCGCTCCTCGACCTGTCGAGCTTCAAGTGCGGCCACGACGCCCCCACCTACGGCATCGTCGACAGCATCGTGAGCGCCGCGCAGGTGCCCTATGCCGCGCAGCATGACCTCGACGCGAACAAGCCCGGCGGCTCGATCAAGATTCGCGTCAAGACCTACGCCCACAGCCTCAAGATGCACGGCGAGGCACTCGAGGACGTCGCGACCAAGAAGGCCGCGCTCGCGCACAGCCTCGATCTGAAGCGCCTCGAGCTCTTGCGCGCGAAGGAAGCCCAGCTCTCCGACCGCAAGCAGTCGGACCCTGAGCTCTCGCGCCTCATCGAGTCGCTCGCCGACCGCACGAGCCGCTACCAGCCCGAGAATCGCACGCCCGAAGCCCCCAAGACGGGCCTCGTGAAGCTCAAGAAGAAGAACGACGCGGGCTCGCTCGTAGAGCTCGATACCCCCATATTCGCCGGCTCCTCCGAGTCCACCGCGGCGCCACCGCCGCCGGCCGAGTGACGAGCCACCCTTCGCGCCACTGCATCAACCCCGAACCTCGACAACAGCCATGACCACCACCATCGAAGCGCCCACCACGACGAAAAAGAGCCTGCCCGTAGTCGGCACCGCCGAGCCCGCGAGGTCGGCGGACATCCTCTCGGACAAGGAGATCGAGGCGCACGTCCGCGCGCATGAGTCCGCCGAGCGCGAGCGTCTGGGCCTGTTGCGCGAGCGTCGCCTGTGGGTCGATGAGATGGTGAACCCCGAGGTGAAGCGAGCCGAGCGCGAGCACGTCACGCTGCTCATCAGCGGCCTCACCAAGGCGCAGGACTTCCTCGTCGAGGGCGCGCTGCGTGGCGTCGGTTACAAAGTCGAGAACATCGGCTGCCCGGACACCGAGGCCCTGCAGTTCGGCAAGGAGTACGGCAACCGCGGGCAGTGCAACCCGACGTACTTCACCGTCGGAAACCTGGTGAAGCACCTCTGCAAGCTGCGCGACGACGACGGTCTATCGACCGAAGAAATCATCAGGAACTACGTGTTCTTCACGGCCGGCGCGTGCGGTCCGTGTCGCTTCGGGATGTACGTGACCGAGTACCGTAAGGCGCTCCGCGACGCGGGCTTCGACGGCTTCCGCGTCATGCTGTTTCAGCAGCAGGGCGGTCTCTCGCAGGCCACGGGCGACGACGTCGGCATCGACCTCAACCCGAAGTTCTTTATCGCGATCATTAAGGCGCTCGTCTGCGGCGACGTCGTCAACGCGCTCACCTACCGGATCCGTCCGTACGAGCTCGAGACCGGCGCCACCAACCGCGCGAGCGAAGCCGCAAAGAAGCTCCTCTACCAGTCGCTCTTCAAGGGGACGAACGTCTTCGCCGCGCTGCTCGAGTGCCGCCGTCTCTTCGCGTCGATCAAGGTCGACAAGCTCCGCGTGCGCCCCAAGGTGGCCATCATCGGCGAGTTCTGGGCGATGACGACCGAGGGCGACGGCAACTACCACCTCCAGCATTTTCTCGAGAGCGAAGGCGCGGAGTGCGACATCCAGCTCACGACCGCGTGGCTCCTCTACAACATTTGGGAGGTGGCTCGCGACACGCGCGAGCGTGAGCTCCTTCGCCACGCCGACGTCGCGACGAGCGGCCTGTCGAGCTACCAGGGCGAGTTCGACATCGCAAAGCGACAGGCCGCGCTGCACCTCGCCGAGTGGGGTCTTCGCATCGGCTTCCAGATGTTCGCGCTACCGCCGGGCCTGCACGGGTACCACTTGCCGGACATGGACGCGATCGCGGACGTCGCGAACGACCACTACTCGAACGATCTCCGCGGCGGCGAGGGGCACATGGAGGTCGGGAAGCTCATCTGCAACGTCGTTGGGAAGAAGGCGCACATGACGCTGAGCGTGAAGCCCTTCGGCTGCATGCCCTCAAGCAGCGTGTCGGACGGAGTCCAGTCGCTCATCACGACCAAGTATCCGGGGACGATCTTCTGCGCGGTCGAGACGAGCGGCGATGGCGCCACCAACTTCTATTCTCGCGTGCAGATGTACCTCTACAAGGCGCGCATCGCGGCCGAGCAAGAGCTCACCGAGGCCTTCCGCGCGACGGGCGTCTCTCGCGACGAGGTCGTCGCCTTCCTCGAGGCGAACCCCGAGTACGCCTCGCCGCTCCACAAGAGCCCGCACGCGGCGGCCGGCGAAGCGGCGAACCTGGTCTACGAGGTCGCACCGCTCATCAAGCTGACGCGCACGGAGCGGGCGGCGCGGGCACTGCGCGAAGCTGGAGAGGCCGCCCTCGCGGCGGTGCGGGCGGTCCCGGGCCTCGGCGCGAAGGTCGTCGAGCTTGCGAAGGACCAGGACCTCCGCGAGCAGCTCGCGTGCGACGCGTCCATCCTGCGCGACGTCGTGCGCGGCAAGGTGAGCGAGCACTACGGCCCGATCGTCCGACGGCTGATGGGCAAGGCGTACTTCGAGAACAACGCCGAGGTCGCGTCGCTCGTCACGCCCATGGCCGCCGAGTGACCCGCGGGTCAGTCGCCGACGCCGAGCCCCGCGTGCGACGGGGCTCCGCTCTCGCGGACCATTCGTCCTTGATGATACGCCCCGCGCGTCAGCCGACCATCAACCAGGCGAGGAAGGCGATGGTGCCGAGCAGCGTCCCGACCGACACCACCACGAGCACGACCGAAGCGCCCTTCGGGAGCGGCTGAGGCCGGCCACCGCCGCCGCGCGGGAACGAGGTCTCGCTCATCGAGGAGGATCCTGCGCCGGCGCGCCTCGGTCTGCAAGGGACACGCGGCTCACTCGCCCGGGACCTCGCGAAGCGCATCCTCGAGGACCTCAGCCTTCACAAGCCCAACGCGGCGCCAGCACTCGCGACCCTCGCGGTCGAGGATGACGAAGCTCGGGACGTGGCGCAGCCCGTCGAACACGCCCTCCGCGGCGAGGGTATCCGCATCGGCGAGCGCGGTCGGAAAGGGCAGGTCCATCGCGCCCACGAACGCCTGGACGAGGGGCCGATTCTGCTCCGGCTCGAGGACGACGAGGAGGCCATTCGCCCGCGGCTTGTGCCGACGCACGACCGCGCCAGCGATCGAGACCGCTGCCTGCGAGGCGGTGTCATAGGTGGCGGCCACGACCACGAGCGTGGCGCGCCCCAGGAGCTCGTCGCTTTGGAGCATGCCGCCATCGGCTCGCGGCAGCTCGAAACGGACGAGGCGCCCGGAAGGGACGAGCGGGGTCGGTGCCTCGACGGAAGCAGGCCCGGGCTGACACGCAGCGATGCCGAGCACGGCCGCGAGGTACCGCGAGGCTCGGGATGCGCGCACCCTAAGTTCGACCATCGTCAAGCGTCGGAATTAAACGCGGTCGCGCTGAAGAGGTCCGCGCAGTCACGGAGCACCTGGGGCAAGGGGCGTCCCGAGCGGCGCTGCGCGAGCACGGCGTGCGCGAGCTCATCGACGACGGCGTCTCGTGACGTTGGGTAGAGCTTGATGTCGTCGAGAATCGTGCCCTTGTCGGGGGCATCCGCGTCGCGAACGATCGGGAGCTGCTGCACCCACTCGAACCCACGATCCTTGACGATGCGGCACGACAAGACGCGCACGAAATCGAGGTAGAGGGGGATCACGAGCACCGCGAGCTTCACGCCGCCGGGGGCTGTGCCCATGAGCGCGCGCCGCACCTCGGTGATCGAGCCGAGCGAGGTGTTTGTCGCGCGGAGGATTCGCTCGCGCCGCTGGGGATCGGACTCGACCGCGAGGAGCGGACCGTAGATGGCCGCCTCAGGGACACCGAGCCCAGGCGCGTCCTCGGCCAACGCCGAGAGCCATGCATCGCGTGCGCCGTCGGGGAGCTCGGCGTAGAGGTGCGCCGCCACCGTCGCGGCATCCGCGTCCGTCGCGAGCGATGCAAGCCAGACCTGCCACGCACCGCGGACGTGCTCCTCGACCTCGGGAGCCCCAGTGACCGGGGCGGGGGCATCGCCCCCCTCCGACGCATCCGCCGCGTCGCGAAGACCGCGACGAGAGGGACGCTCAGCCGCAACGCCACGCCGCGAAGGCCGCTCCGGAGCGAGCCCCGACGAGGAGGTCGTCGGGAGGGCCTCATCGGTACGCACAGCAACGCCGGCGCGTGACGAGCGCTCGTCACTGCTCATCGGGCGTCGCTCCGTGAGGCGTGCGCGTCTCCCCGCATTCGAGAGCGAGTAGCACCGATCGGCCCGGATTGGCACTATCGATCGGACGTCGCCGCCGCCGCATCATGCTCGTCGTGCGATACGACACCCGCAGTCCTCGGGGAGGTTGACGTGTTCGCGCGCTTCTCTACGCTGATGGCGTCCCTCGTGCCAACGCCACGCCCGCTCGACGACGATGACCTCGACGACCTCGAGGACCTCCCCCCGATCGATCGCCCGTCGGCGGCGACCACCGACGACGCCACGAACGACGTAGAGTTCGCCCTCGAGGTCCCCGAGGCCGCCCCATCGACCGCTGACGATGACGCGACCGAAGGCCTCCCGCTCGACGGCCTCGTCGGGACGCTCGCCGAAGAAGCGAGCGCGCTCGGAGACGACTCCGAGGGTCCGCTCGCTCACGACGATGTGCTCCGCGAGGACCTCGACGAAGAGACGACGGCATCCTTTCTCGGGCGCGACGACTCGCCGACCGAGGACGGCGCGGACGACATCGAAGACGAGCCGCTCGAGGGCGAGGACGATGGCGGGGCCGAGGGCTTCGCGACCGAGGACACGATGGAGCCCGACGAGCTGCCACCACTCGATGGCCAAGACGACGGCGACGCGCTCGACGATTCCGACCCGCTCCTCGAGAGCTAGACGACGGGCGCGCAGACGAGCGCGTCATGGAGCGCGCGCTGCGCCGACTCGGCCTCCGCGGCTGCGACGAGCGCCGAGAGCCGGAGCGGGCTAAGGGTCGTCACGACCGGCCGGATGGACGCGAGCGCGCGTCGGAACGCCGCCACCGACGAAGCCTCACTCGCGATGGCGGGACCGACCACGCTGACGAAGGCGACGTCGTCACGCACCTCGCCGACGACGCGGAGTTTGTCGCGCGTGCCCTTCCAATCCGGAGCGCTGATGAGCGAGAGGATCGCGCGAGCGCCGTCCCCGGAAGCGTCGAACGCGAGCACCGGAAGACCGGCCTCCTCGAGAACGGCGAGGGCGCGCGCCTCCGCGTCGGCGCCACGTACCTCGAGCCAAGCGACCTGGCGATCGCAGCTCACCGCCCGGGCCATGCTCTCCGTGGTCGGCGTGGCGCGGACCACGGTCTCCTTCGGCCGCTCGCTCACCGCGTCGAAGGTGGAGCGCGCGTGAATGGCGATGCCCGCTCGACGCGCCCACTCCACGGCGTGAGCGTTCAGGACCTTGGCCCCGGCGTGCGCCATCTCCTGGAGCATGTCGACGGAGATCTCGGGGAGGTGTCGTGCGTCGGCAACCACGCGCGGGTCCGCCGAGTAGACACCGTCGACATCGCTATAGATCTCACACCGATCCGCTGAGAGCGCCGCTGCAAGCGCGACGGCCGTCGTGTCGCTGCCGCCTCGGCCGAGCGTCGTGATCTCGCGGCGGTAGCTCATTCCCTGATACCCCGCGACGATCACCACCTTCCCGCGGACGAGCTCGTCTTCGATGCGGTGCGGCCTGACCTCGAGGATCCGCGCATCGAAGTGGCGATCGTTCGTGATGATCCCGCTCTGCGAGCCGGTGAAGCTTATCGCCTCGACGCCGCGCGCTTGGATCGCGATCGACAGAAGGGACATCGCCACGCGCTCGCCCGTCGAGACGAGCATGTCGAGCTCGCGGCGCGGCGGCTCGGCCGTGAGCGTCACCTCTCGCGCAAGCGCCAGCAGCTGGTCGGTGGTCTTTCCCATCGCGCTCACGACGGCGACGACGTCGTTGCCGGCGCGCCTCGCGGCCACGATGCGGTCCGCGACGCGCCCGAGGCGCTCGACGTCGGCGACCGAAGAGCCGCCATACTTCTGGACCACGATGGGGCGGCGAGCCGCCGAGCTCGAAGCGTCGTGCGAGTCAGAGAGGGACATGGCGACGATGGTCGGGGCTAGCACGTCAACGCGGCGCGGGCCGAGCTTTCGACGTCGAGCGGCCTCACTCCCTTGTCAGCAACAGCGCGTAGAGCTCGGCCTCCTCATCGCGCCCGTCGACGCGAGCCGAGTCACGCATGCGCTCGAGCACCACGCGCCGACGCGGAAGGAGCACCGAGCGCAAGGGTTCACCTTCTTCGTCGATCCGCGCAGAGAGCAGGGCGAGGAGCTCGTGGTCGCGTCCGAGGCGGTCGAGCGCATCCGCGAGCGCAAGCACGACGCCCGAGTCCGAGGGGTTCGCGCGGAGGCGCTCGGACAGCCGCTCGACGAGGAGCTCGTCGTCCTCGTCGCGGAGCGTGACGTCCGATTCGACGGCGCGCTCGCCGAGCGGTGATGCAGGCGCCGAAGCATCGACGCGCGCTTCTTCGCGTGCGGTCTTGGGCTCTGCTGCCACTCGTCGGAACGCCGCCTTCACCGAGCGCCGCTGCGGAGCGAGCCGAAGGGCGAGCGAGAGGAGGCGCCTCGCCGCGAGTCGATCGCTTCGCTCGAACTCCTCGACGTTCGCGGCCTCCTCAAGGAACGAAGAGACGAGGCTCGCCAGGTCGCGTACGCCGAGCCCGGCCTCCCCGAGAGCCGAAGACCCATCAGAATCGCTGGCGAGCGCACCAAGCGCGCGCTCGACCTCGTCACCGAGCCGCGCGAACGCCACGCTCGCACGCGCCGTGTCGCCGAGCTCCGCGCACCAGCGTCCCTCGAGCAGGCGCGCCTCGAACGACTCGGGGCGGGAGGCTGGGATCGAACGGACGTGGGCGATCGCCGCGGGACGATCATCGGCGTGCGCCGCGAGCGCCTTCGCAAAATCGAGAAGAAGCGCACAGGCGTGCGGACGCCCAGATTTTCGCGCGAGCCTTTGATCGACGGCGATCGCGCGCTGATGAAGCTCGAGCGCACGAGTCCCCTCACCCATGGTGTCGAGCACGCGGGCGAGACCCGCGAGGACAAGCGGCGAGTCGGGCCGATAGCGCAAGGCTCGCTCGAACCAAGTCGCAGCCTCGTCGAGGTGGCGCGAGCGTAGGAGCGACTCGGCGACGCGATGCGCGACCTCGTATTTTTTCTCGCTGCCGCGTCGCGAGACCTCGAGATCGGCCGCGTCGGCGAGCGCGCCCGTAACGTCACCCTGCGCGAGTCGCGCCTCGAAGCGGCGCCAACGCAGCTCGGAAACCGACGGTGACCGCGCCACCGCTCGATCCAACGCGAGGAGACGAGCCGGCCCGTCGGCGAGGTCCGCGAAGCGCACCCAGGCCAAGGACGCGAGCGGCCCGAAGGGCTCGGCGAGCGCCGCGCGTTCGAAGGCCGAGGCCGCTGCATCCACCTTGCCCACGAGTGCAAAGAGCTCTCCCTCGAGGAGCTCGGCATCGGCGGATGAGCCGAGATCCGCGAGCACGCCAAGACCGACCTCTGGGCGAGAAGCGAGGCGGTCGAGCTCCGCGACCCGCCGCACGAGCTCCGGGTGACGCGGAGCGCGCTCGAGCGCCTCAAGGTAGCGCCGGCGTGCCTCGTCGCGATCGCCTGCGAGGCAGGCGTCGTCGCCGTCCGCCGCGAGGGCTGCCGCTTCGACGGCGCGGATGGCCCGCGGCGTCGAGGCGGGCACGGGCGACCCACCGGCGCGGAGCGCGAGCGCGCCGACCTCGGGCGTGGGCGCGCCCCATCGGAGCGCGTCCGTCGCGGGAGCGCGCATTCCCGCGAGCGGCAGGAGCGCCATCGTCACCTTGCGCGCCGCTCGCTCGACGACGACGGCGCCGCCGACGATTCGACCGATCTCTCGCGTCAGCTTCGCGAGCACTGCGAGGGCTAGCTCGTGCGGGGGTGCACCGAGCCCGACACCGCGGGCCTCGAAGGGCACGAGACGGAGGTCCACGGCGGCCGGGACGAGCGCGACCTCGAAGGCGAGCGCGGCGGCATCGGCTCGAACGCCAACGAGCCAACCGTCTTCGTTGGGCGCGAGCACCAAGTCGACGCGCTCGGCCCCGAACAGCGCACGCAGGTCCGAGGCCCACGTGGCGTCGGCGCCCTCGAGCGCCACGGCAAGGTGGTCGAGGACTCCGCGGTGGTGGCGAAACGCGTCGACGCCGCCCGAGAGGTCTACCGGGAAGCGCACGTCGGGGAGCGAGAGCGCGAGCTCGCGTACCACCAGCGGACCGAAGGCGAAGGGGCGCTCGAGTTCGACCGCGAGACGTCCCTTGACGACGACCAAGCGAAGCCGCGGCCGGCCATCATCGCCGTCACTGGCCTCACCGCCGCGCCCGGCTTGGCGCAGGAGCGCGGGTGCGCGTAGCGCGCTGGCAGAGTCGGCTCGCCCCACGCGCGAAGGTTAGCAACGAGGCTTCGACGCCGCGAACTTTCGCGCTCGCGCAGTCAGGGACGGGTGACGAGGCCCCGGCGTCTGGAGAGCTCTTCAGGACCCCTTGTTCAGCTTGTCGAGCTTCTTCTGCATCTTGCCGATGAGCGCCTCGAAGCCGTCCTTGTTCAACACCTTCAAGAACTGGGAGCGGAAGGTCTTCACCATGCTGGCCTTCTCGGTGACGATGTCGACGACCTTGAGCTTCCCGCCGATGGTCTGGAGCCGAAACTCGACCTCGATGTCGGGCTCCTTGGACTGGCGCTTCGGCTTCGCGAGGGTGGTGACGGTCGTCGCGCCATCCGAGGCCCCCTCCTTGTCGTAGCTCACGTCGAAATCGATCAGCTTCTTGATGTTCTTGCGGTAATTCGCGCGGACGAGCTCGGTGAGCAGCGTCGAGAAGCGCTTCTTCTCGGCGTCGCTGCGCTCGGACCACTTTTCGCCGAGCGACCGCGCCGCGAACTCGTCGTACGCGATCATCTCGTCGAAGAGCTGGTTCAGCTTGGTCTGCTGCGCGTCGCTCGCGGGCTCGGCGATCACCTTGAAGAGCTGCGCCTGCTTCGTGCGGACGAGGTCGGTCGCCGGTCCTGCGCTCGCACTCGTGGCGACGAAGAGCGAGAAGGCCGCGGCGGCGAGGGTGGAGAGGATCTTGGACATTTGAGGTAACCTCGCAGGCGAATGGCGGGACACGAAGAAACACGTCGCGGACGCGCTCTCGATGCAGGTTCGGACGCCCTGGGCGTGCCGGATATTCAGGTGGGGCGCAAGGCCTTGGCCGCGCTCGTGGTCGGCCTCATCGCGTGCGCGTTCGGCGCAGGCTACGCGCTCGCGCGTCGTGACGTTCGCACGACGGAGGTGCCATCCACGGCGCGGCCCGTCGAGATCCGGATCGACCCGACCTCCGTGAAGCTCGCGGACACGGCGCTTGAGCTGAAGACCCTGCCGCCACTTCCCGAGCAATTGCTCGGGAGCGGCGGTGAAAAGCCGTAGACAAAGCGGAACGAGGAGGTTAGAACCTCGCTCTCTCGGGCCCGTAGCTCAGTTTGGGAGAGCGCCTGACTGGCAGTCAGGAGGTCGACAGTTCGATCCTGTTCGGGTCCACCCTGAGTCCTTACGGCGCGCGCACGGCGTCGCTTGTGTGCCCACCGTCGTGATGTTCGACGGGCTCGCGGCGGTGGAGTTCTCGTCGTGCTCGCGGGGGATGATGGTTCCCAAGCGCTGCTGCGCTTGCGCGACATGGGGCAACGTTATGTCGGCGGCGTCTCGACGTACCACGCCGCAGCGCTCGAGGGACGCGCGGCCACCGCCTCCAACACGGTCACGCGCTAGCGTCCCGCCATGAAGGTCGTTCAGCAGCAGAACGTCTGCACTTGGCTCGCGCCCGCGATTCACGCGGTGCAGGTCGAGGCCGAGCTCGCGCGACTCGGCATGCGCGACTTTCGCAGCGAGGGTTCGTAGGTGTGGTCAGGCAGCTCCGCCCCCGCCGTGCGCTACGAGTTTCGGATCGGGCCTCGAATCACGCCGGCGCACGAGACCTACGACGGGCAGAGCTCGGCCGGGATTCGGCTCGTCGGAAAGTATGTCGTGAAGTCGCCGTTCGACGGCGCCGTCTCGCTCTTTTGAGGTGAGGCTGCGCGCTCAAACCTTCAGAGATCGCACGCGCCAGTCTCCTCGGGGCCTAGCAGCCCGGGCTTCATGCACGGCGCGCACTTGAAGTTGTTGGGACACCCGTCTTGCCCGAGCAAGAACCCTCCGAGCCCCTTCGAGATCTCGGGGAGACAGTCCGGCAAGCAAACCCCGGCGGCGTACTCGTCGCCGAAGATCAGCGCGAGCGCCGTCGTCTCGCACGGGCTCGGCTTGTAGTTGAGGTCGTTGACGAAGACATCCGGCGCGCACAGAAGATTCTGGTCCTTCGGGCAGGCGTCCACCCCGAGCTGCTTCTTCTTGTCCGCCGGGACGGCGCTCGCCGGGACGCATGTTCCAATCCCCTTGCAGCACTTTGGCAACGAAGAGGGCGGCTTGCGTGGGCCAGGGTCGCACGACAAGCGGCAGGCGCCGGTGTCCTCCTGCGTCTGCGGGTCGAAGCACGGCACGCAGCGCTCGTTCGCCCCACAGGACGCCTTCGGCAAGAGCGCGATCTTCTCGGCGACCTCGGGCAAACACTCCGAGAGGCAGCGACCCTCCGCTCCGGCCACCGACTCGCACGACGGCGGGATGAAGAGCCCCTTCTGCGCGATGAAGCTATCCGGGACGCATCGGCTCGCCCCATCGCACGGCGCGAGCTGCTGGATTTGCGACGGATCTTGGAAGGTCGCGGCGATGATCGCCTCGGGGAGGCAGTGACCGCCGCCTCCGCACAGGTTGGTCGGACACACCGGAGCGCCGAGCGAGTTGGGGTTCAACGGCACGCCGTCGTAGGGACACGTCGGCTCTGCCGGATCACCGCCGCCGGTGGTGACGGAGGTCGCGTCGACCGACGTCGAGACCGTGGGGCCGCTTGGATCGTAGCCGCCGTAGCCGCCATCGTCCCCGAGGTCCACCGGCCCCTGCAGCGCGCACGCGGCGGGCCCGCCGAAGACCACGAGACACGCCGCGAGCGTCGTTCGACTTAGGTGTGCGCGCATCATCCCACTCCTTCGACTTAGTAAAGTCGGCAGCCCTGCTCTTCCTCGACCGCACCCTCGACCGGCGAGAACCACGTGCCGAAGAGGATGCACATCTCGTCCGCCGCCGTGACGCCGAACTTGAGCGTCTTCGCCGTGTCGTTCTCGAACTCGCAGGAGAATCGGAAACCGGTCCCCTTCGGCATCAGCACGGGCTCGACGAACACGTGGTCGGTCTCCTCGTAGTGCGGGCTCGTCCAGATGTGCTCGCCGTCCTTGGCGCCTCCAGCGTAGGCGACCGAGAAGTCGCGTCCCCACTGGTGGGTGTGGCGCGTCACCTTGTGGACCATGACGTCATGCGAGAACGAGCACTCGGCCTCGAACGACTTGGTCGTCTGGGGCGGCGTCTTGATGTCGAAGTTGTAGAAGCCGAACGAGTGCGCGATGCGGGTCACGTCCTCGGGCTTCGTGACGTGGAAGTTTACGGCACCACGCGCGGTGACCGGCTTCGAGCTCGAGTTGTAATAGTGGTAGTCGAAGACGAGCTTCTGCCCGCCGTGGAATACCTTGCCGACTCCCGCGGGGTAGCCCTCGGAGTGATACGGGAGCTGGCTCCCGGTGACGGCCATGATCTCGCCGCCATAGACATCGGGCGTGAAGCACTTCTTCTTGTCGCCAACGGTCATCGCGGCCTCGGTCGCGCTCCCTGGGATCGCCGCGACGACGATCAAGTGATGGCTGTGTGCCGTCATCGCGACCTCGAACTGGTCCACGTGGTAGACGTCGTCCTTGGTCCCAGGAAGCTCGACGACCTCGCAGTATTCGACGTCCTGCCCCGGCGCGATCTCGTCTCCAAGCGTCGAAACCTGAAAGCCCTCGGCCGGCGGCTTCATGCAGATGTCGCCCTCCGGACAGTCCTTCTGGGGGTCCTCGAGCTCGGTGCCGCCCCCGCTCGACCCGCTGCTCGACGACGTCGGTGGCGACGCGTCGCCCGTGCAAGCCGTGAGGCCGAGTGTGAGCGCTACAACGGCGATCCCGCGCAGGAAGGTCGTGTCGATGGTGTTCATGGCGTGTTGTCTCCCCTCTCCTCGTCTCGAACGTCAGCCACCCGTCCCGCACTCAGCCGCGCAGTTCTCGACCGCGCACTCCCCGAGCGGGGCCGCAAAGCCCACCGCGATCTGAACGCCGCCGGCGTCGTCGATGACTTGCTTGCAGGAGTCCTCCTGGTAGCAGTCGACGCCCGCGCACCCCTTCTCCT
>VGRJ01000008.1 GCA_016875405.1 Deltaproteobacteria bacterium | reverse complement strand
GTCGTCGTGGTCGGCGCGGCTCTTCTCGTCGGAGGCTGGATTCACGTGGCTTCTCTCGGTGAGGTGGTAGGCTCTTTGACAGAGCCCGAAAGACGCGAGGGTCTAGCATGAAACGACACGAGCGAAAGCCTCATCGCAGCGCGTCGGTCCCGCTCCTCCTCATGGCGCTCATGGCGTTCGCGTCAGTTTCGGCATGCGGCGCGAACCTGCAGAGCGTCTACGAAGGCGACGTCCGCTTCGAGCGATGCATGGCGCTCGACCACGATCGCGTGGAGGCTTCGTCGGCGCGCCAGCGCTGCTGGCAGAACTGGCTCGGACAGGCCACCTATGGCCAGACGCGCGACCGCATCTCGTACGCGGAGCGGCGCGTGTCCGAGCTCGCCACGGATTGAGTTATGTCAAGAGTCTGGGGGCGCTCGTCCCATCGCGGGAGCGTGGCTCGACGAGCGCCTCGGGGGCGCTGCCTCGGCTGAGCCTGCTCAGGGGTGTCGGTAGAAGCGCGGCACGCGCCGCGACACGCTGGTCAACGTCTCCCAGCTGATCGTGCCCGAGCGCTCTGCGAGCTCCTGAGCCGAGATCGCGTCGCTGCCGTAGCGGCCACGCTGCTCGCCGAGCACCACGACCTCGTCCCGCACCGTCACGTGAGGCAAATCGGTGACGTCGATCATCGTGAGATCCATCGAGACGTTGCCGACGACCGGCACCCGCCGCCCTCCGACGAGCACCTCGCCGCGATTCGAGAGCGCGCGGCTGTAGCCGTCGGCGTACCCGATCGGCACGGTGGCGATGCGGCTGGCGCGCGCCGCTGTCCAGGTGTGTCCGTAGCCGAGCGACGCGCCTTCGGGGAGCTCGCGGAGCGCGACGATCTCGCTGCGCACGCTCATCACCGGCTTCAGCCTCGGGGCGCGCGGCGCGCTCGACGCTTCGCTCTCGTGACTTGGGGGGGCAGCGCCGAGGGGATGCACCCCGAAGAGCGCGAGCCCCGGGCGAACGACCTCGTAATGGGAGGCCGGCCAGCGCAGCACCGCCGCGCTGTTTGCGGCGTGCCTCAGGCTCACGTCGAAGCCCGCCCTCGCCACCTCGGCGAGCGAGCCCTCGAAGCGCGCGAGCTGCGTCTTCGTGACCGTGTCCTCGGGGGCGTCCGCGCAGGCGAGGTGCGTCATCCACCCCGTGACGCGGAGCTCGCCTCTGCCGCGCAGCGAGCCCATCAACGGCTCGAGGGCCTCGGGCCTCACCCCGAGGCGCCCCATTCCCGTGTCGATCTTCACGTGCACGTCGAGTGGACCTTCGCTCGCGCGGGTCGACTGCATGTAGCGCTGCGCGTTGGCGAGCGCTTCGACCTGCTCCGCGTCGAAGACCACCGGGGTCAGCTTGTGCTCGATCAAGGCCTCGAGTCCGTCGCGTCGTCGCCCGTGCGAGCCGCTCATCACGAGCACCGGGACACGGACGCCCGCCTGACGGAGCTCGATGCCCTCTTCGAGCAACGCGACGCACACGCCGTCGACCCCCGCGCGCTCGAGCGCCGTCGCCGCGACGGTCCCGCCGTGTCCGTAGGCGTCCGCCTTCAAGACGGCCCAGATCCTGGCGGGCCGACGGCCTCGCCCCTCCGCGGCGGCCGCGAGCACCGCGCGCAGCTCGTGGAGATTGTGGCGCAGGTGGGCGAGGTTGATCTCCGCGCGCGTGACGCGTGCCGCTTCCGCAGGTGCGGCCCGGCGGGGTCGGACGACGCGCGCTCCGTCGGAGGCGACGCCAGGGTCCGACGGCGTCGGCGCGGGGGCGGGCGCCTGGTCGGGCGGCTCGGGCGGATCGGCGGCCATGGTGGTGGGAGGATCGCTACTCAAAATGCTGCACGAAGGGCAACGATTCCGTGGGCGAGTCGTGGCGCGGTCGGTCGGCGCTCGTGCTTCGGCGTTCAGCAAAAACGCCCCACCTCGCGAGAGGCAGGGCGTGTCGCTCGGAGGCGCGCCGCGTCAGCGACACGAGCCCGCGTGACCGGTCAGGGCGCTCAGGAGCAGCCGAGCGAGTTCCCGCAGTTGAGGCACTTGTAGCAGGCGCCGTTGCGGACCGTGATGTGACCGCAGCTGTCGCACACCGGCGCGTCGCCCATCATTTCCTCGAGCTGCGCGTCGATGCCGCTCGCCGACGATGTCTCGTGCGTCGAAGCGATCGCCTTGCGAGGCAGGTCACCGCGCAGCGACGGGGCTTCGGCCGCCGTCTCTCCCGGATCCGCGATCGCGGGCTCGGGCTGCACGTGTGCCAGGTCGTAGCGGCTCAGGTATTCGACGCCGAGCACGCGGAAGAGGTAGTCGACGATCGACGTCGCCATCTTCACGTTGTCGTGGCCCTCGACCATCCCCTGCGGTTCGAAGCGCGTGAAGGTGAACTGGTCGACGAAGGTCGAGAGCGGGACGCCGTACTGGAGCCCGATCGAGACCGACATCGAGAAGCAGTTCATCAGCGACCGGAACGCGGCACCTTCCTTGTGCATGTCGACGAAGATCTCGCCGAGCGTCCCGTCGACGTACTCACCGGTGCGCAGGAAGATCTTGTGCCCGCCGACCTTCGCCTCCTGCGTAAACCCATTGCGCTTGCGCGGCAGCCGCACGCGGACCCCGGTCGGGTGCACGAGCTCGACGCGCTCGGGCTGCGCCGCGAGGGGCTCGGGCTTCGCTGCTGCCTTCGCGGGCTTTGCAGACTTCGCGTCGTCCTTGTCGTCGTCGGCCTTGTTCGAAAGCGGCTGCGAGGCCTTGCTACCGTCGCGGTACAGCGCCACGGCCTTCAGGCCGAGGCGCCAGCCCTCCTCGTACATGCGAGCCACCTCTTCGACGGAGGCCTCGTTGGGCAGGTTGACCGTCTTCGAGATTGCGCCCGAGAGGAACGGCTGCGTCGCGGCCATCATCTTGATGTGGGCCATCGGCTGCAGGAAGCGCGTCCCGGTGCGGCCGCAGCGGTTCGCGCAGTCGAACACCGGCAGGTGCTCGGCCTTGAGGTGCGGCGCGCCCTCGATCGTCATGCGACCGACGATGACGTCGCCCGCCTCTTGGATCTGCGACGAGCTGAACCCGAGGGTCTCGAGGAGCGCGTTGCCGGAGCGGCCGGTCACGCCGAGCCGCTTGTAGGCTTCCTCGCCGACGACCCACGGAGCGAACGCCGACCCGAGGTCGAAGACGCTCGGGAGCGCCTTCTCGACCTTGTCGAGCTCGTCCTTCGTGAGGCCGAGCGCGAGCAGCTTGGCGCGGTTGGCGTGGGGCGCAGCGAGCAGCGTGTTCGTCCCCGAGATGAAGGCGACGATCTCCTGCACCTCGTGCTCACGGTAGCCTAGCGTGCGGAGCGCATCGGGCACCGATTGGTTCACGATCTTGAAGTAGCCGCCGCCGGCGAGCTTCTTGAACTTCACGAGCGCGAAGTCCGGCTCGACGCCCGTCGTGTCGCAGTCCATGAGCAGGCCGATCGTCCCCGTCGGCGCGAGCACGGTCGCCTGCGCGTTGCGATAGCCATGCTCCCGGCCCAGCTCGACCGCCTGATCCCAGTCCTCGACCGCGGCGCGCCAGAGGTACTCGGGGCAGTGATCGCGATCGATGCCGAGCGCGGCTTCGCGGTGCATGCCCATGACGCGGAGCATCGGCTCCTCGTTCTTGGCGTAGCCGTTGAACGCACCCTTGCTGCCGGCCACTTCGGCCGAGGTTCGGTATGCCTGACCGCACATGATCGCGGTCACGGCCGAGGCGAACGCGCGGCCTGCGTCCGAGTCGTAGGGCAGCCCGAGCCTCATCAGCGCGGTGCCGAGGTTCGCGTAGCCGAGGCCGAGCGGCCGGTAATCGTGTGAGTTCTTCGCGATCGTCGGCGTTGGGTAGCTCGACAGATCGACCAGGATCTCCATCGCGGTGAAGAACACGCGCGTCGCGTGGCGGTAGAGGTCGACGTCGAACGAGTTGTCCGAGCGCAGGAACTTCGTGAGGTTGAGGCTCGCGAGGTTGCAGGCGCTGTTGTCGAGGAACATGTACTCCGAGCACGGGTTGCTCGCGCGAATGCGATCCGTGTTCGGGCAGGTGTGCCACTTGTTGATCGTCGAGTCGTACTGGATGCCTGGGTCCGCGCACTCCCACGCGGCCTCGGCGACCATGCGCCAGAGGGATTTTGCGCTGTAGGTTCCGATGACCTCGCCCGAAGTCCGGGCGCGCGTGTGCCAGACGTCGTTCGGCGCCGTCGCGCCTGTCGGGGCAGGCGGGGTCGCGCCGCCGCTCGCGAGCGTCGCGGCGCGCATGAACTCGTCATTGACGCGGATCGAGTTGTTCGAGTTCTGGCCGCTGACCGTGTGGTACGCCTCTCCGTTGAAGTCAGAGGAGTAGCCGGCGCCGATCAGGGCGCGCGCCTTCTTCTCCTCGCGCACCTTCCACTGGACGAAGTCGACGATCTCGGGGTGGTCCATGTCGAGGCAGACCATCTTCGCGGCGCGCCGCGTGGTGCCGCCGCTCTTCGTCGCGCCTGCGGCGCGGTCGAGGACCTCGAGGAAGCTCATGAGGCCGCTCGACGTCCCGCCGCCGGAGAGCTTCTCCTGCTTGCCGCGGATTGAGCTGAAGTTGGTGCCGGTGCCCGAGCCGTACTTGAAGAGCCGGGCTTCGTGCTTGATGAGCTCGTAGATCGACATCAAGTCGTCGTCGACCGACTGGATGAAGCATGCCGAGCACTGCGGCCGCTCGTAGGCGTTGGCGATCTCGGCGATCTCGTTGTCCGCGCCGGGCTGAGAGGCGGGGTTCCAGGCGTAGTTGCCGCCCGTGCCCTTGATCTCGTACTCGTGCCAGAGACCGCAGTTGAACCACACGGGCGAGTTGAACGCCGCGTACTGGTTGACGAGGAAGAAGCTCAGCTCGGCCTCGAAGTTGTCGGCGTCGGCCGTCGACGCGAAGTAGCCGCCCAAGCGCTCACCCGCCTCGCGGATCGTGTGCGCGATGCGGTAGACGACCTGCCGGACGCTGGTCTCACCCTGGTCTTTGTCGCCGAACAAGCCCGCCTTGCGGAAGTACTTCGACACGACGATGTCGGTCGCGAGCTGCGACCACTCGGCCGGGATCTCGGCGCCCTCGAGCTTGAACACGACCGAGCCGTCGGTGTTGTAGATGACGCTGGTTCGCTTCTCCATGCGCACGTCATCGAGCGGGTCGACCGCCGGCGCGACCATCACGCGCTCGAACTTGAGCCCGCGTGAGCGAGGTGCCCGACGCTTGGCCCCGACCGTCTCCCCCGTGGTCTTGCCGGACGCCTCGACGAGCACGTTGGGCTCTGCCTTGGCGATCCTCTCAACCTTCCCCACGACGTCCGATTGCGACATGTCCTCTGTTCCCGATGGCTCTGCGTGTCTTGATGGCGTTGGTGATGTGGTTGGGGTGTTCGATCTCTGCATCGGTGACCGATGAGCGGGCGCACGTGTCTCGCGACCTCGAGCGACCCGAAGATCTGGTCGGTTGGCAGCGCGCTCGTGTTCGGCCCGACGCCAACCCACCTCGACCCGCACCCACCCCTGGGTGCAGGCGTCGACCTCGGTAGTTCCGGTCCTGCTTCACGTGCCCGCCCCCAGACATGTCATAAGGGGAGTGTCGGCTGCCTCAGAGGCGCCGAAGGGCGCACCGGCATGGTGCTAGCGACGTGTATCCGAGCGGCGTGAAGGAGGAGCGGGAGGGCTCCGAGGAGCCCGAATTACTACCCCGATGTTTAGGGCCCCTGCAAACGAAAAAGCGGGTGAGAGGCGTAACCCATCGGAACCAGTGGGAAGATTTTTTCGCACTTGAAAACGGCGCTGAACGCCCACACCGCTGAACACAGCTTGACCGAAACAAGCGCGCAGATTGGCAACACGTTTTCCCCGTGAAACTCTCCGATCTCGGCCCGCGCACCGCCGCGGCGGGGTGCTCCTCTCGCGTCGCAGGCGCGCCTCGAGCCCCGGCGTGAAACGCAGTCCGTCGCTGCCGCAAGGTAAACCCATCGTGACCCAGGCTCTCGTTGTCACCCCGCTCGGAGGCCTCGGCGAGATCGGGATGAACGCGCTCGTCCTCGAGCAACCCGCGGCGACCGGGGTCGAGCGGCTGCTCATCGACTGCGGCGCCACGTTTCCGTCGGACGACCTCGGCGTCGAGCTCATCCACCCGCGCTTCGACGCGCTCCTCGACGCGCCGGACGCCCTCGCGGCGCTCGTCCTCACTCACGGCCACGAGGACCACGTCGGCGCGGTGCCCTTCCTGCTCGAGGCGCTCGCGCCGAGGAGGCACGGGCCGCTCCGCATCGTCGGCCCTCGCTACGCGATCGAGCTCGCGCGCGAACGCTTGAACGACGGGGGCATCGACGAGGGCCACTACCTGCTAGAGGCAGTCCCGGTCGGCGTGCCCACCCCCGTGGGTGGCTTCCTCGTGGAGTGGGTGCGCGTCACGCATTCGATCGTCGATGCGACGGCGCTCCTCGTGCGCACCTGCGCGGGCACCGTCGTCCACAGCGGTGACTTCAAGCTCGAGGACGAGCCGCTCGACGGACAGCCGACCGACGAAGCGCGCCTCGCGCGGGCTGGAGACGAGGGAGTCGCGCTCCTCTTGTCGGACAGCACGAATGTGTTCCAGGAGGGCAAGGCCGGCGGCGAGCTCGGGGTCGTCAACGCGCTCGAGGGGCTCGTGGCGTCGGCCAACGGTCGCGTCGTCGTCGGCCTTTTCGCGTCGAACGTCCATCGACTCGGGGCGCTCGAAGGGATCGCGCGACGTGCCGGTCGACACGTCTGCTTGCTCGGCCGCAGCGTGCGAAAGCACTCCGAACTCGGGCGGAAGCTCGGCTGGCTCGACTGGTCGAGCGATCGTGTCGTGGCTCCTGAGATCGCGGCGACATTGCCGAGGAGTCGCGTCCTCTACCTCGCGACCGGGACCCAGGCCGAGCCGCGTGCGGCGCTCGCACGACTCGCCGCGGGGGAGCACCCCGACCTCCAGCTCGATGCCGGCGACCGGGTGATCCTGTCGAGCCGCGTGATCCCGGGCGCGGAGCGCGCGGTGTTCGACATGCAGGACCGGCTGCTCGCGCGCGGCGTCGAGCTCGTCACCCGCCTCACGCACCCGGCGATTCACGTAAGCGGCCACGCGCACCGCGGCGAGCAGCGGCGCCTCCTCGAGCTCGTGCGGCCACGCTCGTTCATCCCGGTGCACGGGACACTGTCACACCTCCGCCGTCACGCCGAGCTCGCGGCCGAGGTCGGCGTTTCGGACACGCTCGTGATTCGTAACGGGGAGCGCGCCGAGCTTCGCCAGGAGGGCCTCGCGAGGGGTTCGTCGGTCGTCACCGGGCGCGTGCATCGAGGCGGCGGCGAAGCGCTCGAGCGCGCCGTCCTCGACGCTCGCCGCGAGCTCGCCCGAGGTGGGCTCGTGGTGGCGATGGTGGCGCGAGGCGCCCGCGGAGGCGCCCCCTCCATCGAGGCGCTGACCCGAGGCCTTCCGCAGCCCGAACGCGCGGACGGTCTGGTCGCGGCCGCTGTCAAAGGAGTGTTTACCTCGGGCGCCACCCGTGACGACACGCGACTCGTCGAGTCGCTGAGGCGCGCGATCCGACATCGCCTCCTCGCGGAGCTCGGGCAGCGACCCGTGGTCGAGGTCCGGCTCGTCGGCGGGGCGCTCCCGTGAACGTCGCGATGCCCGAGTCGGCCCTCGCGGTGGCGGGCCCGGCGTTGCTCGCCGCGATTCGCGGCGTTCGACGCGCGCGAGACAAGCTCGAGGGGGGCGCGCCCGCAGACGAGGACATTCACGATTTTCGGGTGAGCCTCCGCAGGCTTCGTACCTTGCTCGCGGCATCGCGGCCGCTCCTCCGTCGCAAGCCCGTCGGGCGCGTGGTGCGAGTCCTCGCGACCGCGGCGCGCGCGACCGGACCGCTCCGCGACGAGGAGGTGCTCGCCGAGACGTTGGCTGAGCTCTCTCTCCGTCCGGCGTCGCGCGCCAGGCTGGACGTGTGGCTCGCGTCTCGCGGCGAAGCCGCCGGAGCGCGTCGCGCGGAGGGGCTCGTCGAGGTCGTCGACGGCCAGCTCCTGCAAGCGCTCGATGCGCTCACGGCGCTGGTCGCTCGAGGCCGGCGGCGAGTGCGCGATCTCGAGGCCTTCGCCGACGGTGCGCTCCTCCGTGCCCGGCATGACGTCGCCGTGCTCGCGCCGCTCGCGACGGCCGACGCGGTCGAGCCGCTGCATCGGCTCCGCCTCGCGATGAAGCGGCTTCGATACCTCGCCGAGTGGCTCGCCGAGGTGTTCGCTGCGGATGGGCGTTCGAGGCCCGACCGCGCCGCCGCGCTGAGAGAACTGACGCGGCTTGCGGCTTCCTACCAGAGGGAGCTCGGCGTCGTGCACGACCTCGACGTCGCGCAGGCTACCCTCGCCGCCTCGACGTTCGACGGGCGCGTCCGCGGCGCAGTCATGCGCGCGCTCGCCGCGCGCCGGCGGGCGGTCGTGCGCCCGGCCCTCGCGAAGCTACGCGCCGAGCTCGGCGTCCTCGTGATGGCGCCGGTCGACGGCTGACGTCAGAGCCGGGTGTGCTCGAGCATGAGCGCGATCCCCTGGCCCACCCCGATGCACAACGACGCGACGCCGCGCCGCGCGCCTCGGCGCTTCATCTCGTGGGCGAGCGTCGCCACGATGCGCGCGCCCGAGCACCCGATCGGGTGACCGAGTGCGATCGAGCCGCCGTTTGGATTGACCTGCGCCGCGTCGAAACCGAGGGTTCGGATGCAGGCGAGGGCCTGCGCGGCGAAGGCCTCGTTCAGCTCGACGAGGTCGATGGCGCCCGCCTCGAGACCCGTCCGCGCGAGCAGCTTGCGGACGGCGGGGATCGGACCTTCGCCCATGTAGTTTGGCTCTAGCCCGACGGTGGTCGACGCGACGATGCGGGCGAGCGGGGTCGCCCCGGTGCGGTCGAGCGCTCGCTCCGACATCACGAGGAGCGCGGCCGCGCCGTCGTTCAGCGGAGAGGAGTTGCCGGCGGTCACCGTGCCGCCCGCGCGGAACACCGGGCGGAGCGTCGCGAGCTTCTCGACCGACGCGTCGGTTCGGACGCACTCGTCCTTGGCGACGACGGTGGGGGCACCTTTCTTCGCGGGCACCGTCACCGGTACGACCTCGTCCGTGAACGCGCCGCGCTCCCACGCGGCGGCCGCGCGTCGATGCGACTCGGCCGCGAAGGCGTCCTGGTCCGCACGCGAAATTCCGTGTTTTTCGGCGACGTTCTCTGCGGTCTCGCCCATCGACACGAGCTCGAAGCGCTCAGCCATGCGCGGATTCTGGAAGCGCCAGCCGAGCGAGGTGTCGTAGATCTCGGGCGGCGTCCGCGAGAAGGCCTCGCGCGGCTTCGACATCACGTAGGGCGCGCGGCTCATGCTCTCGACTCCGCCTGCGAGCGCGACGTCGACCTCTCCGACCGCGATCATTCGCGCGGCGTCCGCGAGGGCTTCGAGCCCCGAGCCGCACAGCCGGTTCACCGTGACTCCGGCCACCTCGTACGGCAGCCCGGCGAGGAGCGACGCCATGCGCGCCACGTTGCGATTGTCTTCACCAGCCTGGTTCGTCGAGCCGAACACGACCTGCTCCAGCTGCGCGCAGACGGCTGGTTGACGGGCGACAAGGGCTGCGACCACGTGCGCTGCGAGGTCATCGGGGCGCACCTCGGCGAGCGCGCCGCCGTAGCGGCCGATCGGCGTCCGGACCGCGTCGACGAGGTAGACTGGGGCGAGGGATACGGACGAGGGCTGCATGAGAAAATCGAGCCTACACCGAACCCGCGTTCACGGAAGATCGAGGGGCGCGTGATCGCCTTTGAAGGGCGGGGGCCCAGGTGGTAGCCTTTGTCGCTCTCGTTACGGAACCTTCTGGGTAGGACACGATGCGTCTCGGAATCTTCAGCGACGTGCACGCGAACTACGAGGCCCTGAGCGCGGTCCTTGAGGCCTTTAAGGCCGAGTCGATCGACGAGTACCACTGCCTCGGGGACGTGGTCGGCTACGGCGGCTCGCCGAACGAGTGCGCGAGCATCATCCGCGACGTTGCGAAGCACACGATTCTCGGCAACCATGACGCAGCCGTCGCGGGCCGCATGGACTACTCGTACTACTACGAGGCCGCGCGTCACGCGCTCGACGTCCACGCCGACCTGCTCACGGAGGCGAACACCGAGTGGCTGAAGGCGCTGCCCTACAGCCGTCGCATTGCGGAGGCCGACGTCGACCTCTGCCACGGCTCGCCCGTTCGGCTTGAGGAGTTCGATTACATCTTCGCGCCCGAGCAAGCCCGCGAGTGCCTTTCGATCTACGAGCGCATGGCGCCCCTCACGCTGATCGGGCACTCGCACCTCTGCAAGGTCTTCGCCCTGACGCGTACCTCGGTCGTCGAGCTCCCCGCGACGGACTTCACGCTCGAGCCCGGCAAGAAGTACATCGTCAGCGTCGGGTCCGTCGGTCAGCCGCGCGATTACGACAACCGGGCGAGCTTCGTGACCTTCGACTCCGAGCGTAAGCGCTTCGACTTCAAGCGCGTCGAGTACGACATCGAGGCCGCGGCCGCCAAGGTCCTCGCCGCGAAGCTCGAGCAAAACTTCGCCAACCGCCTTCGCATCGGCGTCTGAAGGGCCCGGCTTCGGCTCCCTGCCGCGCGGCCTTCGGGCGGCAGGTCTGGGGAGCCGCTCACCGCGCGCGTTCGCAGTGGTAGACGAGCGTCGTCGCCTCTTGGGTCGGCGCTCGCCGCTCGTAGTCGCCATGAATCTCGACGACGTCGAGTCCGTTGTAGTGGAGCAGCGCCTCGAGCTCTTGCGGGAAGAACTGTCGGTGCGCGAGGGGCGTCACCCAGGCCCGTGAGGGCTCGTCGATGGGCTCGAACACCATATCGACGAGCTGAACCTGACGCAGCGGATCGTAGCGAAATCGCTCGCCGTATCGCACGAGGTCCCCGGTCGTGGCGTGTCGGAACCGCGGCGCCCGAAAGAGCCGCTCCGGATCGCGCGCGAGCTCCTCGGCCATCGGCATCGAGACGTCGACCACGAAGCGCCCGCGCGGCGCGAGGTGCGCGCGCACCCGTGCGAGGAACCGCTCGACGTCCTGCCGCGTGTAGAGGTGCAGGAACGTGTTGAAGGTGCAGAGCACCAGGTCGAAGCGGGATGGCAGCCGGACGGCCCGCATGTCGCCGCGGCGCAGGCGGACTCGTCGCGCGACCTCGGGGCGTCCACGCTTGAGGCGCTGCCGGAGGTCGTCGAGCATCTCCGCCGAGCAGTCGACCCCGGTGACGTCGAGCCCCGCGTTGGCGAGCGGCAGCGCGATTCGGCCATTCCCGCAGCCGTACTCGAGCACTCGACCGCCGCGCTCCAGGCAGAGCTCGAGATAGTAATCGATGTCTTCGACGCGCTCGCGGTAGTTCGCGGTGTAATAGCCAGCGTCGCGGTAGTGCGCCTCGGTTCCCTCGACGAGGGCCCGCTCGCGACGCTTCGCCGAACGGAGGCCCCCGGGCGCCTGCCTCACGTCCGCGGCGTGCGCTGCTGCTCGACCCACTCCGCGACGACTTCGCTGCTCTTGCGGTCGAAGTGAACGCGGCCCGACGCGATCTCGCGGAGCGCGGCGACGAGCGGCTTGTTCCGGCACTGCACCAGCGGGCGGGCGCTCTTCATCAGCGAGCGAGCTCGGCGAGCAGCCATCACCACGAGCGCAAAGCGATTCTCCTCGCGCTCCAGACAATCTTCGACCGTGACGCGTGCCATAGGGCCGCGAACTCTAGTGAAACCTTGGAGAAGCGCAAGTCCCGCGTGCGCCCGAGCGGCTCGTCCCGTCGTCTCGCGGACGAACCAGGGCCTCAGCGGTCTTCGACGACGGTCCCGATCGCGTCTCCGAGGCAGACCTTGCGGATGTTGCCCTCGGTCAGCTTGAACACGCGGATGGGCAGTTTGTTCTCTCGGCAGAGCGCCACCGCGGTCTGGTCCATCACGCCGATCCGGTCGGACAGGAACCGGTCGTAGGACATGTGGCTCACCATCTGCGCGTCCTCGTGGCGCATCGGATCGCGGTCGTAAATCCCCTCGACCTTCGTCGCCTTGAAGAGCGCTTGAGCCTGGATTTCCATGGCCCGGAGCGCCGCCGCGGTGTCCGTCGAGAAGAACGGATTGCCGGTCCCTGCCGCGAAGATCACGACGTAGCCTTTCTCGAGGTGGCGCATCGCGCGCCGGCGAATGTAGGGCTCGGCCAGCTGCCGGATCTCGATCGCCGTCATCACCCGAGTCGGGCATCCGGCGCGCTCGAGCGCGTCCTGCAGGGCTAGGCTGTTGATCACCGTGGCGAGCATGCCCATGTAGTCGCTCTGCGACCGGTCCATCCCGGCACTCGCGCCCTTCAGGCCTCGGAAGATGTTCCCGCCGCCGACGACCACCGCCAGCTCGACGCCCATTCGGTGCACGCTGGCGAGCTCGGCCGCGAGCTCGTGGAGCGTCTCGGGCTTGATGCCGAAGCCGCCCCTCTCGCCGCAGAGCGCCTCGCCGCTCAGCTTCACGACGACGCGTCGGAAGGCGAGGTTCGGATCCGGCGGGGGCGGCGCGAGCGTGTCGGCGTGCTTGGTCACGAGCCCGACCTAGTCGCAACGGGCGCAGCGTGCAACGACCGAACGGCGCTGCTTCAGAGGGTGCCGACGAGGCCCACGAACGACGGCGCGACCCGCAGCTCGAGCGCGGCTCGCGAGGTCGCGGCGCTGGGCCAGCCCACCGCGATCATCGTCGCGCCTGCGAGCGTCGTCGCGATGCCGAGCCCGAGTGCGACGTTCGTCGCGAGGTCGAGTCGCTCGCCTTCGCGAACGATGGCCTCGACGCCAGGTTTCGTGCAGGGCGGCGCCCCACAGAGGGCCAGGAGCTCGTCGTGCCGCTCGCCGGCCAGAGTCCAGGTGACGACGGCTGCGCCGAGCGTCGCGGCACCGAGCCCGGCGGTGACGAAACCCACTGGTCGGAGCGGGCCCGGGCGCTCCTCTGCGAGAGGCGCGGGCGCCACGCCTGAGGTCAACGTGAGCGCGACCGTCTCGAGCTGCCCGGCTGCGAGTCGAACGCGCTTCGAGAGCGGCACTCTGCCGGGGGCCCCTGCGTCGATCGACACGACGCCCGGGCGACCGCCAGTGTCCTTCCCAGGTCGGAGGTCCCGAGGCTTCGTCCGCCGACGTGCAGCTCGAGCCCCGGAGGCGCATCCGCGACTGCGACGATCACGCGCGCAACCTCCGTCGCGATGGCCTCGCGCTCGGCGGCCGCGGCATCGCGCGTCGGTCGATAGCCGTCATCGTCCGCGAGCCTCGCCGTGGCGAGCATGACCGCGCGATCCATCGCCTCGAACGCCTCGGGGAGTCGGCCGAGCTTCTGCAGCGCGCGCGCCGCCAGGAAGGCTGCATTCGGGCTTCGCACGTCGTCGGCGACGCGCGAGAACTGAAGGTGCGCCTGCTCGAACTTCCCGAGATCGAAGGCGCGCTGCGCCTCCGCGAAGAGCCGCTCGGCCGACGGCGGCGAGGCGCTGGCGGGCGCCGCTGCGGTCGCACGCGCGAGGCAGAGCGCGAGGCAGAGACGTTTAGGGGGGCGACGTCGGCTCACAGGCGGTTCGGGCGGAAGGTCTTCGGGTCAAAGGCAGCCGGAGCCGGCCGCGGTGGTGGCGTGCCCGTCGGTCGCGAGGCCGTGTCGGTCGAGGAAGGCGCTCGAGGTGGGGGCAACGGGGAGGCTACGGCAGACGGGGCGTTGCGTGTGGGCTCGTGTTCGTTCGAGGGCGTCGCCGTCGCGGATGCTGGCGTCGACCCCTCGCTCCCTGTCGGCGCTGCGACGGGGTCCTCGCCCGCCGCCTCGCCGGGAATCGGTGAGGCATGGGCGACCGCCGCGTTCTCCTCCGCGCGCTTCGAGGAGCGCCCGCCCGTCGCGACGGCGATCCCGAGGATGGCCGCGACGAGCAGGCCGGCGAGGATCCACCCGAGGGCGCCCCTGTCGCCCTTCGTACGCCCCACGATGCGCGTGGTCGCGTCCGCGACGTGCGTCACGGTCGTGTCGCCGGTGCGGGCGCTCTTGGTCTCGGCTACGACCACCCCGGCAACGGACGCGGGCGGCGTCGGTGCGTGCAAGGCGGGCACGCAGTCGTGCGGGAAGGACACCTGGGGCGACTGTGTCGGAGCGATCGGACCCGCCCCCGAGATGTGCAACGGGGTCGACGATGACTGCGACGGCCTCGTCGACGAGGGGAACCCAGACGGCGGCAACAGCTGCTCGTCCGGCAGCCCTGGGGTGTGCTCATCTGGGGCATTCGTGTGCCAGGCCGGAAAGCTCGTCTGCGTCGAAGGCAAGCCGGGTGGAGCCGAGTCATGCAACGGCGTCGATGACGATTGCGACGGCGCCGTCGACGATGGCAATCCCGAAGGCGGCGCGACGTGTGCGACCGGCGCAGAGGGGGCGTGCGCGGCAGGAAAGCTCACGTGCACGAATGGCAAGCTCGTCTGCGGCGCCATCGCCTCGCCCACCGCCGAGACGTGCAACGGCGTCGACGACGACTGCGATGGCCTCGCCGACGAGGGGAATCCCGACGGCGGCGCCTCATGCGACAGTGGCGCGAAGGGCGCGTGCGCGGCCGGTGAGCTTCGCTGCGTCGCCGGGAAGATCGCGTGCCAGAGCAAGGCGGCCCCGAACGCCGAGGCCTGCAACGGCGTCGACGATGACTGTGATGGCGTCACCGATCAGGGAAATCCTGGAGGTGGCGCGTCGTGCGACACGGGTGCGAAGGGCGCGTGCGCGGCAGGCGAGCTCCGCTGCGTCGCGGGAAAGATTGTGTGCGAGAGCAAGGTTGGGCCGAGCGCCGAGGTCTGCAACGTCTTCGACGACGACTGCGACGGCGTCGTCGACCAGGGAAATCCCGGGGGTGGTGTCGCGTGCAACACGGGCTTGCTCGGACCTTGTCAGACGGGCGAGACCGCGTGCGTCGCCGGTTCGCTCGCGTGCCAGGAGACGTTCCCCGCCGGCCTCGAGCTGTGCAACGGCATCGATGACGACTGCAACGGCTTCGCCGACGATCAGCCCATCGACTGCCCATTCTCCTGCGGCTTTCAGGGCTGCTTCGGGGACATCCCCTAGCCGGTCCATGCCGCGTGTTCCGTCCGAGCCGGGGTAGAGCCCGCCGCGCGTTGGTGCTACACGCGAAGCGATGAAATCGCGAAGCGCCCTCGTGCTCGCCGCCGTACTCTCGACCTCCGCCTGCGACGACAAGGCCGTGCAAAACGTGAAGCCACCGCCCGCGGGGCTCACGCATCAGCAGGCCGCGTCGGTGCTCGCGCGCGTCGGGGACAAGACCATCACCGTCGGCGATTTCGCGGCCGCGCTCGAGCGACTCGACGACATCGATCGGCTCCGCTTCCAGACGCCCGAGAAGCGCCGCGAGCTCTTGCACCAGATGATCGACCTCGAGCTCCTCGCCAACGAGGCGCGGCGGCGTGGTCTCGACAAGGAGCCGATGGTGCAAGTCGGTGTGCGTCAGGTGCTGCGGGACGCGATGCTCGCGAAGGCCCGGGAAGGGCTCACGGCACCTGCCGAGATCCCCGCGGCCGAGGTCGCGGCGTACTACGAGGCGCACAAGCGCGAGTTCGAGGAGCCCGAGCGTCGTCGGGTCGCGGCCATCCTGCTCGGTGACGCGGCGACCGCAGACGACGTGGTCGCGAAGGCCGCGAAGCTCGACTCGGCCGCCAAGTGGGGAGAGCTCTATCACGAGAAATCCCTCGACGCGCCGAAGGTCCGTGACCCCCAGGCGCCGCTCGACCTCGCCGGCGACCTCGGCCTCGTCGGAGCCGGCGACGACCCCCGCGCGCGTAACGATCGCGTCCCGCCCGAGGTGCGCGCCGCGGCGTTCGAGCTCGAGAAGGTCGGAGACGTGTACGCGAAGGCGGTCCGCTCGGGCGATCGCTACTACGTGGTGCGGCTCACCGGCATGTCGAAGGGCCACGTGCGCTCGCTCTCCGAGGCGGAGCGCGCGATCCGCATCGCGATCCTGCAGGCCAAGGTCCGCGAGCGCGAGGAGACGCTCGAGCAGGAGCTTCGTCGGCGATTCCCCGTGAAGGTCGACGACGCGGCGCTCGCCACGGTGGCTCTTCCGGGCGACGCGGCCGACGCGACCGCACGACCGGCGCCCTCCGCGGCGCCATGACGCTCGTCAAACTTCGCAGCGCGCGCGAGCACGACTGGCGCGACCAGCTGCGTCGCTCGGTCCGCACCGTCGACGAGCTCGCGGCTCACCTCGACCTCACCCCGGAAGAGCTCGCCGGCGCTCGCCGCGCCGAGGCGGCAGGCCTGCCCCTTAGGATCACACCGCACTACCTCGCGCTCTGCGACGCGAACGACGCGCGATGTCCGATCCGTCGCCAGGTCGTCCCCCGCATCGACGAGGAGCGCGAGGCTCCGGGGGACCTCGTCGACCCACTCGGCGAGGTCGCGCACGAGATCGTCCCGGGGCTCGTCCAGCGTTACCCTGACCGCGCCCTCCTCGTCTCCACCGATCAGTGCGCCATCTATTGCCGCTTCTGCACGCGGTCGCGCGTCGTGGGCAGCGGCGAAGGTCCGCTTCGGCCGAGCGCCCTCGACCAGGCGCTCGAGGCCATCGCGGCGCGGCCCGCCATCCGGGACGTCATCTTGAGCGGCGGGGATCCGCTGACGATGTCCACCGAGAAGCTCGCCGCGCTCGTCGGGCGCGTGCGGGCCATCCCTCACGTCGAGGTGATCCGGCTCGCGACGCGCGTCCCCGTCTGCCTGCCTCAGCGAGTGGACGCCGACCTCCTCGCGGCGCTGCGTCCGCACCATCCGATCTGGGTGATGACCCACTTCAACCATCCGAAGGAGCTGACGCGCGAGTCGGCGGAGGCGTGCGCGCGGCTCGTCGATGCGGGCTTCCCGGTCATGAACCAAGCGGTGCTCCTCGCGGGCGTGAACGACGACGCCGCGACCCTCGAGGCGCTCTTCCGCGGGCTCGTCCGGTGGCGCGTCCGTCCGTATTACCTTCTCATGATGGATCCGGCTCGCGGCACCTCGCATCTTCGCACGCCGCTCGCGCGGGGCATCGAGCTCATGGAGAAGCTGCAGGGCCGCGTGAGCGGCCTCGCCCTCCCGAAGCTCATCGTCGACACCCCGGGAGGCATGGGCAAGGTGCCCGTCGGTCCCGATTGGATCGTCGAGCGCGCGCCGGGTCGGACGACCCTCCGCACCCACCGCGGCGTCGAGGTCGACTACCTCGATCCGCCCGGCTGACCCGGACTCCAAGCCGCGCGCCGAGGGGGCGCTCCGGTCGGCGGAAGCGGGCGGCGCCCCCCGTTCCCTCGGTGGCTCCTTGTGGTATCAACCCTCCCACGATGGACGAGACTCACGACCAGAAGCTCGCGCGCCTGCACGCCCTCGAGACCGAGGCGCTCCTCGGCGGCGGCGCCGAGCGCATCGAGAAGCAGCACGAGGCCGGCAAGCTCACCGCGCGTGAGCGCATCGATCTCCTGCTCGATTCGGGGAGCTTCGTCGAGCTCGACCGCTTCGTGACCCACCGCGCGTCCGAGTTCGGGATGGACAAGCAGAAGTGGCTCGGCGACGGCGTCGTCACCGGCTACGGCACCGTCGATGGCCGGAAGGTCTTCGTCTTCGCGCAGGATTTTACCGTGGTCGGCGGCTCGCTCGGCGCGGCGCACGCGCAGAAGATCTGCAAGGTCATGGACCTTGCGATGAAGGTCGGCGCGCCGATCGTCGGACTCAACGACTCGGGCGGGGCGCGCATCCAGGAAGGCGTGGCGGCGCTCGGCGGCTACGCCGACATCTTCCTCCGCAACACGCTCGCGAGCGGCGTGGTCCCGCAGGTGAGCGCGATCATGGGGCCCTGCGCGGGGGGCGCCGTCTATTCCCCCTCGATCACCGACTTCGTCGTGATGGTCGAGAAGTCGAGCTACATGTTCATCACCGGCCCCGACGTGACGAAGACCGTGACCGGCGAGGAGGTGACGAAGGAGCAGCTCGGCGGCGCGTCGACCCACGCGGCCAAGAGCGGCGTCTGCCACCTGACGGCGCCCGACGACCAGGCCGCGATCGCGAAGGTGCGGACGCTGCTCTCTTACCTCCCGTCAAACAACGCGGAGGAGCCGCCGCGGCTACCGGCGACCGAGCCCGTCGACCGCGACGTCCCCGAGCTCGACACCATGGTGCCGACCGCCTCGACCAAGCCTTACGACATCAAGAAGGTGATCAGGGCGGTCGTCGACGGGGGCGCGCTCTTCGAGGTCCACGAGAAGTACGCGCAGAACATCGTCGTCGGCTTCGCGCGCATCGGCGGCCGAAGCGTGGGCGTTGTCGCAAATCAGCCCATGGTGCTCGCCGGTTGCCTCGACATCGACGCGAGCCTCAAGGCCGCGCGCTTCGTGCGCTTTTGCGACTGCTTCAACCTCCCGATCGTCACCTTCGTCGACGTGCCGGGCTTCTTGCCAGGCACCGACCAGGAGTATGGAGGCATCATCACCCACGGCGCGAAGCTGCTCTACGCCTACGCCGAAGCGACGGTGCCGAAGCTCACCGTCATCACCCGCAAGGCCTACGGTGGCGCCTACGACGTGATGGCGTCGAAGCACATCCGGGCCGACTACAACCTCGCCTTCCCGACGGCCGAGATCGCGGTGATGGGGCCCGATGGCGCAGTCAACATCATGTACCGGCGCGAGATTCAGGCCGCCGCGGATCCGGTCGCTGCGAAGGCGGCCTTCGTCGAGGACTATCGCCAGAAGTTCGCGAGCCCTTACAAGGCGGCCGAGCTCGGCTTCATCGACGAGGTGATCGCCCCACGGCACCTGCGCAAGCGGCTCGCCGCCGCCCTCGAGCTCTTCAAGGACAAGCGCGACGAGAACCCGCGTCGAAAGCACGGCAACATTCCGTTGTGAGGAGAGGCTGCGTGCACGAGTTGTGGCTCGGTCCGGTCGGCGCGATTGTCAGGCTCGAGGCAGGCGAGCGGTGCTAGCATCTTTCGGTATCCTTGCTTATTGCCGCGAAGCGGTGTAGTCAGCCCGCGCCCCCGCACACCTGACGGGGATTGGGGGCACGTCCTCTCGCTCTGCTCGGCACGCGCCGAGCGTGCACCTCTCGGTCGCCGCGCTTGTCGGGGCGGCGCCGGTCCGGTGAGGGCAGGGATGTCGTTTACAGAACCTTGGATTTTGATTGCCGCGCGGCACGCCGCGGCGGCCATTTGGAGAACATCGATCATGAAGACTACGAACTGGATCTTGGGCGCGCTCGCCGTTGGCCTCGTCGTTGCGGCCTGTGGTGGTAAGGACTCGGACGACGTGACGACGGGTTCGGGCAGCGGCGCCGGCGGCAACACCACGAGCTCGAGCAGCGCTTCCTCGAGCAGCGGCAAGACGAGCTCGGTTGTCGGGCCGACCTCGTCGTCGGGCGGCAGCAGCAAGAGCTGTGACGACATCGGCACCTGCGAGGGCGACCAGATGGACCCGGCCTCGGGCTGCTTCGAGTGCGCGATCCTCGGCGACTCAACCACCGCGGTCGACGGCGGCGCCTGCTTCGACTCCTACTCGCAGTGCTTCGGCACCAAGGCGGACTGCTCGGACGCCGGCAACAAGTCGTGCTGCGACTTCGTCAACTGCATCCAAGACTGCCCGAAGGACGACCCGAAGACGGCAGACGTCGACGAGAACCTGAACTGCCTCTGCACGAACGATGGCATGAAGTGCCTGATGACGGAGCCGACGGGCTCGATGACCTGCATCGGCAAGCACGGTGTGCCTGCGGTGCAGGACTACCTCGAGTTCGTCAACTGCGTCATCGACTCGACCTGCCCGGTCTCCTGCGCGCAGTGAGCGGCTCGATCGCGTGAGGCGATTCGCCGGGCAGCCGGCGCGCCTCGCGAACCTCGACCCCTCGGGCCCCATGGGCTTCGAGGGGTCTTCCCATTTGTGGCCTCGAGGGTGCGCTTTGTGAGCCGTTTCCATCGTTCGCGTGCTAAGAGGGAGTCCGGCTGACGCGACCCGAGCCCGGGTCCGTCGCTCCCTCGCGCACGCCGCTGGTGGCGGGCGCTACATGGTCCAGACGGATCGTGCGAGCGGGGAGCCCCGGGGCCCCTTCGCATGGCGGAGAGGCACCACGAGGACCACGGGTCATGTGGCCCAGCGGTCGTCGCGCCGAAGACGTTGACGTGCGCCGGGCAAGAACCGTTGCCGGCCACTCCTCATCGCTCGCTCCGCGAGCTGAAAACCGAGAATCATGAGCGGAAATCTGCTCGTCATCAATGTGGACATCCGCGAGGTGCGGGTGGCCCTGATCGAAGAAGGCGTCATCGCCGAGCTGCACATCGAGCGCCTCGCGCACCGCAGCACGCTCGGCAACATTTACCTCGGCAAGGTGAGCCGCGTGCTCCCCGGCATGCAGGCGGCGTTCATTGACATCGGTCAAGAGCGTGCCGCGTTCCTCCATGTCGAGGACCTGATCCGACCGGACGACTTCGACCGGTACCTCGCGCAGGCGAAGGACGCCGCGAAGACGGACGAGGAGGAGACCCCTTCGGCCGAGGAGGCCGAAGAGGCCGAGGCGACCACAGGCGACGACGCCACGAGCGCCGACGCGCGTTCGGACCGGGAGGGTGACGGGAGCAAGCGCCGTGGTCGTCGTCGTCGCCGACGTCGGCGTGGGGGCGGGCGTGACGGTGAGACGAGCGCCCCAGAGAACGGGGCCGACGAGCCGGTGGCCGACGGGGGCTCCTCGGACGACGCCCTCGAGGTGGGCGTAGAGCCCTCGAGCGGGCGACCGAACGCCGACGAGACCATTGAGGTCGAGGACGTCGAGGTCGAGGACGACGACGAGGACGACGACGAGCCCATCGCGCTGAGCCAGCATCCAGAGCGTGGCGACGACGACGAGTTCGATCTCCGCGGCGTGGACCGCGCGCCTCGCGGCCGAGACGACGAGGACGCCGAGGCGCTCGAGGTCGAGTCGGCAGCGGACGTGGCAGACGACGACTCGGTGGAGCTCGGGAGTGACCCCCCCGAGGCGAGTGAGCTAGCCGACCAGTACGATGCGACCGACGAGGTCGATGCGAGCGACGAGGTCGATCCGAGCGACGAGGTCGATCCGAGCGATGAAGGCGATGCGAGCGACGAGGGCCTCTCCGCGAGCGCCGACGAGGCGGACGCTTCGTCCTCGGGGCGCGACGGCTCCGGGGACGATGCCGCGCAGCCCGAGGCCTCCGGTGCGACTGGCCACGCGCCGGTGCGTGTCGACCGAGCCGTGGCGCCCGCCCGCGCGGCGCGCTCCGTTCGGACTCGCCGGAGCGCGAGCACGGGTGGCGTAGGGGCCTCCGTTGAAACGAGGGCCGAGGCGCCTTCGCGCGGCGAGGAGCGACGCGGGCGCAAGGACAAGAAGCGCGGTCGGGACGGTCGCGAGGGGCGCGGCGGCAAGTCGAGCGCGCTCGACAAGACCCGCATCTCGAAGAGCACGCCGATCCGCGAGGTCGTACGCGAAGGGCAGCACGTCATCGTCCAGGTGACGAAGGAGCCGATTGGGACGAAGGGTGCGCGCGTGTCGAGCCACGTCTCGCTCGCAGGGCGCTACGTCGTCTATCTGCCCACCGTCGAACACATTGGCATCTCGAAGCGAATCGGCAGCGACAAGGAGCGGGCACGCCTGCGTGAGGTGATTGAGTCGGTGAAGCCGCCGACGGGTGGTCTCGTCGTGCGCACGGTCGCCGAGAGCCTGACGAAGAAGGGCCTTAAGAACGACATCGGCTATCTCGTTCGTCTTTGGGACGAGATCATCAAGGCCAAGGATGTCGCGACCAAGGCGCCGACCGAGATCTACGAAGAGCTGGATCTCGTGCTGAAGACGGCTCGCGACCTGTTCACCGACGACGTCTCGAAGATCATCATCGACAACCGCGAGCAGTACGCGAGGCTGCGTCGCTTCGTCGAGATGTTCATGCCCGAGCGCGTCGGCGACATCGAGCTGTACGAAGGCAAGGAGCCGGTCTTCGATGCCTACGGGATCGAGGACGAGATCGGGCGTGCGCTCGCGCGTAAGGTGCCGCTCGGCTCGGGCGGCTACCTCATCATCGACCAGGCCGAGGCGCTCACGGCGATCGACGTCAACACGGGGCGCTTCGTCGGCAAGGGCAACAAGGACCTCGAAGACACCATCCTCGCGACCAACCTCGAGGCCGTCGAGGAGATCGCCTACCAGCTCCGCTTCCGCAACATCGGCGGCCTCATCATCCTCGACCTCATCGACATGGAGCGCGCCCAGAACCGTGAGAAGGTTCGGCGTCGCCTCGAAGAACTGCTCGCGAAGGACAAGGCGAAGACCACGCTCAATCGGATCTCCGACCTCGGGCTCATCGAAATGACCCGGAAGCGCACGCGCGAGAGCCTCGGACGCCTCTTGCACGAGCCGTGTTTCTACTGCGACGGAACCGGCCAGCTCATGTCGAAAGAGACCATCGCCTACGAGATCCTGAGGCAGATCCGCCGGGAGCAGGGGAACCTCAAGGGCTACAAGGTCACCGTCAATGCTCACCCGGCGATCATCGATCTCTTGAAGACCGAGGAGCACGAGGCGGTGCGCGAGGCCGAGCGAATGTTCATGCGCCGCATCGACCTCGTGCCGCGCAAGGAGTACCACATCGAGCAGTTCGACCTTCAGGGCGGCTGAGCGCCTGAGGTCCACCTCGCCGAGGCTCTATGCGCAAGGACGATCGGGTCACCATCAACAAGGAGTTCGAGTCGTTCGACGCTTTCGTCGGCGACTACGTCTCGAACATCTCGCGCTCGGGTGTGTTCATTCGCTCGTCGCGGGCCTTGCGCGTGGGCACGAAGGTCAACCTGCGCTTCACCGTGTTGATGGACGACGTCGAGATCATCGAGGGGATCGGCCGCGTCGTACGAGTGGTCGACGAGCCTCCCGGCATGGGGCTCACGTTCCTCGAGCTCAGCGAGTCGTCGCGCGAGGTGCTCGACCGGCTGTTCCCCGCCGCTGACTCGCCCGGGCGCGAGTCGGGGCTCGAGCTCGCACCGGATGGTTCACCCGTCCGCGGGGGTTGACCGATGTTCACCGGACTCGTCGAGACCACGGCGCGCGTGGCGTCGCTCGTGCGCCGCGGACCGATGGGCGTCCTTGCGCTCCGCGAGCTCGCGATCCCGGCGTCCGAGCTCAAGCTCGGCGCCTCGATCAGCGTGAGCGGCGTGTGCCTCACCGTGACGCGCCTCCTCGAAGGGGGCTTCGACGCCGACGTCTCGTCGGAGACGCTCTCGGTCACGACGCTCGGGGAGCTCTCCGCTGGCAGCCGGGTCAACGTCGAGCGCTCGCTCGCGCTTGGGGACCGGCTCGGCGGGCACTTGGTCCTCGGTCACGTCGACGGTGTCGGCAGCGTCTCCGCGCTCGACCGCGTGGGGGATGCGTGGCGGCTCGTCATCGACGCGCCGCGCGAGCTCGCCCGCTTTTTTGCGCCGAAGGGCTCCGTGACCGTCGATGGCATCAGCCTCACCGTCAATCGGGTCGACGGCTCTCGCTTCGAGCTGATGATCGTGCCCCACACGCTCGCCGTGACGACTCTCGGCGCCGTCGCGGTCGGCGCGCGCGTCAACCTCGAGGTCGACGTCCTCGCGCGCTACGTGGCGCGCCAGCTCGATGCCATGGCAGCGGGGCTCGTCAGCGGCTCTTCAGAGACGGACGCATCGCTCCTCCGGGCGTTGAAGGAAGCAGGCTACACCACATGACCACACCAGGCCGTCCCCTCGACCTCGCCGTCTCCGAGCGCGTCACCGCCGCGATCGAAGACATTCGCCAGGGTCGCATGGTCATCCTCGTCGACGACGAGGACCGAGAAAACGAGGGCGATCTTTGCTTCGCCGCCGAGCGCGTCACGCCCGAGGCCGTGAACTTCATGGCGAAGCACGGCCGCGGCCTCATCTGCCTGACACTTGACGAAGATCAGGTTTCGCGGCTCGAGCTGCCGATGATGCAGGCCCCCGGTCGCGGCGGTCCGCCGCTCGGCACCGCCTTTACGGTGAGCATCGAAGCCGCAGAAGGGGTCACGACCGGCATCAGCGCGGCCGATCGCGCGCACACGATCCGTGTCGCGATTCGCGCCGACGCTCGCCCGAACGACGTGGTTACGCCGGGCCACATCTTCCCGCTACGCGCGCGGCGTGGAGGCGTGCTCGTGCGCACCGGACAGACCGAAGGCTCGGTCGACCTCGCGCGACTCGCGGGGTTCCGTCCCGCCGGCGTGATCTGCGAGATCATGAAAGACGACGGGACGATGGCGCGCATGCCGGATCTCGAGGAGTTCGGCCGCGAGCACGGACTGCGGATCCTCACCATCGCCGATCTCATCCAGTACCGTTTGCACACCGAGACGCTCGTGCGACGCGTCGTCGAGCACACGCTGAAGCTCGACCAGACCGGCACCGATTGGCGCGCGGTCGTCTTCGAATCGCTGGTCGACGGTCGGCAAGCCCTCGCGCTCGTGAAGGGCAACATCGACGCGGAGCCGCTCCTCTGCCGCGTGCACTCGGGCTCAGCCGTCGCGGACGTGTTCGCATCCACCTCCAGCGACGGGGGTGCCACGCTTCGTCACGCGCTCGAGCGCATCGAGGCTGAGGGTCGTGGTGCGCTTTTGTACCTCGACTCGCAGCGCACCCTCGCCGAGGAGCTCGAGCAGGCCATTCGGTGCCCGCACGGCGGGGCGCCGCCCCCGGCGGAAAGCGCATCCTCGTCGTCGGATCGCGCACGCGCCACCCTGCGGAAGTTCGGACTCGGGGCGCAGATGCTCGCGGATCTCGGGGCCCGGAAGCTGCGGCTCCTCACGAGCAGTCATCGAAAGATCGCCGGGCTCACCGGCTACGGCATCGAGATCGTGGAGCACGTCGCGCTCAACCCCCACAGAGAGAGGTGATTGGCCATGTCGAACGAAGTGAAGGTGATCGAGGGAAATCTGGTCGTGCCGAAGGGGGCTCGCTTCACGATCGTCGCGAGTCGCTTCAACGACTTCATCGTCGCGCGTCTGGTCGAGGGCGCGATCGATGCGCTTGTTCGTCACGGCGTCGAGCGGTCTGCCATCACCGTCGTGCGCGTCCCGGGCGCGTGGGAGATCCCGCTCGCGGTCAAGGCCGTGCTGAAGGGCGGTAAGGTCGACTCGGTGATCGCGCTCGGTGCGCTCATCCGCGGTGCGACGGCGCATTTCGACGCGATCATGGCCGAGGTCACGAAGGGCCTCGGCATGCTGGGGCTCGAGACCGGCGTCCCTGTCTCGTTTGGCGTCCTCACCACGGACACCATTGAGCAAGCGGTCGAGCGCGCTGGGACCAAGGCTGGCAACAAGGGTGCCGAGGCGGCGCTCGCGGCCATCGAGATGGTCTCGCTCCACCGCGAGCTCGGCTGAAGGGCGACCGATGGGAGCCCGCACCAGTGGCCGCGAGGCGGCCCTGCAGATGCTCTACTCGCTCGATGGGGTCGAGTACGACGCCGCCGAGGTCGACCGCACGATCCTTCGTTACTGGCGCGAGGTCCCCGGTGACGTCGAGGGGCGCGAGTACGCCGACGAGCTGGTGCGTGGGGTCGCGGCGGCTCTCCATAAGCTCGACGAGCGAATCCGCAGCGCCAGTCGCCACTGGCGCATCGAGCGGATGGCGCGCGTCGATCGCAACATCCTGCGCCTCGGCGTGCATGAGCTCGCCGAGTGCCCCGACGTTCCACGGCCGGTCGTCATCGACGAGGCGGTCGAGCTCGCGAAGCGCTACGGCGCCGAAGGGTCGAGCGTGTTCGTCAACGGGGTGCTTGATCGCATCGCCGACGACCTCGGGCGCTGACGCCCGCGGAGGGCCTCGTCACTCCTCGCGCGCGCGGTCGCTCGGGTGCGCATCGGGCTCGCGCTCGAGATAACGAAAGATCGTCCGCGGGTCGACGCCGAGATCGCGCGCCGTCTGGGCGCGATTGCCGTTGTTGCGCTCGAGGACGTCGAGCACGTAGCGCCGCTGGAATTCTTCCTTCGCCTTCTCGAGCGGGACGATCGAGGGCTCCGCTGCGGTTCCGAGGTCGAGGTCCTCGGGGCCGAGGAGGCGGTTGTCGCACAGGACCAGCGCCTTCTTGATGCGGTTCTGCAGCTGCCGAATGTTGCCTGGCCAAGCGTACTTCTTGAGCGCCGCGATGGCGGCTGGGCTGAAACCGCGCACTGGGCTCGTGAGCTCCTCGGCGTATTTCGAGAGCAGCACCTTTGCGATGATGAGCACGTCATCGCCGCGCTCGCGCAGCGGCGGGAGCCACAGGTTCACGACGTTGAGGCGATAGTAGAGATCTTCGCGGAAGGTCCCGTCGCGGACCATCTGCTCGAGGTCGCGGTTCGTGGCGGCGACGACCCGGATGTCGACCTTCTCGGCCTTGCTCGAACCTACCCGCATGACGACGCGCTCTTGCAGCGCGCGGAGCAGCTTCACCTGAAGGTTCAGCGGGAGCTCGCCGATCTCGTCGAGAAAGAGCGTCCCCTTGTCGGCGCCGTGGAACTTCCCTTGGCGATCGGCGACCGCGCCCGTGAACGCGCCGCGCACGTGACCGAAGAGCTCGCTCTCGATCAGGTTCTCGGGGATCGCCCCGCAGTTGATGGTGACGAACGGACCTGTGGCGCGCTGGCTGCGGCGGTGAATCTCGCTCGCGATGAGCTCCTTGCCCGTCCCCGTCTCGCCGGTGATGAGGACCCCAATGTCCGTCGACGCGACCTTCTCGAGCTTTCGGAAGACCTCGCGCATAGAGATGCAGGTGCCGATGATCTCGCCGAAGCGCTTGTCGCGGAGCTCCGACTCGAGCTTCGCCTTATCTTCGCGGAGTGCGGCGAGCAGCATCGCGTTCTGCAAGATGAGCGACGCCTGCGACGCGAAGATCGACAGCACGTCGAGCTGCGGGCGCTTGAAGAGTTCCTTCACCTTGTCGTTCCCGACGTAGAGCGCTCCGATCACCTCGCCCTGTGCGGAGAGCGGCGCGCATATGACGCTCGAGAGCCGCATCGCGAGCACGCTCTGGCTCTTTCCGAAGGTGGTGTCGTTCATCGCATCGGAGACGATCACGCCGCGACCCGAGGCGAGCACCTGCTCGACGATGCTGTCCGAGATTCGTCCGCCCGCGTCGGCGATCGTCGTGCGCTCGACGTTCCGCGCCGCGCGGACGGCCCACCTGCGCTCCGGCCCGCCGCTCCTTCCTTCGAAGGACTCGAGGAGCAGGATCGCGCCGTTCTGCGCGTGCGTCAGCTCGAGGACGTCGTCGAGCATGGTGCCGAGCAGGACGTCGACGTCTCGGATCTGAAGGAGCTTCTCGCTGAACCCGAAGAGCTTCCGGATCCCATCGACCTCGCTCGTGCCGAGGGCTGTCGGGACGGACTCCGAGCTCTCGGCGTCGGTCGCCTTCTTCAGGCCTTCAGCAAACATCGAGAACGCCACCGAGGCGGCACCGAACTGCAACCGGTCGCCGTGGACGAGGCGCGCGCGGCGCTTCTTCTTTCCGTTGATCGTCAAGAGGCTCGACTTCGCGAGCTCCTCGACGACGAAGTCGCGTCCGTCGAAGGCGATCTGCGCATGCTGGGCTTCGACCTCGTCCGCATCGAGGACGACGTCGTTGCCGGGCCCACGGCCTAGGGTCGTGAGCGGCTTGTGAACGCTGTAGAGCCGGGGAGCGCCTTGGTCGCGGTAGGTCTTCAGCGTGGGCATGAGCCCAAGCAGCTTACCACTTCGTCACCAGAGCACACCGTGTGCCTGAAACCCGACGCCGCCTTGGACCGGCATCAGCCCCGCGCCCCCGAATGCCACGGGCCGGGTCTTCGACGCGCGCATGAAGTCGGACCCGTCATCGCTCGCGGTCATCTCCCCCGGGCGCGAGCGGCCGAAGATCGCGCCGAGCCCGAGCCCGACCGCGCTCGTCACGCCCTGGATGATGAGCCCTCGGCGCGGGTCGAGATCCGTGCGCGCGACGTAAATCAAGTAAAACGGCGTCGCTACGACCGTCCCCGCGCCGAAGCCTCCCCACATCCACGCGAGCTGACGCCAGGTCGGCGTCCACGCGAACGAGGCGCCGAGGGCTCCCGCGAGGCCGACGTTGAAGCCGATCTCTCCGCCGAGCCAGACGGAGTCGTTCGCCTGACCCCAGGCTCCGCTCGACGCTCCACCGCCGAAGAACGCGCCGATCGAGGCGCCCCAGACGGTGCTCGACAGCAGCAGCGAGTTGGTCTGCGGCGTCGGGTGAAGGGCGTAGTGGAGGCCCACGCCGGCGACACCGCCGAGCGTCGAGCCGATGAACGCGGCGCGCGCGATGCCGCGGTAGCCCCACTCGTCCGCGGCGTCGGAGGTCACATGCTGATACGACGCGATGCCCATCGCCGCGCCCGCGCCGATCCACATGCCTGACGCGATCGACGACGGCAGGCCTTCGGGCATCCCGCGCGCGAAGCCGAAGCGGTCGACCAGGAACACGCTGACGGGCGCCACCGTACCAAGCACGATCGGTGCGATCGCCACCTCGACCGGGTCGCACTTCGCGCCCTTGTCGCAAAGCCCTGCCTCCGCATCGATCCACGTGCCGGTCCCAAGGCCCCAGGCGAGCGCGGTCCCGTAGAGAAAGCCGAGCTCTGCCGAGCTCGACGTGGGCCGCACGTTCGGGCCTTGTGAGAAGACGCCGGGCATCGCGCCGTTCGGGGGCACCGCGCTGCCCGGCGGCGGCATGTACGGATAGCCCGGCTGCGGGGGAGGGAAGCCAGCCTGTGGAGGATACGCGGGCGGCGGCGCGTAGGCGGGCGGCGGCGCATATCCGGGCGGCGGCGCATATCCGGGGGGCGGCGGAGCGTAGCCGGGGTCTTGGGCTTGCGCGGTGGAGGTGACGGCGCTGGCGACGAGTGCGCCAGCGGCTGCAAGGCTGCGATGAACGCGGTTCACCATCTCCTGAGCCTACCCGAGGTCAGCCGTGAGGGGCACGGACTCGGCAACCAATCGTCGCGACACCTGGAGCGCTCCGGGCGGCGTCACCCTGCGAGGACGGCCGCGAAAAATGCGAGCGTCACCGCGACGACCGGCAACGCCGACGTGACGACACCCAGGCTGACGAGCCTGAGTCGCGACCGACCCCGCTTCGTCACGAGCCCTCCGACGACCATCAGGCTTCCCACGACCACCGCGCTGGGCACGAGCCACTCGGCCGTCGTGAGGCGCTCGCGTGCGAGCGGCGGCAGCTCTCGCGCGACGAGATCGGCGAATAGACGCGCGCGAAACAGCGCGGCTCCGCCGGCGAGGACGGCCTGCGTCGAGGCGAGGATGACGAGGGGGGCGTGGCGGTACACGAGCGAGGGTGGTCTCGTCTATTTACACGCTATAACCATCCCATGCCCGACGCTCGGCGAATTCACTCCGGCAGCGCGTTGCCTCGCGAGGCGTTCCCGCGCGCGGACGCCGCGCGCGTCGAGCGGGCGGCGATTGCCCTCGCGCGAGAGCTCGGCGACTCGAAAGTCATCCTCGAGCCCGAAGCCCTCGTCGCTCACGCGGGGGATGAGTCGGAACAGGACCCGGTGTTGCCCGACCTCGCCGTCCTCGCGTCGAGCCCGGAGGACGTGGCGACCACGCTGCGGCTCGCGTCGCTCCATGAGGTCCCGGTGACGCCGCGCGCGGCCGGCACTGGCAAGTCGGGCGGGGCGGTGCCGGTCTGCGGCGGCATCGCGCTCTCGGTCCTCGGAATGCGTCAGATCGAGGAAATCGACGTGCGCGAGCAGCTCGCGGTCGTAGGTCCCGGCGTCATCTTGAAGGACCTCCACGACGCCGTCGAGGCGGAGGGGCTCTTCTATCCGCCAGACCCCAACTCGCTCGCGAGCTGCGCGCTCGGAGGCAACCTCGCCGAGAACGCGGGCGGCCCGCGCGCCTTCAAGTATGGGGTGACGCGCGACTACACGCTCGGGCTCGAGGTCGTCACGGCGTCGGGCGAGCGGCTCGCCGTGGGGCGGCGGACCCGCAAAGGAGTCACCGGATACGATCTCACCGCGCTGCTCGTCGGGAGCGAGGGCACTCTCGCGGTGACCACGCGCGCCACCGTGCGATTGCTTCGACGCCCCGAGGCGACCGTCACGTTGCTCGCGTACTTCTCCGGGATCGTCGACGCCATGCGGGCGGTGGAGGCGATCGTCGCGTCCGGCCTCGTACCGCGCTGCATCGAGGTGCTCGACGAACGCTGCGTCACCGCGATTCGCGGGGAGGGCGGGCCGCTCGACGACCGCGCGGCTGCGCTCGTCATCCTCGAGTGCGACGGGAGCACGAGCGAAGTCGAGCGGCAGATGGCCGAGGTCGGCGAGCGAGCGACCGACGGAGGCGCTCTCGAGGTGCTGGTCGCGCAGAGCGCCGCGCAGCGGGAGCGCCTATGGGAGGCGCGCCGTCAGCTCAGCTACGTGACCCGACGCATGGCTCGGTGGAAGATCTCCGAGGACGTCGTCGTCCCGCGGATGCAGCTCGCGAAGCTCGTGGGCGAGGTTCGTCGAATCGGTGAGCGCGAGGGCGTCACCATGCTCTCGTACGGCCACGCGGGCGACGGGAACCTGCACGTGAACCTCTTGTGGGATGACGAGGAGCACGTACCGCGAGTCGAGCGTGCGCTCGATGCGCTGTTTCGGAGCGTTGTCGCGCTCGGCGGCACGCTATCGGGGGAGCACGGCATCGGCACCTCGAAGGCCCAGTATCTCCCGCTCGAGCAAGGGGACGGCCTCATCGAGCTTCAGCGCCGCATGAAGGCCGCCTTCGACCCACGCGGGATCTTGAACCCGGGCAAGATCTTTCCGCGCGGACGTCATCGAAGCTGCTAGCGTCGCGCGCGTATGCGCGTCCTCGGCATCGACCCCGGGACTCGCTCGTGCGGCTGGGGCGTCGTCGAGCGGGTTGGCTCGCGGCTCGCTCACGTCGCACACGGGACGATTCGGCTCGGGGAGGGCGAGCTCGCCGGGCGACTCGTCGCGCTCGAAGGTGAGGTCGTCGAGGTCCTCGCCGCGTGGTCGCCCGAGTCGGCCGCGATCGAAGCGATGTTCTTTGGCAAGAACGCAGAGAGCGCAGCCAAGCTCGCTCACGCTCGTGGAGTCGTGATGCTTGCCCTGCGTCGCGCCGGGCTCGAGCTCGGCGAGTACCCGCCGGCGCGGGTGAAGAGCGCGGTCGCGGCGACGGGGCAGGCTGATAAAAATCAAATCGCGCGGGTCGTCGCGATGATGCTCGGCTTGAAGGAGACGCCGCAGTCGGACGCCGCTGACGCGCTCGCGCTCGCGATCACCCACACGAGCGCCCTGGCCTTCGCCGGCGCCTTGAAGCGCGGGCCTTCGTCGCGTTAGCTCACGCGAGCTCGTCCGCCGTGGGGACGACGAGCCGCACGCGCTCGTCGTAGAGCGCGCCACCCTCTCCGAGGTCGGTGAGCTTTGCCGAGGTGAGCGCGTTGGCGCTCGAGCCGTCGCGGAGGTGACCGCCCTTCGGGACGAGCGCGATGTCGCGCCGCTGTCGCGCGTCGTGGAGCACACGGACGAGCATGCGTCCGAGCCTCGATTCCAGCCAGGCGAGCGCACCGTCGGCAAGTCCCGCCGCGGCCTCGGGGTGCACCGTGGCTTCGATTGGAAGGGGTGGCTCCTTCGCCCACTGCGAGGCCTGCGAGCGCGGAGTCGAGACGGACGTGAGGTAGAGCGGGTACGCCGGGTCCGGCACGCACGTCGATGTCGTGGCGAGTGATGTCATGAGCTGCGCTTTCCCGTTCGCGGTGGGGAACGTGCGACCCTCAAAGAGTACGCGCGGCGCGAGCGGGTTGGGGACGGCGCCCGCCTCGAGCGTCTCGAGCTCGACGCCGTTCTCGACGAGCCGCTCGGAGACGAGCCGACGTTGCAGCTCGCGAGCGTCCTCGCGTGGGTAGGCGTCGAGGCCGAGTCGTGCTGCGAGCGCCTGAAAGATCTCGAGGTCGCTCTTCACGCCCGCGGGGGGGCTGACGACCGGCCGTGCCACGCCGAGGTACTGGTGTCCGTAAGACCCGACGAGGTCGTCGGCCTCCAGCAGCGTGTTCACGGGCAAGACGACGGTGGCGAGCTCGGCGGTGTCGCTCAGCCAGCGATCGACCACGACGACGAGCTCGCGCGTGCGAAGCGCCTCGGCGACGCGCCGGGAATCTGGGAGCATCGCGACGGGGTTGCCTGCCGTGATCCAGACCGCCCGAATCTCCGGGGCCTTTGCCTCGAGGATCGCGCTTCCGAAGAGCGGCTCCGGCAGCGTGCGCGGTGGCTCGTGATCGCTGAGGAGCGAGCCGAAGGCGCGCCGGCGACGGAAGTAGTACGAGACGCCCGCGCCCGGGAGCCCAACGTTCCCCGTGATCGCGGCGAGCGCGTCGACCGCGCGGACGATCGCGCCGCCGTTCTCCCGGCGCCCCATGCCCCACCCCACGAGGATCGTCGTCGGGCCGTCGGCCATCGTGTGCGCGATCGCGCGGAGGGTGTCGACGCTCACGTCCGCCTCGCGCGCGTAGTCCTCGATGGCTCGCGCTTCGACGAGCCGTCGCAGTCCGTCGAGCCCGTCGCAGAACGTGGCCGCATCGGGCACAACCAGCCCGCCCTCGAACGCCACGCGGACTGCCCCGAGCGCGAGCGCGAGATCTCCGCCAGGGCGCGGTTGGACGAAGGTGTCGCAGAGATCGGCCGTTCGGTTCCGCACGGGGTCGATGAGCCACAGGCGAGCCCCCTTCTCGCGGGCGCGCTTCAAGAACGGGATGGTGTGCGGGCTCGACGTCGCGACGTTCTTGCCCCAGAGCACCACGTGCCGCGCCTTTTCGACGAGCTCGAGGCTGCTCGAGTCCGACACGCCGAAGTCCTCGACTTGAGCGGCCTCGCCGGCGCCGGAGCAGATGTCTCCACGCTTGACGGTCGTTGGACCGAAGAGCTCGAAGAAGAGATCGCTCGCTTGCCCCGCGAGGATCCCCAGCGTCCCGCCGCTTCGGTAGTGGAAGATGGAAGCAGGTCCGGACTCGTCGCGGATCGTCCTGAGGCGCGCGGCGATGAAATCGAGCGCCTCGTCCCAGCCCACCGGCTCGAGGCGGCCGCCCTTGCGGAGGAGCGGCGTGGTCAAGCGGTCGGGCGCGTATTGGCTCCGGAGGAACTGGTTCGTGCGAAAGCAGAGGAAGCCGGCCGTCACGGGGTGGCGACGATCGCCGCGCAGCGCCACGATGCGCTCGTCCTCGACCGTGGCCTCGATGCTGCAAGCGTCGGGGCAGTCGCGGTTGCAGAGCGTCCGTCGAATTTCCACCATGGGCGCGCGAGAGGCTACACTTCGCCCGCCATGACCGAACAAAAGATCCGCGTCCTCATCGCCAAGCCCGGCCTCGACGGCCACGACCGTGGAGCGAAGGTCGTCGCCCGAGCCCTCCGCGACGCTGGCTTCGAGGTCATCTACACGGGTCTGCACCAGACACCCGACATGATCGCGATCGCGGCCGTCCAGGAGGACGTCGACTGCGTCGGGCTGTCGATCATGTCCGGCGCGCACAACACCCTGTTCCCCGCGGTCATCCAGGCGCTCCGGAAGCACGGTGCCGCCGACATGCTGGTGTTCGGCGGCGGGATCATCCCGGAAGACGACATCCCGAAGCTCCAGCAGGCGGGCGTTCAGGGGGTCTTCACGCCGGGGACCCCGCTCACCGAGATCATCGACTGGGTGCGCACCAACGTGCGGCCCCCCACCGCCTGATCCACTTCTTCCCACCTGGCGCCCAAAGACGCCGACCCTTACGTCCATGCATGTGTTCAAACGTAGACAAATGAAGGTTTAAAGGAGACGTTATCTCGCTGAAATCATACGAAGTGTTGACACTGTAGAGCCCGATACGTAGCGTGGGTCGACTTGTGGGACGAAGTGGCAAAAAGTTCCATAAGTAGGGCGAAAACCACGTGTTCCGCGGGCATTACGAGCACACGATCGACGGGAAGGGGCGAACCAGCCTCCCTGCCCGCTTTCGGCACGTGCTGCCGCCGGCGGGCGATCTGCGCCTGGTGATCGCGAAGTCGATCCGCGACGCCTGCCTTGACGTGTGGCCGATGGCTGCGTGGGAGGAGCTCGAGGCGAAGGTCGCGCGCTTCAACCGCTGGGACCGCGACGTCGTCCTGTTTCGTCGGCGCTACCTGTCCGCTGCGGTCGAGGCCGAGCTCGACGCGCATGGTCGCGTCCTCGTCCCCCAGTCGATGCGCGAGTTCGCGTCGCTCGAGAAGGACGTCCTCTGGGCCGGCGTCGGCACCACGATGGAGCTCTGGTCGAAGGCTCACTGGGAGTCGTCGCTCGAGCTGCCCGAGGAAGACCTCGCACGTTGGACCGATGCCATCGCGGAGAAGCTCGACGCATGAACGTCGTCAACGTCGTACCGATGAGTCACACGATGCCCGAGACGCAGGTTGGGGTTCCGCACGTGTCCGTCATGGCGCGCGAGGTCGTGAACCTCATGCAGCCTGCGGGAGCGACCTTGCTCGACCTGACCGTCGGTGCGGGCGGACACAGCGCCGCGCTCCTCGAGGCGGGGGCCGCGAGCGTCATCGGACTCGATCGGGACCCGCGGGCTCTCGAGCTCGCGCGCGCGAGGCTCGAGCGCTTCGGTGAGCGTGCGCTCGTTCGACACGCGAGCTTCTCGACCTTCGAGGAGGTGCTCGACCTGCTCGGCCTCGAGACCGTGGACGGCCTCCTCGCCGATCTGGGAGTGAGCTCGATGCAGCTCGACGAGCCGCACCGCGGGATGAGCTTTCGCGCCGAGGGGCCGCTCGACATGCGCATGGACACGACGCGCGGCGAGACGGCGCTCGAGCTGCTCGCCCGGGTCGATGACGAGGGCCTCACCGAGATCCTCGCGAAGCTCGGGGAGGAGCGTCGCGCCCGCCGCGTCGCTCGCTGCATCAAGCAAGAGCTCGAGGCCGGCAAGCTCGAGACCACGCTCGACCTGCGACGTGCGGTCGTCCGCGCGGTCGGACCCGCTCGCATCGGCGGAGTCGACCCGGCGACGAAGACCTTCCAGGCCATTCGCATGGCGGTGAACCGAGAGCTCTTCGAGCTCGAGGGCTTGCTCGAGGCCGCCGCGAGGCGCGTGCGTCCCGGAGGGCGGCTCGCCATCCTCACCTTCCATTCGCTCGAGGACCGAATGGTCAAGCGAGCGCTGCAGACCGATGCCTGGGAGCCGCTCACCTCGAAGCCGCTCGTCGCCGAGGAGGATGAGCTCTCGCACAATCCGCGTGCCCGCAGCGCGAAGCTCCGGGTCGCGCGGCGTCGCGAGGTCTCGCGATGAACCAGCGGCGCTTCCTCATTTTGTGGACGCTCGCGGTCGCAGCTTCCTCCGCGGCCTTCATCGTGCACCTCGCGCTCCGTGGAAAGACGGTCGACGTCGGCTTCAGGCTCGGCAAGCTGCGGAACGAACAGTCCCACCTCCGTGAGGTGAAGCGTGTCCTCGAGCTCGAAGCGACGAGTTACCAGACGCCGAAGCGCGTCGAGATGGTCGCGCGCACGCTCCTCGGCATGACGCCGCCGCAGCCCGAGAAGGTCATCTCGCTCCGACTCATCAACGCGCCTGAGAAGCCAAAGTCCCCCGCGGTCGCCGCGACCGAGCCCGACAGCGAGCAAGCGCCGTGAAGAACATCGACGCGGCTCGTCGCCCCGGCATTCGGTTCCGTGCCGGTGTCCTGTGCGCGGCGCTCGGGGTCGGGCTCGGCGTCGTCTTGAACGGCGCCTGGGACATTCAGGTCAAAGACGGCGAGGCCTGGCGAACGCTGGCCGAGAAGCAGCGCATGCGGCAGCTCCGCGTCACGCCGAAGCGCGGCACGATTTACGATCGGGCCGGGACCGCGCTCGCCATCAGCGTCGACGTGCCGAGCGTCTCGATGGACGCGGTCGAGATGTTGCGCGGAGTCGAGCAGAAATACCTCGCGGGGCGCATCGACGGGTACGCCGCGCGCATCGCCGAGGCGCTCCACCTCGAGGTGGCCGAGGTGGCCGAGAAGCTCCGTCGCGGCAAGCGTTTTACCTGGCTGAAGCGACGCGTCACCTCGGACGAGGTGAAGGCGGTCCGCGAACTCGGCGATCGCAACCAGCGCTATCCGATCCTCGGGCTCAGCGTCGAAGGCGAGGGGCGGCGCTTCTACCCTCACCGGGAGCTCGCGGCGTCGCTGCTGGGCTTCGTCTCCCCCGACGGCCAGGGCCGCGAGGGTGTCGAGCTCGCGCTCGACGAGCAGCTCCGTGGGCGCGCCGAAGAGATTCGCGGCCTCCGCGATCGCGCGGGCCGCCTGATTTTCTCGGAGGGAATTCAAGACGAGGCTGCGCTCGCCGGTCACGATATCCACCTCACCATCGACCAGAGCATTCAGTTTCTCGCGGAGCGCGAGCTCGACGCCGCGCTGAAGACACACGAAGCGAAGGCGGGCTCGATCCTCGTCGTCGATCCGCAGACGGGCGAGATGCTCGCGCTCGCGAGCGCGCCCGGCTTCAACCCGAACGACTACAACCTCGCCGACCCGGCCTCGATTCGCAACCACGCGATCGGCGACGTCTTCGAGCCCGGCTCAACGATGAAGATGTTCTCGATGGCCGCTGCGCTCTCGGCCAACTCGGTGAAGCCCGACGAGCCTGTCTACTGCGAGGAGGGCCACATGCCGATCGACAACGTCGTGATCCACGACACGCACGTGTCGAAGTGGCTCACGCCGACGCAGATCCTCCAGTACTCGTCGAACATCGGCATTGCGAAGATCGGGCTCGGGCTCGGCGAAGAGAAGCTCTACCAGTCATTCCGCCGCTTCGGCTTCGGTGAGAACCCGGGGCTTCCAGTGTCGGGCTCGTCGGTGGGCATCCTGCGACCGCGCGCGCGACCATGGGTCCCCGTCGAGACGGCGTCGGCAGCGTTCGGTCAAGGCGTCAGCGTCACGAACCTTCAGCTCACGATGGCGATGGCCGCGCTCGCGAATCGCGGGCGCTTGCTCGAGCCGATCCTCGTCTCGAAGGTCACCGACTCGACCGGCGTCGTCCTCTCGGAGGCGACCCCCAAGGTGCGCCGTCAAGTCGTCTCTCCGCGGATCGCGCGCATGATGGCCGATATGCTGAGCTCGGTCACCGAAGGCGAGGGGACCGGCGTCGAGGCTGCGATCCCGGGCTTTCGTGTCGCAGGGAAGACCGCGACTGCGCAGAAGGTTGACCCGACGACCGGTCGCTACAACGACGTCACCTACGTCACCTCGTTCATCGGCTTCGTCCCAGCGGAGCGACCCCGCCTCGTGGTGAGCGTCGTCATCGACGAGCCGACCGCGGGCGCCAACTCCGGCGGCTCCGTCGCCGCGCCCGTGTTCCGACGGGTCGCCGAGCAGAGCCTTCACTACCTCGGCGTTCGCCCCGACGGTACGCGCGCCGTGAAGCTCACCGACGTCGCCGAGTACGCCAAGGTCGACGACCCAGCGAAGAGCGCATACGCGGCGCTCGACGAGCGGCCCGACTCTGGAGGCGAGGAGGCTCCAGCGGACGGCCCGGGCGTGCCCGTGCGCGACGGCGTGAAGGTGCCTCTGATCGAGGGGCTCCCGATGCGCTCGGCGATTCAGACGCTGCTCGAGAAGGGATTTGTCCCTGTGATTCAAGGGACCGGCAGGCTCGTGCGCACCGAGCCGGCGGTCGGCACGAAGGCGCCACGCGGCGCGAAGGTGGTGCTCGTCTTCGAGCCGCCGACGTGAGGAGCCGATGAGGTCGACCGACGCGAGCACCCTGGCTGGGCGCGACGTCGCCCGACCACGGGTGACGCTCGACGAGCTCGCGCGACACCTCGGTGCAGCGCTCTCGGGGCGCGGCGACGTGGAGGTCCTCGACGTCGAGCAGGACTCGCGGAAGGTGGGGCCGGGAACGCTCTTCGCCGCGTTGCGAGGTGCGCGCTCGGACGGTCTCCTGCATGCGCCTGTCGCGCTCGAGCGCGGCGCGGTCGGAGTGCTGTGCGAGTCCGGACGTCGACGCGAGATCGCGAGCCTGGGCGCCCCGGTGCTCGAGGTCGCGGCGCTTCGTCCAGCGCTCGCGCGCGCCGCCGCGATGGTGCACGGCGAGCCTACGCAGCACCTCGCGGTCGTCGGGATCACCGGCACCAATGGGAAGACGACCACGGCCCATCTCGTCGAGGCCGCCCTCGCCGCGACTGGGCAAGCGTGCGGGGTCCTCGGGACGCTCGGGCATCGTATCGGCGACGAGCCGCTTGGCGAGGGGCACACGAGTCCCGAGGCCGACGAGCTCCAGCGGCTCGCGGCCCTCGTGCGCGATCGAGGGGCGCGTCATCTCGTGATGGAGGTCTCGTCGATCGCGCTCGCCGCCTCGCGAATGGAAGGCGTTCGTTTCGATGTCGCCGCGTTCACGAACCTCACCCAAGACCACCTCGACTTCCACGGCACGATGGACGCGTACGCGGCGGCGAAGGACAAGCTCTTTCTCGACTTTGCGCCGCGCGTGTCGGTCGTGAACGTCGACGACCCACACGGCGCGACCCTCGCCCAACGCCTCGGTGAACGAGGGGCCACCGTACTCAGCGTCTCGGTCCGGCCGGACAGCGCGGCCGATGTTCGTCCGAGCACGCTCTCGATTTCGACCGAAGGGATCGCGATCGATTTCGCGGACGGTGGCGCGCTCCGCTCGCCGCTCGTCGGGGCTCACAACGCATCGAACCTCCTCGTCGGGGTCGCCATCGCGCGCGCCCTTGGCCTCGACGCTCGTGCGCTCGTTGGGCTTGGCGGCATGCGGACTGTGGCGGGTCGGCTAGAGCGCTGCGACGACCCCGCACGCGACGATCTCGTCGCGGTGGTCGATTATGCCCACACCCCCGACGCCCTCGTTCGCGTCCTCGAGAGCGTGCGCGGATTGACGAAAGGCAAGCTCATCTGCGTGTTCGGCTGTGGCGGTGACCGCGACCCGGCGAAGCGCGCGCCGATGGGCGAGGCCGTCGCGCGGGCGGCGGATCTCGCGATCGTCACGAACGACAACCCGCGGAGCGAAGCCCCCGACGCCATCGCCGCCGAGATCCTCGTCGGGCTCGAGCGCGGTGGTGCGCGCGGCCGGACAACGGTCCTCCTCGACCGAGCGCAAGCGATTCGCCACGCGGTCGAGTGCGCGGCACCCGGCGACGTCGTGCTCGTCGCGGGAAAAGGGCACGAGCCCTACCAGCTCATTGGTGCCGAGACGTTCGCGTTTGACGACCGGGTCGAGCTCGGGCGAGCCCTCGCCGCGCGACGCGAGAGGAGGGGCATCTGATGGCCACTCCCATCCCGACGAATCGAGCCCGATTCACGCTGCCTGAGGTCTTCGCCGCGACCGGCGGGTCACTCCGTGGGCCGCTCGAGGACGCCGCTCTCGAGGTCGCCGGTGTCGCGACCGACTCGCGCACGCTCGAGCCAGGGCAGGCCTTCGTGGCGCTCGCGGGCGAGCGCTTCGACGGTCACGCTCACCTCGCCGCCGCGGCCGAGCGCGGAGCGTCGCTCGCCATCGTCGAGCGAGACGTCGAGGTACGAGGGCTCACGGTGCTGCGCGTCGAGTCGACGCTGGCGGCGCTCGCGGGCCTCGCCGAAGCGCGGGTCGCGCGCTGGAGGGCGGACCATGGGGGGCGCGTCGTTGCGCTGACGGGCTCCGCCGGAAAGACCACCACCAAGCGGGCGCTCGCGGCGCTCGCCGAGGCGCGCCTGCCCCACCGAGTCACGGCGACGCAAGGGAACTTGAACAACCTCGTCGGCGTTCCGATGACGATGCTCGCGCTCTCGGACGATGCGCGCTTGCTCGTGCTCGAGATGGGCACCAACGCCCCCGGTGAGATCGGCAAGCTCGCTCGGATGGCACGGCCTGACCTCGCGCTCGTTACGCTGATCGCGAGCGCGCACTCCGAAGGGCTAGGTGGCCTCGACGGCATCGCGCGCGAGAAGACCGCGATGTTTCGTGGGCTCGCGCGAGGCGCTGTCGCGCTCGGCAATGCTGACGATGCGCGCGTGCGCGCCGGACTCGCGGCGTGCGTGGCCAGCGACAAGATCGGCTACGGGACCGCCGCCGATGCGGACTACCGAATCCTTCGGCGAGAGGCGCTCGATCTCGAGCGCTCGCGTCTCGAGGTGCGGCGCCCTGACGGCTCGACGCTGAGCTTCACGACGCCGCTCCTCGGTGCTGCGGGGGCGCTCGCGACGACGGCAGCGCTCGCCGCGATCGAGGCCGCGTTCCCGGGGAGGCCATTCCACGGCGACGAGGCCGAGGCAGCGCTCGCCCATCTCGGCGTCGAAGACGCTGGACCCGGTCGCCTCGCCCCGCGCCGCCTCACGAGCGGAGTCGTCGTCGTCGACGACAGCTACAACGCGAACCCCGCCTCGACGGAGGCATCGATCGAAGCGGCGCGCGAGCTCGCCCGCGTCGCTGGACGGAGGCTCGTCCTGGTGCTCGGCGACATGCTGGAGCTCGGCGAGGATCGCGATGCGTCGCACGAATCGCTTGGGGACTGGGCGGCACGCAGCGGAGCGAGGCTCTTGCTCACCGTTGGCGACCACTCGGCGCGCGGTGCGGCGCTCGCTCGCGCGCGGGGGCTCGACGCGCGGCACGCGGAGACCTCCGAGCGCGCCGCGGAGTTCGCTTGCGAGCTCGTCAGAGCAGACGACCTCGTGCTCGTGAAGGGATCCCGTGGCGTGAGGACCGAGCGCGTCGTGGCTGCGCTCGCACGATGTGAAGCTGCCCCCCGTGCGGAGCAGGAAGGAGCAGGCAGGTGATCTACGAGCTCTTCTACCCGTTGAAGCAGCACTACGCCTGGCTCTCGTGGCTGAACGTGCTCCGCTACATCCCGTTCCGCACGATCATGGCCACCATCACGGCCATGCTGCTCACGTTCATGCTTGCTCCGTGGTTCATCCGGGAGCTCCAGAAGAAGCAGATCGGGCAGATTGTGCGGAGCGACGGCCCCGAGAGCCATCGCATCAAGGCAGGCACGCCGACGATGGGCGGCGCGCTCATCCTCTTGTCGCTGCTGCTGCCGACGGTGTTGTGGGCCGATCTCCGCAACCCCTTCGTCCTCGCGACGACGGCCGTGACGGCGGGCTACGGCGTCATCGGCTATCTCGACGATTACCTGAAGATCAAGCTGCGCCATCCGGGAGGCCTCCCGGGTCGCTATAAGCTCATCGGTCAGGTGCTGATTGGCGGCGCGGCCGTGTATTACACCTTCGTCCTCGAGTCGAAGCTGCCCGCCGACTGGTTCGAGATCCGGACGAAGCTCGCGATCCCGTTCACGTCGTTCTCGCGCTTTGCGCCTGATCTCCCGCTCTGGGCCTACGTCGTCTTCGCGGTGTTCGTCGTGGTCGGCACGTCGAACGCGGTGAATCTCACCGACGGACTCGATGGGCTCGCGATAGGTCCGGTGATGACCAACGCCGCGACCTATCTCGTATGGGCCTACGTCACGGGCGCGACGATCGGGAAGTTCGCCCTCGCGAGCTACCTCGACATCCCGCGGATCGCCTCGGTAGGGGAGTTGGCCGTGTATTGCGGCGCCGTGCTAGGGGCCGGGATCGGGTTCCTTTGGTACAACACGTATCCAGCGCAGGTCTTCATGGGCGACGTGGGCTCACTCGCCCTCGGCGGAGGCCTCGGCATGCTCGCGATCTTCACGAAGAACGAGCTCTTGAGCGTGCTGCTCGGAGGCATCTTCGTCGTCGAGACGCTGAGCGTCATGGTCCAGGTCGGCTACTTCAAGGCCACCGGCAAGCGCATCTTCCTCATGGCGCCCATCCATCACCACTTCGAGAAGAAGGGCTGGGCGGAGCCGAAGATCATCGTTCGATTCTGGATCGTCTCGATCCTCTTATCGCTCGTGAGCCTCGCCTCGCTGAAGGTGCGCTGATGGACCTCATCGGGCGTAGCGTCGCGGTGGTGGGTCTGGGCGCGAGCGGCGTCGCGGCGGTCCGCCTTGCCCTCGCGCGTGGCGCAGAGGTCGTCGGCTTCGATGAGGCGGCGCCGGAGCGGCTTCTGTCGAGGAGTGACCTCGCTGGCCTCGCGGGGCTCGAGGTTCGCGGCGGCGCGCTCGGGGAGGACGCGCTCGACGGCTTCGAGCTCGTCGTGGTGTCTCCGGGCGTTCCCGAGAAGCCAGCGCTCCAGAGGGCCGAGGCATCGGGGGCCAAGGTGGTCGGAGAGCTCGAGTTCGCGTCGTACTACCTCGACGCGCCGCTCGTCCTCATCGGCGGCACCAACGGCAAGAGCACGACCACCGCGCTCGTCGCTGCGATCCTCGAGGCGGCGGGCAAGCAGGTCTTCCTCGGCGGAAACTTCGGGACGCCGTTGGCCGATGCCGTCGGCGGTGAGTACGACGTGCTCGTCGTCGAGATCTCGAGCTTTCAGGCCGAGCGAGTCCCGACGATGCACGCATGCGCACACGCGCTGCTCAACGTCACCGACGATCACCTCGACCGCTACCCGAGCTTCGAAGCCTACGCGCGAGCGAAGGGCAATCCGTTCGCGGCGATGACGTCGGACGACGTCGCCGTGGTGCCGTACGGCGATGCGCTCTGCGAGGCGCAGGCGCGGCGCGGCGGGGCGCGACGCGTGACCTTCGCGGCGACCGACTCGCGCGCGGACGTCGCGCTACGCGGAGATTGGCTGTCGGATCGGCTTCGCGGGGTCGCGGTCCCGCGCTCGAGCCTCCGCCTCGAGGGGACGCACAACGTCGCCAACGCCTGCGCCGCCATCGCGCTCGCTGGCGCGTTCGATCTCGGTGATGTGCACGCGACCAGCGCGGTCCTCGACAAGGCCTTCCGGGGCTTCGTCGGACTTGGACATCGCTGCGCGCTGGTCGAGGAGATCGCAGGTGTTCGCTACTACGACGACTCGAAGGGCACCAATGTCGGCGCCTCGGTCGCGGCGCTCGCGGGACTCTCGGAGTCGCGCGTCGTGCTCATCGCGGGTGGTCGGGACAAGCAGGGGACGTACGCGCCTCTCGTCGAGGCCCTCCGCGTCAAGGGCCGCGCGCTCGTCGTCCTGGGGGAGGCCGCCGAGCGAATCGCCGAGGCCGCGTCGGGGGTGCTCCCGATCGAGCGCGCCGGGACGATGGAGGAGGCCGTGGAGCTCGCGTCTCGGCTCGCCGAGCCAGGTGACGCCGTGCTCCTCAGTCCGGCCTGCTCGAGCTTCGACATGTTCGCGAACTACCGTGCCCGCGGTGACGCGTTCGTCGCCGCCGTCGGGTACTTGCGAGGAGCCGGGTCATGAACTCACGCCGAGACGACCGGACCGAGGCTCCCAGCTCGATGTCGCGCTGGGGGCGCATGCGCGCGTTCGTGAAGAGGAGCGGCGCCGGGCCCGTCGATCACGTCCTCGCGGCCGCGGTCGTGGCGCTGGTCGGCTTCGGGATCGTCATGGTCTACAGCGCGAGCGCGTTCGAATCGACGGTTCGCTACTCAGACCCGCAGCACTACGTGAAGCGGCAGGCGATTTACGCCCTTCTCGCACTCGGTACGATGTGGCTCGTCAGCCGCTTCGACTACCGCATCGTCCGCCCGCTCACGTATCCGATCCTGGCCGGCGTCGCGACGCTGCTCTTCGCGACGGTCGCGGGACTCGGCCACAAGGCGGGAAACGCTTACCGGTGGATCGCCGTCGGCCCCGTGCACATTCAGCCCTCCGAGATGGCGAAGGTGGCGCTCGTCCTCTGGCTCGCGTACTCGCTCTCGAAGAAGGCCGAGAAGGTCGCGTCATTTTGGGTCGGCTTCGTGCCGCACATCGTGATCCTCGGGGTGCTGATGACGCTCTGCCTCAAGCAGCCCGACTTCGGCAGCGCGTTCGTGCTCGCGATGCTGACCTTCGCGCTGATGTTCATCGCCGGTGGGCGCGTCTCGCACATCGTCCTGTCGGGCCTCGCGTTCGTCGCCGCCGCGATCATCCTCGTCAAGCTCTCGCCCTACCGCATGCAGCGCTGGATGGCGTACTCCGACATGGACACCCATCGCCAGGGGCTCGCCTACCAGCCCTTCCAGTCGGTCATGACGTTCGGCTCCGGCGGCGTCGGTGGCCTCGGGCTCGGACGAGGCTACCAAGTGCTCTACCTCCCCGAGGCGCACACCGACTTCATCGGCGCGATCATTGGCGAGGAGCTCGGCTTCATCGGCACACTCGGACTCACCGCGACCTACGCGCTCGTGGTGTGGCGTGGCATCAAGATCGCGCTCGAGGCCGAGGACGACTACGGCAGTTACATCGCCTTCGGTCTCTCGATCCTCCTCGGCGCGCAGGTCATCTTGAACCTCGCCGTCGCGATGGCGATCATGCCGACCAAGGGCCTCACGCTGCCGTTCATCAGCTACGGCGGCTCGTCCCTTCTCGTAAGCGCGGCCTCGATCGGGCTGCTGCTCAACATCAGCCGCCGACGCTCGCAGGTCGAGGCTCCAGCCATGGAGCCGAAGGGCCCGGTCCAGAGCGCCTCCGCCATCGTCGCTAGCGCGGCCGAGGAGGGGGCGTGACGCGTGTCCTCATCGCAGGCGGCGGGACGGGCGGCCACGTCTTCCCGATGATCGCCGTCGCCGAGGCGCTCCGCGCGGAGGAGCAGGGCGTCGAGGTCGTGTTCGTCGGGACGGGACGCGGCATCGAGACCCGTGTGGTGCCAGAGGCAGGCGGACGCCTCGAGCTCCTCGACGTACTTCCGCTCCGTGGGCACGGGCTCACAGGCTTCGCCAAGGGCGCGCTTCGCGCCGCGACGGTCTTGCCCCGCGCGCTCGGGCTCGTGAAACGCCTCGCCCCCGACGTCGTGTTCTCGGTCGGCGGCTACGCGGCTGGACCGGTGACGCTCGCGGCCCGGGCGCTCGGGGTTCCGGTGACCTTGCTCGAGCCCAACGCGGTGTGGGGCTTCACGAACAAACTCCTGAAGCCGCTCGTTCACCGCGTCTACGGTGGTTTCCCCGAGACCGTGGCGGGGCTCGGCCCGCGCGCGCTGTGGACCGGCGTCCCGCTTCGGAGGCGCTTCGAGCCCGTGCCGCCCGCCGAGGGAGTCTCGGCCGTGCGCGTCCTCGTGATGGGCGGGAGCCAGGGAGCGCTCGCGCTGAACGAGGCGGTCCCTCGCGCGCTGGCGAAGCGCCGCGACGCCGTTCGCCTTCAGATCGTGCACCAGGCGGGTCGCGACAAGGACGCGGCAGCTCGGGCGCTCTACGCGGAGCTCGGCCTCGAGGCCGAGGTGGTCCCCTTTATCGACGACGTCGCCGGAGCGCTCGCGCGCGCGGATGTCGTCATCGAGCGCTCGGGTGCTGGGTCGCTCGCCGAGCTCACCGCCATCGGACGGCCAGGGTTGCTCGTGCCTTACCCGTTCGCGGCGGATGACCATCAGCGCCACAACGCCGAGTCCCTCGCGCGAGACGGCGCCGCGGTCTGTGTACCGCAGGCCGAGGCCACCGCCGAGCGCCTCGCGAGCGAGCTCGCCCCTTTGCTCGAAGATGGGGTCGCGCGCGTCGCGATGGCGACCCGAGCGCGCGAGCGCGGTCGTCCCGATGCCGCCAAGACGATAGCGAAGGATCTCCTCGAGCTCGCGCGGGCTCGCTGCCCTGAGCTCGGCTCGAGGGCTTCCTCTCTCTCCGAGGTGTCGACGCCATGATGTTCCGTGGTCGCGTGAGGCAGCTGCACTTCGTCGGTATCGGCGGCGTCGGCATGAGCGGGCTCGCAGAGATCCTCCGATCGCTCGACTTCGAGGTGTCGGGCTCCGACGTGCGCGCGGGTTCGACGACGAAGCGCCTCGAGTCGCTCGGCATTCGGGTCGACATCGGGCATCGGGCCGAGAACGTCCACGGCGCAGACGTGGTCGTACGTTCGAGCGCGATCGACCTCGCGAACCCCGAGCTCGACGAGGCGCGCGACCTGGGCATCCCCGTGATCGGCCGCGCGGAGATGCTCGCGGAGTTGATGCGCATCAAGTACGGCGTCGCCATCGCGGGCTCGCACGGCAAGACGACCACCACTTCGCTCGTGGCCACGGTGCTGCGAGCCGCAGGGCTCGACCCGACGGTAACGGTAGGCGGCAAGATGGCTGCGCTGGGCTCGAACGCGCGCCTCGGCGGCGGCGATCTGATGGTGGCCGAGGCCGACGAGAGCGACGGCACCTTCCTCTGGCTCAACCCGACGATCTCGATCGTCACGAACATCGACCCCGAGCACCTCGATTATTGGGGGTCGCACGAGAAGCTCATCGATGCCTTTGTCGAGTTCGTGAACCGCGTCCCCTTCTACGGCGTCAGCGTGATGTGCCTCGACCACCCGGACGTGCAGGAGCTCCTGCCTCGCATCCGCGGGCGCTACGTCACCTACGGCATGTCGCCTCAGGCCGACTACTCCGCACGTGGCGTCCGCTACCGCGGCCTCTCGACCGCGTTCAACGCCTACCGTCGAGGCGAGCCGCTCGGAGGCTTCTCGATCAACATGCCCGGTCAACACAACGTGCTGAACGCCCTCGCGGCGATCGCGGTCGCCGACGAGCTCGCGGTCCCGCTCGACGTGACCAAGCAGGCGCTCGCGACCTTCGACGGCGTCGGTCGTCGGTTCACGATGGTCGGTGACATCGCCGGCGTGAAGCTCGTCGACGACTACGGTCATCACCCCGCCGAGATCCGCGCGACCCTCGAGGCGGCTCGCAACGCCTTCCCTGCCGAGCAGCACCGCATCGTTGTCGCCTTTCAGCCTCACCGCTACTCGCGCACCGAGCACCTCTTCGACGAGTTTACGAGCGCGTTTAACCAGGCCGATCTCGTCTTCATCACCGACATCTACGCAGCCGGCGAGAAGCCGATCGACGGTGTGTCGTCGAAGCGGCTCGTCGACGAGATTCGCAAGCACGGCAACAAGGGTGCTCGCTACGTCGCCGACAAGGCCGACATTCCTGCGCGCGTCCACGAGAAGCTCTTGCCGGGTGACGTCGTCATCGCGCTCGGCGCCGGCGACATCAACCGGTCGCTCGAGCGTCTCGCCGAGCTCATGCGTGAGAGCCCGCCCGCTGCATCCGATGCCACGAGGTCCGGCGGATGAGGCGCTCGAGCCCGCTCCTCAACCCGCCGAACCGACGGACGAGGCCACCGTCTGCGCCGGACGGGGCCGCGCCTTCCGCGCGCCCTTCGCTCGCTCCACCGCCTTCCGTCGCCGCGGCACCGTCGAGCCGCGCTCCGTCGTCCGACAATGCGCCGTCGAGCCGCGTGCCGTCGTCCGACAATGCGCCGTCGAGCCGCGTGCCGACGTCCACGAGGCCCTCGTCGCGGCGCGGGTCGCCGCCTGGACCAGCTCTGGCGAAGGGGGCCTCGCGTCGCGGCCGCTCGCTCCTTCCGAAGCTGCAGGTCATGACGGGAGTCATCGTGGTCGTCGCCGCCTCCGTCATGGTGGCTTGGGGCCTCCGTCGCTACTTGCACAAGAGCCCGCGCTTCGCGGTGACGAACGTCGTCGTCGATGGCGTCAAGCGCCTCTCGCCCCAGCGTGTCTCGCGCGCGGCCGGGATCGCGGCTGGCCACAACATCTTCGACATCGATGAGGAGTCCGCGGCGGCCAAGGTGCGGGTCGACCCTTGGGTCGAGTCCGCAAAGGTCCAGAAGGCGCTTCCGTCGACCGTCCACATTCGCGTCGTCGAGCGTGATCCCCGCCTTGCCGCGAACATCGACGGGAAGCTCTTCCTCGTCGACGGTCGAGGCCTGCCCTTCAAGGAGGCCGAGCCAGGAGACCCCGTCGATTTCCCCATCGTCACAGGGCTCCGCGCCGACGAGCTCGCGCGTGACGCCGAGTCGACCTCGCGCAAGCTGCGGACGGCCTTGGAGCTCCTCGCCGAGCTCGATGAGGAGCGCATCGCCGAGCGTTTCCCGGTTCAAGAGGTGCACATCGATGAGCTCGGCCAGCTCACCGCGATCGTGGGAGCCGAGGCGCTCTCACTCGTGTTCGGTGAGCCGCCGTTTCGCGCGAAGGTGCAGAAGGCGGCCCGCATCTTCGCCGAGCTCCGCACGCGCCAGGCGAAGGCCGAGGTGCTGTTCCTCGACAACCGGGCTCATCCCGAGCGCGTGGTGGTCCGCATGCGCAACGAGCGCGCCTCGAAGCTCGCGCAAAACCCCGCAAACGGCGATGTGTCGCGAAAGGCGACGCCGTGAGTGACTCAAAACTTGGCCGTATGACGCGGCGCGTGAAAGGGTCCGGCGCATCGTCCATGAGCGGAGCAGAGAGCGAAATCGTCGTCGGTCTCGACATCGGCACCACCAAGGTCGCGGCCGTGGTGGGTGAGGTCGACGCGGACGGCGTGACCATCCTCGGCGTGGGGAACGTCCCCTGCCGCGGTCTCCGCAAGGGTGTCGTCTCGAACATCGAGTGGACCACGCGCTCCATCGCCGAGGCGCTCGACGCGGCTCAGACGATGGCGGGTGCCGAGATCCGAACGGTCTACGCCGGGGTCAGCGGCAGCCACATTCGCTGCCAGACCTCCGACGGCGTCGCCGCGATCTCCTCTGGCAAGGAGGTCTCGGCCGACGACGTCGAGCGTGTCCTCGAGGGTGCACGCGCGATCCCGATCGACGCCGACAGGCAGATCATTCACGTGCTCCCGCGCGAGTTCACGGTCGACAATCAGGACGGGATTCGCGATCCGATCGGCATGAGCGGCGTCCGCCTAGGGGCGCGCGTCAACCTCATCACCGCCGCGACGTCGCCGGTCCAGAACCTGGTCCGCTGCGCCGAGAAGTGCGGCCTCTCGGTCGCCGATGTGGTGCTCGAGCCCTTCGCGAGCGCCGAGGCGGTGCTCTCCGAGGACGAAAAAGAGATCGGCGTCGCCGTGATCGACATCGGCGGGGGCACGACGGATCTCCTCCTCTACGTCGACGGCGGCATCGGCCACGTCAGCGTGATCCCGGTCGGCGGGAACAACGTCACCCAGGACATCGCGGCAGGCCTGCGCACCCCACTCGCCGAGGCCGAGCGCCTCAAGCGCAATGTCGGGTGCGCGCTCGGACGAATGGTCGCAGACGACGAGGAGATCGAGGTCCCCGGCGTCGGCGGGCATCCCGCGCGGACGGCGCCGCGGCGCTTGCTGTCGGACATTATTGAGCCCCGCATCGAGGAGATCTTCGCGGTGATCCGCAATCGCATCGAGGACACGGGGCTGCTCGAGCAGCTCTCGGCCGGCGCGGTGCTGACCGGCGGAGCGGTCCTGATGGAGGGCATGACGGAGTTCGCCGAGGAGATCCTCGGCATGCCGGTGCGCATGGGCACGCCGGTCGGAGTGAAGGGGATCACGGGGCTCGTCAACGGTCCGCAGTTTGCGACCGGTGTTGGCCTCGTGCTCTACGGCGCTAGTGCGATCCACGAGGCAAGGGGTCGCACGGCGGTGAGGCGGGAGGAGCCCTTGGTGGTGACTCCCAGGATCGAGCCGAAAGGTCGCCAGAGCGGCGGCCGCTTGCTCGATTGGATCAAGGCGGCGTTCTAGCCGTCTGGCCGCGGCGTGACGGGAGAGGCACCCGGCGCGCCATGAGCGGAAATCGTGTTGGGGTCCCGGGAGAGTAGACAATGAGTTTCTCGATTGAATTTGCTGAAGACAACCTGTCCTACGAGGCACGTATCAAGGTCATCGGCGTCGGCGGCTCCGGCTGCAACGCCGTCAACACGATGATGACGCTCGGCCTTGAGGGGGTCGAGTTCGTGGCGGTCAACACCGACGCGCAGGCGCTGCAGAACTGCCTCGCTCCGACGAGGATCCAGATCGGGCAGAGCCTGACGCGGGGTCTCGGTGCGGGCGCGGATCCGGAGCGCGGTCGCAAGGCGGCGCTCGAGGACCACCAGCGCATCAAGGAGCTCCTCCAGGGCGCTGACATGATCTTCGTCACTGCCGGCATGGGCGGTGGCACGGGTACGGGCGCGGCCCCGGTGCTTGCGCAGCTCGCGCGGGAGGAGGACATCCTCACCGTCGGCGTCGCGACCAAGCCCTTCCTCTTCGAAGGCAAGCAGCGCGCACGCCGTGCCGAGGCTGGCCTCGCGATGTTGAGCGAGCACGTCGACACGCTCGTCACCATCCCGAACGAGAAGCTCCTCACGCTCGACCAGGAGGACCTGTCGTTCCTCGAGGCGTTCCGCAAGGCGGACGAGGTTCTCTATCAGGCCGTGAAGGGCATCAGCGATCTCATCACGCAGCGCGGCATGGTCAACGTCGACTTCGCCGACGTGAAGACGGTCATGAGCAACATGGGCCGCGCGCTCATGGGCACTGGCTGCGCGAAGGGTGAGGGCCGCGCGCGCTACGCGGCCGAGCTCGCGATCGCGTCGCCGCTGCTCGACGACATCTCGGTCGAGGGCGCGACGGGCGTGCTCATCAACGTCGTCGGTGGGCCCGACATGCGGATGCGCGAGGTCAAGGAGGCCGCGACGCTCGTGCAGGAGCAGGCCCACGAGGACGCCAACATCATCTTCGGTGCGACCATCGACGAGACGATGGGCGACGCGATCAAGGTTACGGTCATCGCGACGGGCTTCGACCGCAACAACGAGATTCCCGTTCAGCTCGTCGACGAGATCGCGAGCGACATGGGACGCGAGGCGTTCGGCAAATCGACGCTCACCGTACGGCCTTCGGCGAGGGCCGCGTCGATCCCGCCTGCTGCCCCGCGTGCGCGCTCGATGCCACGCACCGAGCGTGTCGAGCGCTACGAAGAGTCGGCGTCCGGCCCGGTGTCGCGTCGCTTCAGCGAGGCGCCGCGTACCGCGACCGTTGCGGCGACGACGCAGCGGCCAGAGCGCGAGCGTCACTTCCTCGTCTCGAACAACCACAACGAGATCGACTGGGACGTGCCGGCTTATCAGCGCCGCGGCGGCTGAGCGTTGGACTGAAGGGCGCTCGATGCGCGCGAGCGGGTGACCACGGCGGTTGCCCGCTCGTCCGCGTTTTGTGCCGAACTCACGGCTCGGTGAGCCGTGCTGCCCGCACGGCGTCGAGCGCGCTGGCGAGCGCGTGAGCGCTCCGTTCGACGCAGTGGATTCCGTGGTCTTCCGTCGCCCACGCCGCGAGGTCCCCGGCGTCGCAGCCCACGACGGGCACACCGAGGGCGCGCGCCTCTCGCACGGCCGTCGGCGCGCCCTCCTCCTCCGACGGGTGAAGGAGGACGTCGGCTCTCGCGAGGTGCTCGAGTGCTTCGTCTCGACCGAGGGACCCGAGGAACCGAGCAGGGACATTGAGTTCGCGTGCGCGCCGCTCGAGGCGAGCACGCTCTGGACCGTCGCCGATCACGACGAGCTCCGCGCCTCGCTGCGTCCGCATGGCCTCGAGCGCGAGGTCGATGCGCTTACCCGGCACGAGGCGGCCGAGGCTCACGGCGATGAAGTCGTGCTCCGCGCCGCCACCGAGCGCACCTCGCATGGCAGGCCGTCGCCCGCACGCCATGCGGGCCCGGGCTGAACCCTCGAGGTCCGGGAGCGTGACGAGCGACCGCGCCGCAAGCGTGGCTCCGACCGTCGCGTCGAGCGAGTCGATGAGTGCGCTGCGAAGGCTCGCTGCGGCAAAATGGATGCGACTCGTGCGCTCGAGGAGCGTGGCGACGAGCGCGTACCTCGCGGGCCGCGGCAGCGCGAGCAAGCTCCGAACGTCCCCTCCGTGCGCGTACGCGTCGAGTCGCAGCGTGCGCGGGGCCGACGCCAGCCACGGCCAGACGGTCGGGACGAGCCAGTGCGCGATGAGCCGGTCTGGAGCGCGTCGCGCGAGGGAGTCATCAAGCACCCGTCGATGCTCGATGAACGCGCGGAGGAGATCGACGCTCGCGAGGAGCGGAGCGCTTCGGAGGCGACTCGCGACCCCTGGAGCCCCGAACGCCCGAGTGCCTCCGACCCATCGGACGAGCAGAGGGCCGCGGCGCTCGTCGTGCGGTGCGAGGCCGGGCGCGACGACCTCCACCGCGCACCCCTGACGAGCCAAACGACGTGCCTGGCTCTCGACGAAATGCCCCCCAACGTCGCCCGGAAACCGGGGGAACGACGTTGTGAGGATGAGGACCCGCTCGGTCGAGACGCTCGCGGCGCGCGGTGAGACGGCCACCGGAACTCGACGATGCAGCGGGACCTCCGAAGAGCGGTCGGAGACGACGCAGCGGGACGACTACTCGCCGATGCGCGTGCGCTTGCGGCGACGGCGCGCGGCTTCCGACTGCTTCTTGCGGCGCTTGACCGACGGCTTCATGTAGTGACGACGGCGCTTCAGCTCGCGCAGGATCCCTTCGGTCGCCATCTTGCGCTTCAGGTGCTTGATCGCACGCTCGATTCCGCGGTCGCCAACGACGACCTCGAGGGGCTTGCAGGTGATGGCTTCGGTCGGGGGATTCTCAGACACGGTCACGTCGTCCTTTCAGGGGCCGCGGACTATGGCAGAGGGCCTGCGGATGCGCAAGCTGGAGCGACGGATGGGTCATCAAAAAGAACCCGTTGCACATAAGAATCCTTCTAACTAAGACATAGGCGTGAGTGGCACGCGCGGCCAAGTAGACCCGGTGAGGGTCCGAACGATGCTCGAGGCGCTCGCGTCGAGGGGTTTGAAGCGGACGCCTCAGCGGCTCGCTCTGATCCGCGAGCTCGCGGACGACCCATCGCACCCGACGGCGATGGAGCTCTACGAGCGCCTCCGCGCGTCGATGCCGACGATGAGCTTTGCGACGGTCTACAACACGCTCTCCGCACTATGTGAGCAGGGCCTTTGCACGGCGCGCGCGCTCGAGCCGGGTCCCGTCCGCTTCGACCCGAACGTCGAGCCGCATGACCACGCGGTGTGCGACGCGTGCGGGCGCGTGATCGACATCTCGCAGGCCGGATCGTCGCCCTCCCGGGTCGCGGTCACCGGGTTCGCCGTGCGCTCGGTCGAGCGCATCTATCGAGGACGTTGCGTCGGATGTGCGGCTCCAGCGGAGCACGCAGCCCGCGCTGAGCATACAACAGGAGATTGAAGGAAATGCCTAAGCTCGAAGGAACGAAAACCCACCAGAACCTGAAGGACGCCTTCGCGGGCGAGTCCCAGGCCAACCGCCGCTACCTCTACTTCGCAAAGGTGGCGGACGTGGAAGGTTACCCGGAGGTCGCGGGGCTCTTTAAGGACACCGCGGATGGCGAGACGGGCCACGCTCACGGTCACCTCGACTACCTGAAGCAGGTTGGTGATCCGGGGACGGGGCTTCCGATTGGCTCGACCGAGACGAACCTCAAGGCCTCGGTGGCCGGCGAGACGCACGAGTACGAGACGATGTACCCGGGCATGGCGAAGACCGCTCGCGAAGAGGGGTTCAACGATGTGGCCGAGTGGTTCGAGACGCTCGCCAAGGCTGAAAAGTCGCACGCCGGGCGCTTCGCGAAGGCGCTCGAGAACCTCGGCTGACCGCCGACCGCTGCGAGCCCCGTGCAGCCCGCGACGCGCTCCTCGAACCAAAGGAGGCCTCGTCTCGGTGCATGCCGGGGCCGCGGCGACTACGCTCCACCCTCACCCGTCTGCCCGCTCCCCGAGGCTCCGAGATGAGCGTCATCGCCCGCACCCCCACGGCCCCGCCCGCGACGTCGCCGAACGACGAGCGCTATTACGATCTGCGCGACCTCGAGGCCGAGCTGCGACGTACCTTTCAGATTTGCCACGAATGCCGCATGTGCGTGAACTATTGCGGCTCGTTCCCCGAGCTCTTCGCGCGCGTCGACCGCGACATCGACTCGGGGCGCTCCGAGGGCGCCGAGCATATCGACGATGCCGACATTCGCGTCGTGTCGGACCAGTGCTGGCAGTGCAAGCTCTGCTACATCAAATGTCCGTACACGAAGGACGACGGCGCGAGCGAGCTCCTAGACTTCCCGCGCTTGATGGCGCGGGAAAAGGCGGCGCGCGCGAAGCGTGACGGGGTGACCCTCGTCGATCGCGTCCTCGGTGAGCCGCAGCTCGTGGGCAAGCTTGGCTCGGGGCCTGCTGCGCGCATCTCGAACTTCGTCCACGAGAGCCGCCTGCTCCGAAAAGTGCAAGAGAAGCTCACCGGCGTCTCTGCCGAGTTCCCGCTCCCGCGCTTCGCGTCCGAGCCGTTCCCGGCCTGGTTCGAGCGCCACGTCCCGGGACCGCGCGCAGGCGAAAACGGCGAGGTCGTGCTGTTCGCGACCTGCACCGGAAACTACAACACGCCCGAGATCCCGCGCGCGGCGGTTCGCGTCCTCGAGCACCTGGGGTACCGCGTGCATCGCGTCGAGGAGACGTGCTGCGGCATGCCGAACCTCGACGGCGGAGACGTCTCGAGCTTCGTCGAGAAGATCCGCGCAAACGTGAGCGCACTCCTTCCCCTCGTCGAGCGCGGCGCGAAGGTGCTGGTGCCTCAGCCGACCTGCGCCTACACGTTGAAGCGCGAGTGGTTGGAGTACGTCGAGGACGACGACGTGCGTGCCGTTGCGGCTGCGTCGCGCGACTTGATGGAGTTCATCGAGCAGCGGCGGCGCAAGGAGGGCCTGCCCGCGTCCGAGGGCGGCCTCGGCACCGTCGCCTACCACGCCGCTTGCCACCTTCGCGCGCAGAAGATCGGCTTCCCCGCGGCTCGAGTGCTCGAGAAGGGCCTGCCCGACACGAAGGTCCGCATCGTCCAGGAGTGCTCGGCGGTCGACGGGACCTGGGGCATGAAGGCGGACTACTACGAGACCGGGCGCCGCTACGCCGCGCGGCTCATCGGCGAGGTCGAGGCCATCGAGCCCGAGCTCGTCGTCACCGATTGCACGCTCTCGGCGCGTCGTCTCGAACACGAGACCGGCCGCCCGACGATTCATCCCATCGAAGCCCTCGCACGAGCGTGGGGACTGGAGGTTTCATGAAGCGCGTGGAACGACAGGAGATCTTGCCACTCGGAGAGTACGAAGCGGTCCGCGAGCCCTTTCGCCGCCGCGTCATCGAGGAGAAGCGCCGCCGCCGGGTCGCGCTCGGTGATCAGGTGAGCGCCGTCTTCGAGAACCACGACACCGTCCTCCTGCAGGTGCAGGAGATGCTGCGAACCGAGCGCATCACTCGAGAAGACGCAGTGCTTTACGAGCTCGACACGTACAACGCCTTGATCCCGGGGGAGGGCGAGCTCTCGATGACCATGTTCGTCGAGATCGCCGACCGCGACCTCCGCGAACGGCGCCTCGTCGAGCTTGCCGGCCTCGAGGACAGCGTCGCGCTCGAGATCGACGGTGTGCCGATCCCCGCGCGAGGGGAGTTCCGCGACGGCGCGGTCGCCGGTCGGACGACCGCCGTTCATTACATGCGGCTCTCGCTCCCGGCCGAGGCGGCGGCGCGACTTAGGACCTGCGACGTGCACGACGTCGCGCTCGCGGTGAGCCACCCAGCCTACTCCGTCCGCGTGCCCCTCCCGCGTGAGACCGTGGCGGAGCTCGCGAGCGATCTCGCGTGACGTCGATCGAGCGACCGGTTCGATTCGAGGAGGTCGACGCCGCCGGCCTGCTCTTCTTCGCCTTGTTCGCCGCGTACGCTCACGAGGCGATGGCGGCGTTGTTCGACGAGCTCGAGGGCGGCTACCCAGCCCTCATCTTGAAGCGGCGGGTCGGGTTACCGGCCGTGGCCATGACGAGCGAGTTCAAGTCTCCGCTGCGCTTCGGGGACGTGGCCCGGATCGACGTGTGCGTGCGGCGACTCGGGAACCGCAGCGCCGAGCTCGGCTACGAGTTTCGCCGCGCCTCCGATGGTGTGCTCGCCGCGACGATGTCCCACACCGTGGTGTGTACCGACCTCGTCGCCGTCGCGTCATGCGCGATGCCCCCCGATGTCCGCGCGGTCCTCGACCGGCACCTCGCACCCGTCACGCTCGTCTGAGAGGGCGTCGTCCGAGCGGGCGTGGGCGGCTCGCTCGTCAGGTCTTCGAGAGCCCCCACCAGAGGATCGGCGTCACGTCGTGGCTGCGCGACTCTCGCCAGAGAAGCGGCCCGAGGAGGACGCCAGGCCCGACCTCGCGTAGCTCGTCCGCGAGCCGGTCGCCCGGCCAGGCGTTGTCGAGCCCGTCGTGAGAGAGCAGCAGCGTCGGGAGCCCATCGAGGCGCGAGCTCCCCGCCTCGCAGCGAAACCGAAGAGTTCGCCGACCGAGGATGAGGTTCGCTCCGGCGGTGCCTCCGCTCTCGAAGTCCTTTCCCTCCCAGGGGCTGAGGCTGCGCGCGACGCCCGCGACCAGCGGACGCACCAAGAGATGCACCCGAGCCAGCGGCTCGAACGCGAGCAGCCGCCCGCGCGTGCAGCCGAGCCCGACGGGGTCGCAGGGGGCTCCCGACAAGTAGATGTCGCGAAGCGCTTCGGGGTGCCCTCCGACGAGCCCGTCGAGGGACGTGACGGTGGCCACCGTACGAGCCCCGCGGGACCGCGTACTCGTCTCGCTCGAGGGGCTCTGCATGCCCAAGCGGGTGCCATGGTCGGCGGGCGAGATCAACCACGAGACGTCCGCGAGGCTTCGCCGAAGGGCTCCGTCCCGCGCGCTGGAGTGTCCTCTTACGGTGCGCCTCGAAACTTTGGTATGTCTGCGACCATCGCGGTTAGGCTCGAGCTTCGCCGCGGCTCGACGATGAACGAACGCACGAAGGAAGACCTCGAGACGACACGGGTTGCGAACGCCGAGAAGCTCCAAGCGGAGCTGAAGCGGCGCTCCGAGCGTGATCGCGCGTACCTCATCGTGCTAGCGGGCAACGAGGTCGGCAAGATGTACAAGGTGGACAACGGCGAGACGACGCTCGGCCGCTCGCATCGCGCCGACGTCCGCATCGACGACGACAGCATCTCTCGCCTTCACGCGAAGGTCACGCTGGCGGGTTCGAACATCGTTATCGAGGACCTCGGGAGCAGCAACGGCACCCTCGTCAACGGCGAGCGCGTCGCTCGCGGTGTGCTGAAGGACGGCGACAAGATCCGCCTCGGCGAGACCACGATCCTGAAGTTTACCTTTCACGATCGGCTCGACGAGAGCTTCGTCCAGAAGATGTACGACGCCGCGCTTCGCGACCCGCTGACGAAGGTCTACAACAAGAAGTTCTTGCTCGATCACCTCTCGCAGGAGGTCTCGTACGCCAAGCGGCACCAGTCGAAGTTGACGCTGATCATGTTTGATCTCGATCACTTCAAGCGCGTCAACGACACGTACGGTCACGTCGCCGGCGACCAGGTCCTCATCCAAACCTCCGCTCGCGTGAGCGCGCTCCTCCGCGGTGAGGACGTGTTCGCGCGCTACGGCGGCGAGGAGTTCTGCATTGTTCTTCGCGGCACATCTCTCGAGAACGCGGGAGGGCTCGCCGAGCGAATCCGCGCGACGATCGAGGAGCACGTCTACTGCTCGGCCAGCGTGGAGCTGCGCGCGACCGCGAGCCTGGGCGTTGCCGAATACGATGGCGACGGAGACGTCGCGGCGTTGATTGAGTGGGCGGACTCGGCGCTCTACGCCGCGAAGAGCGCGGGCCGGAACCGAGTCCTCCTCAAACAGCGCACCTGAGCGCGAAGCAGCGACCGGCGGAGGTCACGCGATGGCACTCATTCACGAAGATCGGCTGCGCTGGGTGCTTCGGTCCGCGGCTAGGCTCTGCGATTCTGGAGCCGAGCCCGTGAGCGGGCTCGTCTTGCCGAACGGCGAATTCTTCCCCGATGCCTTCGATGGCTCCGCCGACGCCTTGCTCCGGCAGCTTCGTCGCGTTCTCGAGCATGCGGGCCTCGCCGACGTCCCCGTCGAGCTTCAGCTCGTGACGCCCGAGGGAGAGGTGGCCGGCGGTTGCAAGAGCGGGGGCTGCAGCGCCCCGCTGCTTCGAGCGCCATTGAAGCATCGTGTCGCGCGCGTGGGCGACCGCTTCGTGGTCGCCGTGTCGACCGGGGAAGCGCGGCACCCGACCGCGCTGATGACCGCGCTCGTGCGCGCGACGAGCGCGATCTTCCTTGCCGAGGCCGAGCTCGACGAGGAGCTCGAGCCGCGCGAGCGAGAGGCCTACGCCGACGTCGCGGGCGCGCTGCTTGGCTTCGGCGTGCTCCTCGCCAACGGCTCGCACATCACCCATAAAGGCTGCAGCGGCGTGACGGTGCAGTCGGCGACGGCGCTGCCGCTCGAGGAACAAGCGGTCCTGCTCGCGCTGTCATGCGCCTTGTTCGGTCTGTCGGCCCGCGCGGCGGCGAGCGAGCTCGATGCCGAGGTGCGAAGCCGATTCGAGGAGGCGCGGGCCTGGCTCGGCGCCAACCGCGGAGTCGTCGAGCTGGTCCGAGAGGACCGCCGCGCGATCGAGGCCGATCGCTACGCGCTCGCCGAGCCCGGCGGGTGGCTCTCGAGGCTGTTCCGAGGTGGGCGCTCGGCGGTGACGACCCCGACCGGTGACGAGCTCGATGCGGTCGCGCGCGAGGTCGTGGACGGCGCTGCGGGACGGGATGCCGATGCGGCCCGAGCGAAGGCCCGGCGGATGGCGGACTTGCGGGCTGCGGTCGACGAAGCCTTCGAATGAGCGCGGCTCGCGCCGCGCGACGGACGTGGTCTCTCTCTCGTGACTTTGGTATGTCGCGCGAGACATGACTCAGCCCTCGACGGAAGCGATGAGCCGCGTGGCCGAAGCCGCGCTCGAGATGGTGCAGGACGGGATGAGGCTTGGCCTCGGGACCGGGCGCGCCGCCGAGGCGCTCATCCGCGCGCTCGGCGCACGCGTCGCGGCCGGATTGAAAGTGAGTGGCGTCGCGACCTCACAGCGCTCGGATGCTCTCGCGCGGAGCCTCGGCATCACGCTCGCCACGATCGACGAGCTGCCCGAACTCGATCTTGCCTTCGATGGAGCGGACGAGTTCACCGAAGGACTCGAGCTGACGAAGGGGCTCGGGGGCGCGCTCCTTCGCGAGCGTGTCGTCGCTTCCGCGGCCGCACGCTTCATCGTCCTCGTGACGCCCGAAAAGTGCGTCGAGCGCTTGGGGACGCGGGCGCCGATCCCGGTGGAGGTGGTGCCCTTTGCGGTGGGCGCTGTCGAGCGCGGGCTTCGACGACTCGGGGCCGAGCCGACGCTCCGTCGCGCCGCCGACGGTTCCGTCTACCGCACCGACAACGGCAACCCCATCCTCGACGCCCGCGTCGCGCCGATCGTATCGCCGCGCGAGCTCCACGCGGCGATTCGCGAGCTCCCCGGCGCGATCGACACCGGGCTCTTCCTCGGGATGGCGGACGTCGTGCTCGTCGGCGCCGAGGCGGTCGAGCGGCTCGAGCGACGGTGAGCGCGACGGCGCGCTGGTGACAAGCCGTGCCTGTCGCGGTACGACGCGAAGCCGCAGCACGGAGGCGACCGATGACGACCGCGAAGAAGGCCCTGGACCACGCCACGCGACAGCTCCCGCACACGATCGAGGCGCTCAAAGAGTTCGCTCGAATCCCGGGGGTCTCGGCGAATCCTGCTCCCGATCCGGCGCTCAAGAAGAGCGCGGAGCACGTCGCGGAGTGGATGCGGCGGATCGGGCTCGAAGGCGTCGAGATCCTCGAGCTCCCCGGCGTTCATCCGTACGTCTACGGCGAGTGGCTGAAGGCCGAGGGCGCTCCCACGCTCCTCCTCTACGCTCACCACGACGTCCAGCCCCCAGGGCGTCCAGCCTTCTGGAAGTCGCCGCCGTTCGAGCCGGAGGAGCGCGACGGCCGCCTCTACGGTCGTGGGGTGGTCGATGACAAGGCGGGCGCTGCGATCCATTTCGCGGCGATCGAGGCGTACCTCGCGAGCGGTGGCCTGCCGGTGAACGTGAAGGTCGTGATCGATGGCGAGGAGGAGATCGGCTCCGAGCACCTCGGCGAGTTCCTCGACCGCTATCGCGAGCGGATCTCGGCAGACGTCATCGTGCTGACCGACACCGCGAACCTCTCCGCCGGGCTCCCCTCGATCACGTACGCACTTCGCGGGATCGTCGTCGTCGAGGTCGAGGTCAAGGCGATCGACCACCCGCTGCACTCGGGCATGTGGGGTGGGCCTGTCCCCGACGCGGTGATGGCGATGTGCAAGGTGCTGGCGACGCTGACCGACGCGCACGGCAGGGTCACGATCGACGGCGTCGATGCGGGGCTGCGGCCGCTCGACGACGCACAAAAGAAGCGGCTCGCGGCGCTCCCCTACGAGGAGGCCGTCTTCCGCGAGGAGGCAGGGGTGCTCGAAGGCGTCGAGCTTTGCAAGGGAGATGGCGGGAGCGCGTACGAGCTCATGTGGCACCGCCCGAGCATCGCGGTGAGCGCGCTCGAGGCCGCTCCGTTGAAGGGCGCCTCGAATCAAATCGTCGACTCGGCGCGCGCCAGGATCGGCGTTCGCACGGTCCCCGACATGGATGGTCGCGCCGTCGCCGATGCGCTGTGCGCGCACCTGAAGGCGCATGCCCCCTGGGGGGTTCAGGTCGCGACCAAGATCGAGGGCGCGGGGAATTGGTGGATCACGGACCCGCATGGTCCGGCGTTCGAGGCGGCGGAGCGGGCGCTCGCGAAGGGTTTCGGGCGCGAGCCGGTGTACATCGGCTGCGGAGGGTCGATCCCCTTCGTCGAGCCGTTCGCGCGCGTGCTCGGCGGCGCTCCTGCGCTGCTCATCGGCCTTGAAGACCCGCTTTGCAACGCGCACTCCGAGAACGAGTCGCTCTTGCTCGTCGACTTCAAGAAGGCGATCGACAGCGCGATTTACCTGTACGACGAGCTCGCGACCTATCGCCGCTGACTGTGCGCCTGGCGGGGCCGCGTGCGGACGCGGCGGCCTCATCCGGGCCCCTTCGGAAGGTGTTCCCGAAACCGGTCGGCCCGTCCTCCCGGAACCGGTCAGAAGGACAGCGTCGCAGCGGCGCCGTAGGTCCCGGGGCCCACGACGGGCAGCAGGCGAACGGCGCTCGTCGACGGGCTGGACGGGCGCGCCACGAGGTACCAGACCACTCCGCCAGCCGCCGCACCGAGGCCGCCAATCAAGAGGCCCGTGCCCGCGCGCTGGAGCGTGAGGCCCTGGTTTCCCGACTCTTTTGCGTCGGCGATGACTGCAGCCGTGAGCTCCTGTGGAGCCCTATCGCAGTTTCGCTTCGGGCAGATGACCTCGGCGTCGGAGACATTCCCGCTGCCAACGCCAAGCAGCACGCCGCCCGTGGTTGCGACCGCGCCGCCGAGCCCCACGAGCACCCAAGGCAGCACGCCCGGACCCGAGGAGGCGTCGCCGGGCCCCACGACACGGGTCGTCGTGGTCGTCGCTGCCGAGGCTGGGTTGAGCGGCGCGGCGGGGGACGATTTTGCGAGTGTTTCGCGGCGTTTGGCGTCGAGCTCGTCGCGCAACGTCTTCAGCTTGAGGAGTGTCACCCCGTCTGCAAGGGCTCCCTTGCGGTCGGCGTAGGTTTGGTAGGCCTCGACCGCGTCCTCGACCCGTCCGAGGCCCTCGTAGGACTTTCCGATGTTGATGAACACCTCAGGCTTCGTGCAGTCGAAGTTGTAGGCTTGCAGCCAGGTCTGGATCGCCTGGTCGTACGCGCCCTTCCCGAGGTACTGCTTCGCTGCGAGGTGAAGGCCTTTCGCCCCCTCGATGTCCGACGCGCTCGGCACCGTGGTGCACGGCGCGTACTTCGGCCCGGCTGCCTGGGCATCGGCCGCGGCGGCGAGGAGGACCGCGGAGAGCGTAAGCGACGGAAATCGCACGACTCGTAAACTAGCGGACCTCGGTCCCAGAGAAGAAACAAAAACCGTGGGGTGCTATAGTTGGGGACGCATGCTCGACGGAAAGCAGCAGATCCTGGTGGTCGACGACGAGGCGAACCTGCGTCGCGTCCTCGCCGCGCAGCTCTCGCGAGATGGCTACGAGGTCCACACGGCCGAGGACGGTGAGCAGGCGACCTCGTTCATCCGCGATCACCACGTCGACCTCGTCATCAGCGACCTGCGGATGCCCCGGATGGGCGGTCTCGAGCTCCTCCGGTGGGTCCAGACCGAGGAGCCGAAGCTCCCCGTCATGATCCTCACGGCCTACGGCACCGTCGACACGGCGGTCGAGGCGCTCAAGATGGGCGCGGTCGACTACCTCTCGAAGCCGTTCGATCAGGACGAGGTTCGGCACCTCGTGCGCAAGGCGCTGCGGGTCGGCGTGCTCGCTCATCGCGACGCGTCCCATCCCGGCATGCGTCACCTGCCGGAGGGGACGCGCTTCGGACTCATCGGGAGGAGCCGTGCGATCCGCGAGCTCTACGCCATGCTCGATCGCGTCGCGGCGACCCCGACCACGGTCCTCGTCACGGGCGAGAGCGGTACCGGCAAGGAGCTCGTCGCGCGCGCCCTCCACGAGCACTCCGCGCGCGCGGCGAAGCCGTTCATCAAGGTGAACTGCGCGGCCATTCCGTCTGCGCTCATCGAGTCCGAGCTCTTTGGCCACGAGAAGGGGGCCTTCACGGGGGCCGTCGCGAGCAAGCCTGGCCGCTTCGAGCTCGCACAAGGAGGTACGCTGTTCCTAGACGAAATCGGCGAGATCCCGCTCGAGATGCAGGTGAAGCTCCTGCGGGTCTTGCAGGAGGGCGAGCTTGAGCGCGTCGGCGGCCTGAAGACGATTCGAGTCGACGTGAGGCTCATCGCGGCGACGAATCGCGACTTGCGGCGAGAGACGGCGGCGGGTCGATTCCGCGAGGATCTCTACTACCGTCTCAACGTGGTGCCGATCGACATGCCGCCCCTGCGCGAGCGGCCGGAGGATGTCTCGATGCTTGCCGCGTTCTTCCTCGAGAAATTCAACGAGCGGCTCGGCAAGCGGCTTCAGGGGATCGATGACGTCGCGCTCACCGCCTTGTCGCGCTACCGATGGCCCGGCAACGTCCGCGAGCTCGAGAATTTCATCGAGCGAGCCGTCCTGTTCGCCGACGGCCCCCGCGTCACCTTGCGAGATCTGCCCTCCGAGCTCGCCGCGACCGACGCGTCGATCGAGGCACGTCCTGCCTCCGGTACGGTCCTCGCCGCCGAGCCGTCTGACGCGGCTACGTTCGGGGAGGGACTGAAGGAGCAAGTGCGCGCGGCGATGTCCCGCGTCGAGCGGGAGCTCATCCTCTGCGCGCTGCGCCAGACCGGCGGCAACGTCACGCACGCCGCGCGGTTGCTCAAGATTTCTCGCAAGGGACTCCAGCTCAAGATGAAGGAGCTCGAGCTGCGCGAGCGCTTCGACTGATGCGACACACCGCGACGCTCGACCTGGCGCCACGCCCTCGAGCGCCCGCTCGTCGGCTCGTCTTCGTCCTCGCGCTGGCCTCCTTCGGGTGCCGCTCTTCCGACAAGTCCACGGCCGTCGATGACACGCCGCCGCCCTGGGCGAGCGCACCCGCGAAGGAGCCCGAGCGCTCCGGGATGGTGTGGATCCCCGCGGGAACGCTCGTCGCCGGGACGCCTCTAGGAAGGCTGCCGCGGATCGCCGATCAGGAGCTCCCGGGGGAGCGGGTCGAGCTGCGGGGCTTCTTCATCGACCGCTTCAATTACCCCGGAGAGCAGGGCGCCATTCCCGAGACGGGGCTCTCGCTCTCGGAGGCGCGTTCGATCTGCGAGAAGCAAGGCAAGCGCCTCTGCACCGAGCTCGAGTGGGAGCGCGCGTGCAAGGGCGCGAACAACACGACCTACGAGTACGGCGACGACTTCGATGGCGCCTTGTGTGGCATGGATGCGACCGACGCGCTTGCACCGAACGGTCACAACACGCGCTGCGAGAGCGGCTGGGGGGTTCGCGACCTCCACGGGAGCGCGTGGACCTGGACCTCGAGCACTTGGGGACGCGGGACCGATGGAACGCGGTACGCGGTCCGTGGGGGCTTCGGCAAGAACGGTGCGCTCGTCGGACGGTGCGCTCACGCGCGCCCGCTCGCTCCGTCCGAGCATGATCCGAGCGTCGGCGTGCGTTGCTGCGCCGGCGAGGTCAACGCAGCCGAGGTCGCGCTCGAGGTGACCCGCAAGACTGAGCTCGTGTGGCGCAAGCCCGGACCTGAGCTCGCCTCCCAGCTCGAGGCCCTCGTGCCCGAGGAGCTGCGCAAGCCGAAGAAGGGGGCCGAGGGTGAGGCGCTCCGGATCGAGCGTTCATGGGTCTGGAGGCCTATCGGCAACGAGGAGCTCGTCGTCGGAGGCGGCTGCGCGAAGCGTCCGGGAGCGGACGGGTGCGGCGTCGTCGTCGCGCGGATGAGCGACGGGGGCGCGGAGCGGCTCGCGTGGGTGTCGAGTGACGAGTGGATCGCCACCGTCGGTCGACACGACACGCCCCGCGGGATTTACATCTACGGCGGCGATTCGCTCGGCGCCTACCGCAAGGCCGTGATGTTCGAGTGGGGCCGCATCACCGAAGGGCACAAAGAGCGCAAGAAGGGCGGGGGCTGGGTTCGCGCGGCCGAGTAGGTCGAGTGGCGTTCGCTCGCTCGAGCGAGAGGCGACGTCTCAGTTCCCGCCCGCGCCGCCTGCTCCTCCGGTCCCCATGCCGCCCGCTCCGCCGCCCGAGGTCGCGCTCGCTGCGATCGATGAGGATGCCTGAGCGGCTGCCGACGTGCTCGCCGCTTGCTCGAAGCGCTCCCTGTCCTCGAGGGTACCCGGGCATCCGGCGAGCAAGAGCGAGACGGCTACGAGTGAGGCTCGGACGAGCGTATGCGCGCGACGCATGAGGGGCTCTCGATTCAAGGGTTTCAGTATCGGTAGGCCGCACCGGCCTTGACCAGGAGGAACTCGTCGAGTGCGCCGCCGGCGACGAAGGCGTCGCCGATCTCTGGCTTGAACGACGAGAAGTAGCGGGAATAGTCGAGTCCGGCGCGCACCTCGAAGCCGGCGGGGAGCACGACCACTCCGTCGATCCCCGCGCTGATGGCGAGCACCGAGGCGTCACGGAACCGCGTGTAGACGGTGTCGTCCACGGGCAGCGGCGCGAAGCCGTCGAGGCCTGGCCCAGGTACTTGGCTTGCGTCGAGGGTGGTCCCGAGCACCTTCTGGAACGAGCCGCGAGGCACGAGCGCGAACATGCCGAACGGGAGCCACCCGTCGAGGCCGACACGGAGGTGGCGGTAGCGCACCGTAGGAACCTCGTACCGAATCGTGGTCGCAGCGTCGTTCTGGGGATCGAAGGTGAAGTTCTCGAAGCCGTAGCCGCCGTACACCCCAAGCACGAAGGGCTTCTCTTCGGCGCCGAGGCGTAGCCGGTAGCGGAGGCCGACATCGAGGCGGTTCCACGTCCCGGCGAACTCGGCCGCGGCAACCCCGGGGGCCTTGGGCGTTGCGGACTTGAGCGCGAAGTGGTGGCTGTAGTCGACCGTGAGCCCGAGGTCGCGAAGGACCACGATGCGGGTCGTCGCGGCGGGGTAGACATCGAGCCCCACGCCGACGCCAGGCGGTCCGAACACCGCATACGGGCGCGTATTGTCCTTCGAGATGGCGTCGGAGTAGTTGAACCAGCGGCCTCCCACGAGGAAGTTCACGCGGCCCATCACGAACTCGTAGCCCGCGACGTGCTTGCGACGCTCGGTCGCGCTCGTGGCTGCGGGTGGCTCTTCGGTCGGCTCGCTCTTCGTGCTCGACGCCGGAGGCGGCGGTGGCATGAGTGAGGAGAGGAGCTCCTTCAGCGCTTTCTCGAGCGCCTTTCGCTGCGCCGCATCGCCATTTCCGAGGTCGAGCTTGTCGTCGAGCTCTGGGACGGCGTCGCCACGCAGCACGTAGAGGACGTGGAACTCGCGCTTGCGCCCGGTTGGCACCTCGCGACCGATCACGACCGCGTCCGCGCCGACCTTCATCATCGCCTTCTGCAGGCCCTTGAGGAGCGTCTTTCGCGCGCCCTTGTTCTGGAGCATCGGTCCGACGAGCGCTGGCAGACCGGCGCTTCGGAGCGCCTTCGCGAAGTCGGCCCCTGCGATGAACTCGAGGCCCTCGGGTCCGACGCCCGCGATCTGATCCGTAAGCGCCGCCGCGCTTCGACCCTCGATGTAAACGGCGAGCCGCTTCGGTGAGTCGACGTCGGCGCTCGAGGATGGTGTCCTCGCCACGGCTCGGTCGGCCGTGAGCTGGACGGCGAGCCCCGTTGCGACGAGGAGGGACGCCCCCATGGCGCGTCGGAACAGCTGCTTCACGCGCCAGAGGTTACTCCAAACGCCTCGGGCGTTGGCTGCGATTCGAGGCGTGAGCCCATGACATCGCTGCCCCAACGGACCCCATCAACCTTGCTATGGTGTTCCCGTGTCGACGGCGACCGAACGCGCGCTCCCATGGAGAGCCCAATGGGCGCGCCTCGCGCTTTGTCGCGAGGTGATTGCCCGCTCGTGGTGGGCTCGGCTCGGCTGGCTCGCCGTCGCGCTTCCGCTTGCGCTGCTCGCCTCTGAATCCTCGCCTTCGGGGTCGGTGCACGCGGCCGACGCGCTCATGGCTTCGATCGGCGGAGCCATTCAAGGCGTGGCGCTCCTCGGAGGCGGAGCGGTCGCGGTCGCGGCCACGTCGGCACGACTGTCCCGCGGCGAGACCAGCGGGCTCGCATGGCTCCTCGCGTCGCGAGGTGCGAGTCCGGCGAACCTCGTCGTTGCGGAGTTTGCGGCAGCGGTGCTCGAGATCGCCCTTCGGTTCAGCATGTTCGCGCTCGGCGTGAGCTTATGGGTGATGGGCGAGACGCGCCGGCTCGCCTCCGCGAAGGTCTTCGTGCCGTGCCTCGCGTTCGGCGCCTTCGCGGCCTTGCTCTTCGGGGGGCTCGCCGTCGCCGCGGGCGCCGTCTCGCGGCGCCGTGCGGGGCTCGTCGTCGTCGCGGCGATCGCTGTGCCTTCGGCGGTCGGCGTCTGGTGGGCGATCCCGTCGCTGCTCGGCCGCGTCTGGACAGCGTTGGCCTTTGTCGGAGGAGCGCCATGAGCCCCGGAGCGTCTGACGCGACGCGTGCGGAGGTGAGTCTCCGAAACGTGCATGCTCTGGACGCGCTCGGGACGAGGGGCGGCGCTCTCGGTCGCCTCGTCGGGGTCTCGTGCGACCTCGAGGCGGGCATGCATGTCGTCGTCGGCACACCTGCGGATGGTCTCGCGGCGCTCTGGGCCGTCCTCGTCGGCGCGGCGCGACCGATGCGTGGCATCTTGCTCGTCGGTGGGCGCGCGCCGTGGAGCTCGGCGCCCGTGCGCCGAGGGATCGCCTCGCTCGGCCCCGCTCCATGCCTCCTCGGCCGCCGCGTTCGAGACGCCGCGCAGGTGTCCCCGCACCCCGATGCGCTCCTCGAGGGGCTGGTCCGGTTCGGCCTCGGCGCACAGCGCGAGCGCGAGGTCGACCGCCTGTCGACGTCCGAGCAGCGCGCGGTCGAGCTCGTCTTCGCGGTCTCGCACCCGACGCCCGAGCTCGTGGTCCTCTACGAGCCGTCGACGCTCGTCGGCGCTCTGGATCCCGTGCTCGTTCGCGAGGCCCTCCAGGAGCGCGCGACCCGCATCCCCGTCGTCATCCTCGCCAGCGCTCCCGCCGACGCGCACGGGCTCGCGGTCACGCCGCGCTTCCTCGACGGAGGCCGCCTTGTCCCTCCCGAGATCGCCGAGGGATGGCTGCGCGCGACGGCGTACGGACTCGAGGTCGTTCTCTGGGACCCCGACGGCGACCGCGCGGCTGCGCTCCTCTACGAGCTCGCGAAGCGGGCAGTCCCCCACGGTGGCGCGAGCTGGCATGCCTCCGAGGGCGAGCCTCGACTCCGTCGCGTTCGCATCGAGTCGCAGGCCATCGACGAGGTCGCGCACGCGGTCACGGCGATCGGTGCGGAATTGAACCTCGACGTTCGCCTGATCGCGAGGCGAAGCGCGCAGGCGTCGCACGAGGTGACGAGCCCGTCCGGAGGCTCTCGATGATCCGAGCCGTCCGCGTCGGCGTGACGCTCGCGGTGTCGCGGCTCGGGGCCCGATGGTGTCTGCTCGTCGCCGCGTGCGTAACGATCCTGTCGAGCGCGCTCGCGCTCCTTGTGCGACGCTCGAGCCCGCTCGGTGCCGTCGATGCGGTGCTCGCCGCGTTCTACGGAGCGGTGCTCCCGCTCGTCACGTGGGCGGCGCTCGAGCGCGTCATGACCGGCTCGAGCTTCTCCGAGGCGCTCTGGCCCGCGGCTCGCTTCGGACACTCGCGTCGGGCGCTCGGGGTCGGCGCCTCGCTCGCTAGCCTCGGCGCGACCTGGGCGGTGGTCGCCCCGGGTCTCGTCGTCGGGGTCGTCCTCGCTGCGCCGTCTCGCTCGAGTGCGAACGCAGAGGCGGCGCGTGCGATGTGGACGCTCGGTCTCGGCGCGCTTGCGTACGGAGCGGCCCTCGTCCTCGGCTCGTCGGTGCGTCGTCCGACGCGCGGTCGCTTCGCGGTGCTGGTCCTCGACTATCTGTTTGGCAGCGGCGTGTCGATCCTCGCCCTTCCCTGGCCGCGCGCCCACCTCTCGAGCCTCGCGGGCGGACCTCTCGTCGCAGCGCTCTCGCAGCGCGCGAGCTCGATCGCGCTCGCTACCATCGCCTTCGTCGCGCTCGGCTGCGCGCTCCTCAAGACTTCGGAGTGACCGGCTCGCCCCACGGTTGGCGCTCGAGGAGCGCGACGATTGGGAGCTGTCCTCGCTCGACCGGGCCGGTCGCCGCGTCGACGATGCGGTAGGCGAGCGAGTCCCCGAAGAGCGGCTGGGACTCGACCATCACGCAGCGAAGCTCGCCGGGCCCGAACCCGCACGAGCGCTGAAGCGAGGCGACGAGGCGCTCGTCGTGGAGGTGTCCGTCCCCGAAGTTCCAGCCGAGCGTCATCCCGCATACGAGCTCCCCATCGAGCCAAGTGCGCGTGTCGACGTCGCTGGCGGCGCGCGGCGCGAGCGCGACGAGCGCGCGGCCGTGGAGGTGCATCGCCCGAAACGCGAGGGCCTTCGCGAGCACGGCGCGCCCTACGGCCTCGGGGTAAAGGCGAGCAAGCTGATCGCCCACCCATGGCGTCGGGAGCGTGAGCGAGGCGTGAAGCTTGCGATAGCTCTCCCCACGGAAGAGCCACGCCGAGCACGCCCAGTTGCCCGCGTAGTAGCGCATCGACGGCAGGAACGACACGTGCGCGGGCCCAAGGTTGCCTGCGAGTGGAACGGCGACGCACGCGACGAGCAGCAGCGCGAGCGTGAGCGGCGGCGGCCAGGACCAGCTCAGCGCTCGGTTCGCCCCGAAGAGGACGAAACCCTGGTACACGACCATCACGTTCCACTCGAGCGGCACGCCGAGCGGCACGCTGCCGATGATGAATGCGTGGAGCGCGAGCATCAGTCCGAACGCGACGGTCAGCTGCGTTGGCGTCCGCGCCATGATGAACGCGAATGGCACGGCGAGCTCGAGCCCCGCGCCGAGGTGCGCCATCGCCCGCGCGAGCCCGGAGGGGCGAAGATCCTCGGGGTAGCGTCGCACCAACCGACGTCGAAGCATCCGCGGGACAAGCGGGCTGTTGCTCGCCATCACCGACACGACGTAGGGGAAGTGCGCGTTGAGCTTCGAGACGCCGGCCCACGTCCACAGCGCGAGTGCGACGCCGCGCGCGCCCATCAGCCACTCGTCGGACAAGATGAAGCACGCGACGAGGACCGCGTAGTGTTCGCTTCGCGCCGCGAGGAAGAGCGTCGAGTCGCAGAGAGACATGATGACCCAGGCTCCGAGCAGGGCGGCGAGCAGGCCGCGTGACGGAGCGGGTGCTGCGAGCACGGCCGCGGCGAGGGCGACGAAGGCGACGAAGACCCCAACATCGACGACGCCCCGCCGGTCGCCTCCCACGATCGGGAGGCTGGGCCAGGGCGCTCGCTTCGGCGTTCCGCGTCGAATGAAGTGGAGCACACCCCCGAGCGGCGGAAGGTAGCGACCCGTAAGGGGGCCGCTGCCGCAGCCGAGCCCAAGGACCTCGAAGACCGCGCTCCAGACCACCGCCTTCTGGAAAGCGACTGGACCCATTGCCCATGCGAGCTGAGCATGGTGCGCGGTCGACGGCGCGCAGCACAGCACGAACCCGCCCACGTAAAGGACGACCTTCAGGAGGTAGAACAGGTAGACCACGACGGGGGCCCCAAAGCCGTCCTCGACCCAGCTCATTGCGCCACAGCGGAGTCGTGCGTCGAGCGGGCTCGACGGATCGGCGAGGATGGGATCCCTCGGGAGCAGAGGAGCGAAGAAGTTCACGCGAAAGTGGGTTGCTCGCCGCGGCGTCAGCGCGTCTTCGGCGTCCTACGGTCCTGGCTTCGCAGGAGCCTCAGCATCGTGGTCGTCATGTCTCGGCGCAAGGTCGTCGCGTCTTGCTCGAGGCCGAGCGCGGCGGTCACGAAGGGCTCGAACACGAGCCAGCCGAGGCCGAGCGTCACGGCTCCCGCGACCGCGAGCTTGGGGTCCAGGTCGTCGGGCAGCTCTCCTCGCGCCTTCGCTGCCTCGGCGGCTCGGGTGAGCGCATCGATCACGGGGAAGCTCTGCTGCATCGCTCGGACGTCGACGCCGTCGAGGAGCGCGCGCGCGAGCACCCGAAAGTACCGACTCTCACCGGTGGCGAGCAGCATCGAGAGGGGGAGCTCCCGAGCGCTCGAGCCGCGCTCGCCGACGTCCACCGCGATCTTGCCGACGAGGTCTTGAAACACGTCGCGGACGAGCTCTTCCTTCGAGCCGAAATGGCGGTGGATGAGGCCGTGGTTGACGCGCGCGTGGGCCGCGATGTCGCGAATCGAGACGTTGGCCGTCCCCTTCGCGGCGAACAGCTCGGCGGCGGTGTCGAGCACTGCGGCGCGTACGGCCTCGCGCCCGCGCGGCGGTCGGGCTCTCGCCTTGCGGGGCGTCATGCGAAGGGTCGGCCTGCCGTCGCATAGGCTGCGGCGGCGCGGTAGAGGTTGACCGTCATCAGGCTCGACTCGGCGGCGGCCCGACGTTCGTAGACGTGCGCGACGGCCTGCCTCACGGCCTCCGCCGTCGGTGCGGCCTCGAGCGCGTAGTCCGCGAGGTGCGACGCGAGCGCGTGGTCTCCGCTCTCCAAGAGCGAGGCGATCCGCGCGAGCACCGGCTCGATGCCTCCCGCGAGCGCGACGATCTCGGCGGCGAGCTCTGCGCGGGGCGAGGGCTTCAGCTCGCTCGGACGGCCGGTGTACCAGCCCCCGTAGAAGCGGATGACGTTCCGGGCGATGAACTCGGCCTCGTCGTAGACGGGCTGGAGCCACGGCGCGTCGGAGCGCGGCAGCTCGAGCCGTCGAACGATGTCGACGTGCGGCGGTGAGCCGTCTTCGAGCAGCGCGAGCGTCCGCTCCACGATCGTCTCCAGGAACTCTGCCGTCTCGGTCAGCATCGTTCGACAGAGGGCAGGGTCGTCGATGACCGGGCCGCCGTGGCCCGGGCAGATCGAGCTCGGCTCGAGCGCTGCCATGTCGCGCAGCGCACGCGCCCAATCCCATGGATAACGCTGCGCCTTCTGGGGGTTGCCCGCGTTCGGGACGCCCCAGATCAGGAGATCGCCCGGGCACAGCACCCCGCGGCTCGGGCAGAAGAGCCAAGCGTGGTCGTCGGTCTCTCCACGCGCGTGGCGGACCTCGAAGCGCACCCCGCCGACCTCGAAGGCGAGCGTATCTTCGAACAGCACGGTCGGCGGGTACTCGGGGAAGCCAAAGGTGTCGAAGACCTCTCGCTCCGCCGGCATCGAGCCGTCGAACTGGCGCTCGTTCAAGGCGGCGTTGTGTCGCGGGGTCCGCTCGTAGCGCTCGAAGCGGGCGACGACGTTTCGGTGCGCGATGACGCGCGGCGACGCTTGGTCCGGGAGCAGGAACGCCGCGAGTCCGAAGGCGTGGTCGACGTGACCGTGCGTGTAGAGGGCCGTATGGACAGGCGCCTTGCTCTGCTGCCTCACGAACGAGGCGAGGGTAGGCGCAAACTGTCGGAGCCCAGAGTCGACGAGGACAAGCCCCTCCTCGGTGTCGAACGCGGTGACGCCGCTGAACAGCGACGCGAACGTGGTGCGCTCGGCGACCTCGACGGGGCCGCCGGTCCAGAAAAACTTCGCCTCCTCGGGCGACTTGCCGAAGAGCGCCTGGAATCGGTCGCGGGGGTTGGTGCACATGTCGGAGGGCCTCGGCGACCGAGTGTAGTCGATTGACTACAGTTTGGCAACCGTCCTCTGGCTGGGCGCGCTCGCCGTCAGCCGCGGCGAGGAGCGGCCTGGGCGAGCTCGCGCGACAGGTTCAGCGCGTCCGCGAGCTGGAGCGCGCCATCGTCGACGGTCGCTCGCTCGACGAGCGCCTCGTAGACGACCTCTTGCGCCCGCTCGAGCTCGAGCTCGACCCCGAGCCGACTCGCGAGCTCGAACACCGCGAGCGCGGCCCGAAGCGGTGAGACGGCGCCGGTTCGCTCGGAGCGCTCCTCGCCGGCGGCGAGTCGGCGCAGCTGATGGAGCAGGGTGGCCTCGAGCTTGCGCCGCGTCTCGTCCGTCGACACCTTGCATCCGAGCGCGCGCGCGAGCTCCGCGACGCTGAGGGCCGCGCGGTAGGAGGTGTCGTCCAGCTCCGCGCCGGGGAGCGCCGACAGCGCTTCGTCGAAGCGCCTCGCGAGCGCCAGCTCGGCCGCGGCGCGCAGCTCCGGGGGCACCGGAAGCCCTGCCTCGCGAAACGACGCGATCGTCGCCTGGCTGTCGCGAAGCATCGCCTCGAAGTGGGCGCCGTAGCTCTCGCGCAGCTCCGCGAAGAGCGCATTCGACAGGGCCTCCCGCTCGTTCGGTAGGACGTGCTCGATGCCGAATGCGTCGGGGCCGAGCTCCTCCTGCGCGACGCGCAGCGCCGTGAGCAGGCTGCCCGACCTGACGGCAGTCGCGATCCGCTCGCTGGCCGCGTCGAACGCCGCGGCTCCGGGGTAAGGCTTGACGAGGCAGTGCAGGTCGATGCCGCCGAAGTGCATTGCACAGCACGCGAACGACGCGGCCTCGCCCGTCGCCTCGTCCGTCAAGACGAGCTTCGACAGGCCGAGCCGCATGCGCCCCCCCTCTTCGGCTCGCTCGGACTCGACGGCGACGCGCTGATGCCCCGCCCGTGCCGTCGCATCCCCGTCGCCGACGAAGCGCCGCATGCTGACGTGCGCGGCGAGACGCGCGGGTGTGGTCCGTGAGCCGCGGACGGCCTCCCGATAGAGATCCGCCCCGCTCCCTCGCTCGGCGTGATTGCTTTGCGCCTCCGCGAGCACCTCGAGGAAGCGTGGCTCCGGATCCGGCGCGCCCGACGCTCTCAGCTGGTCGACGAGGCGCCCGGCGTAGCGCAGCACCTGGACCGCCTCGAGCCCGGCGACGTCGCTGAAGAACCAGCCGCAGCTCGTGTACATCGTCATCGCGCTCCGCTGCTGCTCGAGCAGGGCCAGCGCGCGCGTCCTCGTCTCTTCGACGTGCGCACTCACGCCGTGTCGGTCGAGGAACGCCGCGCGATCGGCGCGCCTGTCGCAGAGCAACGCCGCGTACTCGTCGCGGAGCGCCCACGGATCGGCGCACAGCGCTCCGCCTGCATCCTCATAGAAGCGCGCGGCCTCGTCGCGCAAGAGGTCGAGGGCGAGCCTCAGCGGCGTCCGCCAACGCTGGTTCCACCCGTGCTTGCCGCCGGTGTGGCAGCCGCAGTCGCGGTACCAGCGGCCCACGCCGTGCGCGCAGCTCCACGAGCTCCCGCGTCCGTCTGGGCCGAGCGCGATGTCGACCTCCTCGCGCGGCGGGAGGTGGTCGAGCAGCTCGCCGTAGTTCGTGACCCAGAAGCCGCGGCGCGGGGCTTCCGTGGTGAGCGCGTACGCGAGGCAGCGTTCGCCGTGGCGGTGGTGGTGCCCGTAGCTCTCTCCGTCCGTCACCGCGTGCACGAGCGTCCCCGGCCCACCCGACGCCCGCTCGAGCCTGTCGACGAAGGCGCGGCTCGACGTGAGGAGGCCCTCGAACGCGATCGCGAGCGACACCGCGCCGTCGTAAAAGAAGAGCGCCAGCGAGCGCCCCGAGCCATCGGGGTGCATGAATCGGTAAGGTCGACGCGGATCGATCGCGTGGACGTCGCGCCAGCGGTCGCCGTCTTTGACGCGCGCGGCCTGGCCCGGGGCGAGGATCGCAAAGCGCATCCCCTCGTCGATGAGCGCTGCGAGCGTCCGACGATCGCAGGCGGTCTCGGGCAGCCACATCCCCTCGGCGTCGCGACCGAACCGATGCTTGAAGTCCGCGTGCCCCCAACGGAGCTGTGTCCGCAGATCGCGGTCGTTCATCAGCGGGAGGATCGCGTGGTTGTACGCTTGCGCCAGCGCGTTCCCGTGTCCGCCGTGCTCGGCGACGCTCGCGCGATCGGCATCGAGGATGCGGCGGTAGGTCGGCGGCTCGTGCTCCTCGAGCCAGCTCGCGAGGGTCGGGCCGACGTTGAAGCTCATCCGCCGGTAGTTGTTGACGATCGCGAGCACCGCGCCGGCGTCGTCGTAAATGCGCGCGTGCCCGTTCGGGCGGTAGCACTCGTGATGGATCCGCGCGTTCCAGTCGTGGAACGGTGCGGCTCCCGGCTCCCGATCGACCATGCCGGTCCAGGGGTTCTCGCGCGGTGGCTGATAAAAGTGGCCGTGGATGATCAGCGCAGGCTTCACACCAAGAGGTTAACAGCGATTCGCTCGCAGCTCCGCGAGTCATCGCGTAACCTCTGTCGACGATGAAGCCCATCGCGCCCGCCAAGGTGATCCTCCGCCGCTGCGAGAGCTACGACGTCGACACGATCCGCAGGATCTTGCGCGAAGGGCTCGAGGAGCTCGGCCTCCAGCCGAAGGGGCGCACGCTGGTAAAGCCGAACTGCGTGTCGTCGGGCCCGATGTTCAAGGACGCCTACACGCGGCCCGAGTTCCTCGAAGGCATGTTCCTCGCGCTTCAGGACCGCGACGGCGGGATGACCGAGCTTGCGCTCGGCGAGCGCTGCGGCATCACGATCCCCACCCGCACCTCCTTCGACGGGGCAGGTTACTACCCGATGCTGAAGCGCGTCGGGGTGAAGGGGTACCATTTCGAGGAGGAGCCGCAGGTCGAGATCCCGCTCACGCACGAGGGGCGGCTCCGTGACTATTTGTTCACGCCCGAGCCGATCGCGCGCGCGGACTTCTTCGTCAACTGCCCGAAGTTCAAGTCGCACCCGTGGACGACGGTCACCTTCGCGATGAAAAACTACATCGGCATCCAGGACGATCGTCATCGGCTCATCGACCACGACCATCGCCTGAACGAGAAGATCGCCGATCTGCAGCACATCATCCAGCCGCAGTTCATCGCCATCGACGCTATCACTGCGGGCGCCGGGCGCATGCTTACGCCCATCCCGTTCGACTTGGGGCTCATCGTCATGGGCAACAACTCGGTCGCCTTCGACAGCGTCTGCTCCCACATCATCGGGCTCGATCCCGAGTCGATCGAGCACATCCGCTTCGCCCGCGAGCACGGCTTCGGACCCACCGATCTCGCGTCGATCGCGATCTCGGGCGACGTCACGCTCGCCGAGGCCCAGGCGAAGGCGCGCGGCTTTCAAGTGGGGCTCGTCCGCGTCGAGAAGTACTTCGAAGGGACGCACATCACGGCCTACGCCGGTCCGCCGCCCGAGCCGGAGCGGACCGACTACTGCTGGGGCGGTTGCCCTGGCGCGATCGAGGAGGCCGTCGAGATCCTCCGGCTCTTCGACAAGGAGTTCGACGAGAAGATCCCGCACCTGCACGTGGTGTTTGGGGCGTACGACGGTCCGATCGACGCGAAGCCCGGTGAAAGGGTCGTCTTCATCGGCGATTGCGCCCGCTTCGAGGGGATGCTCGGGGACAAACTCGTCAAGGTCGAGAGCCTCTACCGCGATCGCGCGACAAAGGACCCTCACGTCGCCGAGCACGAGGACATCCTCGCCAAGATTTTCTCGGTGCGCTCGACGCTCCGCGAGGCGCGAGGCGAGCCCTTCGTGCGCCTCGAGGGGTGTCCGGTGAGCGTCGCCGAACAGGTCCTCGCCCTCGTCATGCTGGGTGGAACGAAGAACCCCTACATGTCGGCGAGTGAGGCGATGCGCTTCAACAAGGGTTACCTGATGTGGAAGAGCGCGACGGCGGCGAAGCGTCTTCGCGGGATCCCTTATCAGAAGGACGGCACCTTCGAGGAACGCGGCGAGTCGGCGCCCGAGTGACCGGTGCGGCTCCGCTGACGGCGCGCCGCTCGCATGCCATGCTCGGGGCATGCGAAGGGCCCTCGTCACCGCGCGTTCATCGGTGAAGGTTCGAACGCGCGCGGTAGGGCCGCTCGCGAGGCTCGCTCACGACCTCGAGCTCGAGGCGACGGGTGCGTCGGGGTGGGTCGATGAAGACGGCCCTGCCTGGCGCGCCGAGTTCACCTTCCCCGTCGCGGGTGTCCGCGTCGTCGGCGTATGGAGACGCGGCGCAGTCGACAAGGGTGTCTTGTCGGCGCGCGACGTTCAGGAGATCGAGCGAAGAATTCGGAGCGAGGTGTTCGCGGGCGGCGAGCTTCGAGTTGCGGGGAGCGGAGACCTTCGGCTCGCGAGGCTCACCGTCACGGCGTCTCGCGGCGCCGAGACGACGTCGGTCGCGCTCCGCATGGCCCCAACCGACAGCGACGAGCGCTCGGTCGAGGGGCGCGCGCGCCTGTCGCTCGCGAAGCTCGGCTGCAGAGAGGTGAGGGCGCCGTTCGGAGCGTTCAAGGTCGCCGACGAGGTCGAGGTTGAAGCCCGGCTCACCTTCGCCGCGCCGCGCTGATGCACGGGTGACGAGCAACGGCTCACTTCGCCTGGAAGAGGCAGCGAGCGAGCGGGAGCGCGATGTCGCGAAGCACCGTGAGGTAGTAGGTCTTGCCGGGCGTGAGCGCAGCGGGCTTGCCGGAGGCAGGGAGCCGCTGCTTCATGTCGCCGGTGAGCTCGCCGTAGGTGAGCCCCGAGGCGAACGGTGCGCCCTTCGTCGGCACGTCGGCGAGCCAGATTGTGCCCGTGGGCTCATCGAGGTTCGGCGGCACGGTGGGGTTCGCGGAGCCCTCCTCGAGGATGTAGACGTAGCGCGCGGGACCGCCCGACCAGGTCACTTTCCCGCCGCTCACGCCCTCGCCGTTCTTGCACGCCGTCGGGATGTATTTCTGTTGATCGACGAGCGGACCGCCGAACGCTTCGAGCTTCTTCGCGTCGGCGTCGGTGAAGCCGCGCCGCTTCCACTCTCCAAGGAAGAGCTTCTGCATGCGCACGACGTCGGTCGTCGGCACGCCGGTCGTCGCGCGGTCGAACCCGTTGTTCTCCGCGGGAGAGAACGTACCGAACGCCGAGGAGTCTGCGAGGCCAGCCATGATCGCTATCCCCGAGTCCGAGATCCCGTCGAGCCAGATCCCCTTCGTGTCGTCGGCGTTCCACTGCGCCGCTCCCGAAGGCGCGCTCTCGCTCGAGTGACAGCAGATGCACGCGGTCGCGCGCACCTGCGCGCGGGACCACTCGACCTCGGCCATGTAGCTCGAGTCCGCGAGGCGCGGATCGTTGGCCGCCGTCGAGCCCGCGGGCGTCGAGCCGTAGTACGGGCGCTGCGTGAGCACGTCATCGCACGAGGCGTAGTCATCGTAGCGGCGACCCTCCTCGGTCGCTCCCGAGATCAACGTCCAGGTGCAGACCTTACCCCCGGCGCTCTTGCCGGCGGGCTCGCCCGCGAGCGGCTCTTTGCAGACCTGGTAGGGCTGAACGAACGGATCGGTGCCGAAGCCTCCACCGCTCGACGACGAGCCGCCCGACCCTGCGCTCCCGCCGCAGATCGCGCTTGGCGTGAAGCTTCCCTTCGCGAAGACCTCGCAGCCCATCTTCGCGCCCTCGCAGCCGGCGGCGTCTGAACCCTCGAATGCGAGCGTGTACGCGAGCCCATCCCCCGGGTCGACGAGGCAGGTGCCAAGCGTCGACGCGAGGTCGCACGTCGCTCCGTCGCTGAAGGTGCCCGTGGCGCCCGGAGCCGGAACTGCGCAGTCGTCCTTCGCAGTCTCCGCGGTCCACGCGCTGCCCGAGTAGAGCTTGCATTCGGTGCCCTTCGAGAACGCGTTGGTGTAGCTGCACGAGCCGACGGCCTGCGAGTTGCCGCCCGCGCCGCTTTCGCCGCCGGTCGTGCCGTCCTTGCTCGCGTCCTCACCGCAGGCGCCCACCGAGGCGGAGACCAGCGCGGCTGCGCCGAGCAGAGGGAACAGAGCGAGGCGGGAAAGCATAACTGGCCGAAGAGTCATGGTGAGCAGTATACAAACAATATGCAAACAATCGACAAGAAACGAACGGTCAGCCTCATTTTGTTGAGCGTGTTTCAATCGACAATGAAAAATACTACAGCGGCTTGATGGTGAACCGTCGCTCGCGGCTTGGTGGGTTTGCACAGGGTGTCGCGCTGGTCGCGGCCGCGCTCGTCACCGCGTGCGGCAGCGAGGAGCCTCCGCCAGGTCCGGAAGCCTACGTGCCGCCTCCGGCCTCCGCGATCGTCGAGGAGGGTGCGGTGACGGTGCGTCGCGAGGTGGTCGTGCTGCGCGGCAAGGACGAGCCCTCGACTCCGGACGAGCACGACGTCGTGCGCGTCGTCCGCTACCGAAGCGAGCCGGCCGAGCCCGCCCGCGCCATCGTCCTCTTGATGCCGGGCTTTCTCGGCGGAGCTGGCAGCTTCGAGCCGCTCGCCCGCGCGCTCGTCCGCGCCTCGACGCCCGGTGACGCGATCGAGGCCTGGGCGATCGATCGTCGCTCGAATCTGCTCGAGGATCATCACGGCCTCGACGTGGCTGAGGTCCGCGGCGACCCCGAGCTCGCGCTCCGCTACTACGTCGACGGCGAGCCCGTCGAAGGGCGTACCTTCGACGGCTTCGTGACGCAGAGCGCGCTCCCGTTCGCCGCCGAGTGGGGCCTCGAGACGACCGTCGGTGACCTCCGCGCGATCGTCGAGTCGATCCCCGCGGAGGCCCGTCGAGCGCGCGTGTTCCTCGTCGGGCACTCGCTCGGCGCCACGATCGCGGAGGAGTACGCGGCCTGGGATTTCGACGGGACTCCTGGCTACGACGAGCTCGCTGGGCTCGCCCTCGTCGACGGCGTCGCGCGCTCCGAGGGGGCCGCCGCTCCTCCGATCACCAAGGACGAGTACGTCGAGGGCGGCGCCGGTGGGCCCGGCGGCTTCGGCGCGACGAGCCTCTCGGCCATCCAGGGTGGGACGCGCTACGTCGCGCTGCCGCTCCTCGGCACGAAGGTCTACCCCTCTGCCTCGATCACGGCGATGCGCGCGCTTCTCGCACCCGACGCGGTGGTCGAGGACCCGACTCGCGACGCGCTCTTCCAGACCTTGCTCGCGCTCCCTTCGGTCCCGAAGATGACGAACCGTGCGGCGATGGGCTTCGCCTTCGACGACGCCTCGAACGGCCTCTCGTTCGCTGCGGTGTCGTGCGGCAACGGAACCGGAGGAGCCATCTCGTCGTACAAGGGGCTCTTCGGGTCGACCCTCGTTCACCCGAGCGACCCGGACGCGACCTACGGCTGGGTCGAGTTCGACGCGACCTCGCCGAAGGAGCATACCGACCTCGACGATCTCGCGCGCTCCTGGCACGAGGGGCCGGGGCTCGACTTCTCGGAGTGGTACTTCCCCGCGCGCCTGCCGCTCGATGCGTCCGCGGCCTCGACGCTGGTCCTCGAAGAGGGCGCCTGGCCGCTCGACGACTACCGGCTGCGTGCCCTTCACGGGCGCACGATGAACCTGCCGATCTTCGCGGCGGTCGCGGGCCTCGTCGGTGACGTCAAGGAACTCGATGCGCTCCGCGCCCTCGTGGACGCGGTGCCGATCGGCCCCGGTCGCCCGCTCGCGGGCAAGCCGCGCTCGGAGCCGAACGCCTTTCGCGTGCTCGACGTCACGATGCTCACCCACATCGATCCGCTCGCCGGCACGGCCGCGAGCGCGGAGGTGTCGGGCTTCCATGAGGCGCTGGCGGCGTTCGTTCGCGCGAACAGCCCGCCCGGTGGCGTCGACGTCACGCTCGAGTCGTCGCGCTGACGGCGCTCCGGGGCGGCCGCTCGTTTTCGAGTGGACAAGCGTGCCGCACGGCAGCGACGATCCTTCGATGTCGTCGCTCGAGGCTTCGTGCTTGGTCGTCTTGCTCTTTGCCGCCGCGTGCTCCGAAGTCTTCGTCGAGGACGCGAGCACGACCGCGGGCGGTGGGGCGCCCGCCGAGGTCGTGGCGGCGTCCGGCGTGACGTCGAGCACCGTCAGCACCGGCGGAACCTCCCCCGGCATCACCGTCGTGGCGAGCTCGGGCGCGGGCGGCGACGAGGCCGTGTGCCCGTCCTTCAACGAGCCGTGCACCGGCTGCATTGCCACGGAGTGTGCGTCGACCTGGTGCGATTGCCAAGGGAACGCTGAGTGTTTCGCGCTCTTCGCATGCGCGGGCGACTGCATGGACGCGCCCGGCTGCTTCGAGGCCTGCATGACGACGCATCCCGAGGGGATCGCAGCGCTGCTCGCCGTGAGCGGCTGCGCCGGAACGACATGCGACGCCGTATGTCCGTGGGGCTCGAACGATCACACCCCTTGCGCGGGCTGCGCCTTCAAGGACTGCGCGGCCGAGACGAACGCCTGCTTCGGAAAGCCCGACTGTTTCGCGCTGTGGCAGTGCTTTGACGGGTGCGGCCCGAAGGCGCTCTCGTGCCACAAGCAGTGCTACGACGCGCACCCCGACGGCGTGTCCGAGCTCGAGGCCCTGCTCTCCTGCGCCGACTCGAGCTGCGACGACGTCTGCAACTAAGCGCGCTCGTCGGGATCGACGGAGCCTTCGACGACCGGCAGCTTCCTTCGCCAGCCGCCGTGGGGGAGGGCGTCGAGAAACCGCTGCGCGTCGGCGCGGATCTCGGCGCGGCGGTCCGCGCTCATCGCCGCGAGGTTCTTGTAGGGCATCGCGAGGCGCGGGTTCTTGCCGAGACGGGCCTCGTTCTCGAGCAGGAAATTCCAGTAGAGCGGGTTGAACGGGCAGGCGTCGGGTCCGGTCTTCACGTCGGGCGAGTAGCGGCACCCATCGCAGTAATCGCTCATGCGTCGGATGTAGGCGCCCGAGGCCGCGTAGGGCTTGGACGCGAGCCGCCCACCGTCGGCGAAGAGCACCATGCCGTGGACGTTCGGGAGCTCGACCCACTCGAAGGCGTCGGCGTACACGGCGAGGTACCACTCCTCGACCTCGGCGGGCGCGAGCCCTGCGAGCAGCGCGAAGTTGCCGAGCACCATCAGCCGCTGGATGTGGTGCGCGTAGGCGCTCCGCATCGTGTCGCCGACGCACTCGCGGAGGCAGCGGAGCTCGGTGTCACCCGTCCAGTAGAAGTCCGGCAGCGGTCGCTTCGCGGCGAGCGCGTTCGTCTCGCGGTAGCGCGGCATCTCGAGCCAGTAGATCCCGCGCACGTACTCGCGCCACCCGAGGATCTGGCGGATGAAGCCCTCCACCGCGTTGAGCGGCGCGGCGCCACGTCGGTACGCCTCCTCCGCCGCGAGGCAGCACTCCATGGCGCCGAGGAGGCCCACGTTGAGGTAGGGCGACAGGATCGCGTGAAAGAGGAAGGGCTCGCCGCTCTTCATCGCGTCCTGGTAGTCCCCAAACCGCGGCAGGCAGTCCTCGATGAAGTGGGCCAGCGCCCGCTGGGCGTCGCGGCGGGTCACGGCCCAACCGAAGCCGTCGAGGGTGCCGGGGTGATCCGAGTGCTCACGCGCGACGAGCACGAGCACCTCGCGCGTCGTGTCGTCCGGCTCGAAGCGCGCGCGCCGCGGCGGGCGCTCGGTCGCAGGGAGGCGCTTTCGGTTCTCGGAGTCGTAGTTCCATTCGCCGCCGACGGGCTCGCCCGCCTCCATGAGAAGCCCGGTCTTGCGGCGCATCTCACGGTAGAAGAACTCCATCCGGAGGCTCTTCTTGCCCGCGGCCCAGCGAGCGAACTCGGCGTGGCTCGAGAGGAAGCGGTCGTCTTCGCGGACCTCAACCGGGAGCCCGAGCGTCGCCTGCCACGTGCGCACCATCTCGGCGACGCGCCACTCGCTCGGCTCGGTGAGGACGAGCCGCTCCGGGCGATGTCGCGCGACCGCGCGCGCGAGCTCCCCGCCGAAGCTCCCGGTGTTCTCTGGGTCGTCCCAGCGAACGTGCTCGACGCGCAGCCCTTCGCTCGCGAGCTCCGCCGAGAAATGCCGCATCGCCGAGAGGATGAAGGCGATCTTTTGCGGGTGATGCGGCACGTGACGCGTCTCCCCCGACACCTCGACGAAGAGGATGACGTCGTCCTTCGACGCCACGTCGCGGAGGCTCGCGAGGGAGCGAGTGAGCTGGTCACCGAAGATGAGTCGCAGCGTGGAGACGGCGCCTCGAGGAGCGCTTCGCGGGGCTCGTTTCATCCGCCCGAGTGGTAGCCCAAGCCCGGCGAGGCGCAAGGTGAGCCCGCTCCAAGGTCGCTCGTGGCAAGGCCGCGACTCGTGCTACGACCCCGCCTCGATGGGCAAGCTCCGCGCGTGCGCGCTCTGCGGGGCCACGATCGGCCAGAACATCGCGGCACACCCGTGCCCTCACGGCGAGCCGTGCCACTACGCGCTCGATGGCGAGGGGCTGCCGATCGACTGGCGCACGCCCTCGTGCATCGAGTGTCAGGACCGCTCGGGCCGGCCCGCGCCCGACGCTCGCTTCGCGCTCACCGAGCAAGCGCTCGAGGTGCTCTCGAGCGATTGAGCGCGTCGGCCTGACGGCTCAGGGGGCGAGCGGCGTCCGACGTACGAACCGGTATGCACCCGCGACGGCCCCCCACACCTGCGAATCGCTCTCGTCGTAGCCCCGGTCCCAACTCTCGACGATGTTCTCGTCGAGGACGACTTCGCTCGTAACGTACGACGCTCCGTTCAGCGTGCTCTTGCACGCCTTGCCATCCGTGCCGCCGACGAAGCGCTGCGCGCTCTCTTCGAACTCGAGCCCCACCGTACACCCGTCCTGCTTGATCGCATCGCTCGCCTCGAACGACGCCAGCGCCTCGGCGTCGCAAAGCCCCACCGCCTGCTTCGGCGCCTTGAGATCGTAAATGTCGCTGGTCACGCGAGTCGTCGAGCCTGCTACAGGCGAGATTACGTAGAGTCGCTGCCGGTACGGCGCTCCGAGCTTGGTCATCAACGCCTGTTCGACGTACAGCACCCGCTCGCCGAGCGCCGGTGCGTCGACGACGCACGTCTGGAGCTGCACCGCGTAGTACTCCGGGTCGACCTCGGCCTGCTCCTTCGAGTCGAAGCGCCCCGTCAGCATCGCGAAGGCGCGGTCGGCTGCGCTCGGCGTCGGGAGCGGCTCGGCCCCGCCAGCGCCTCCGACACCACCCGACCCGCTCGTCGCCGAGGTGGACGAGCCGTCGGCATCGGAGGAGCCGCCGCACGCGAGTGCGCCAACGGCGAAGAGAACGGCGAACGCCGCGGACGACCGGACCGGGGGAACGTGGGTGTTCATACGGACCCGTAGGTTAAATGCATACGGTCTCGTATGTCAAGCGCCAGGTGCGCTAGCGCCGTCGGGTACCGGCCCGCTTCGCGTCGCTGCCCTCGGGCTGTCCGACGGGCCGCACGAGGTCGAGGATCGTCCCCGCGGCGCTCATCGTCCCGAAGGGCACCTCGAGCTCCGTCAGCACCTCGATCCCGAGGACGATGGCCACGAGGAGCGAGCCGACCTGCCCGGCTTCGACGTCTCGGCGCACGAGGCCGCGCTGCTGCCCGTCGCGCACCGAGGCTCCGACGTTGTCCATCGCCTGGCGGTAGAGCTGGGCCCGGCGCGCCCGGACCTCCGGATCGCGCGAGCAAGCGTCGAGGACGTGGTGCAGCCGAACGGCGCCAGGGAGCGGGTATTTCCCGCTGGTGACCGCCTGGGCAAAGCGCGTGACGAGCTCGGTGATCTCGGTCGGCTCCTCGGGCGTCCCGAACATCGACTCCATGAAGCCGGCGGTGAGGCCGTCCATCACCGCCGCGATGAAGTCGTTCCGGTCCTTAAAGTGCACGTAGAACGCGCCGCGCGTGTAACCGGCGCGCTCGCAGATCGAGTCGAGGCTCGGGGCGTCGAGGCCCTCGCTTGCGAACGCGGCCATGCCCGCCTCGATCC